>JALCBQ010000076.1 GCA_028066335.1 Pirellulaceae bacterium
GACTTAGGGTTCTCTTTTTCAAGGTGATAAGTTTCACCATCAAACGAGATTGTTGGAGTTGGAAGATACACGCCGAGTTCTTCGGTAACACAGATAGGGCCAGCACCAGGGCCACCACCGCCGTGAGGGCCACTGAATGTTTTGTGTGGGTTAAAGTGCATCATGTCGGCACCAAAGTCACCAGGGCGAGTCGTCCCTAAGATCGCATTCATATTTGCCCCATCAAGGTAGATCAAGGCACCGGCCTCATGAACAAGGTCGCAGATATTTTGGATTTTTTTATCAAAAATTCCGAGGGTACTAGGGTTCGTAATCATAAAGACGGCCGTTTCATCGTCGAGCTTTGCCTTGAGATCATCAAGGTCGACATAGCCATGGTCGTCACTTTTTACCGTGATTGCCTGAAATCCAGCCATTTTTGCACTGGCTGGATTCGTTCCGTGTGAACTGTCAGGAGAGAGGACTTTCGTCCGGTTTTGTCCTTTGCTACGGAAGTGGGCAGCGGCGACCATAAGAGCCGTTAGTTCGCCATGGGCACCGGCAGCTGGTTGGAGCGAAACTTTCGGCAGACCCGAAATCTCAGCTAAAATTTGTTGCATTTCGTAAAGGAGTTGAAACATTCCCTGAAGAGTTTCCGAGGGTTGGTAGGGGTGTAAATGCCCCAAACCACCACTAGCGGCAAACCGTTCATTCCTTTTCGGGTTGTACTTCATCGTACACGAACCGAGAGGGTAGAAATGAGTATCGACCGACATGTTTAGAGTCGAAAGATTCGTAAAATGACGGACGACTTCAGGTTCAGAAACTTCGGGAAGATCGAGAGGTTGGTCGTTTTGGTACTGTTTGGGCAGCAGCTCATCGACATTTTTAGTCGGGATATCGCTCGCAGTATAACGGGCGCTGCGTCGTCCTGGTTTGGACAATTCAAAGATCAGTTGGGATGTTTGAGGATTACGCATGGGCCGATTCCAGGGAGGTGGTGTTAGTGAGTATTTCAGTAAGGGTGTCGATCTCTTGTTTGGTTCGTTTTTCGGTGACAGCAAGAAGGAGACAATCACCGAGTTCAGGATACCAGTTGCCTAGAGGGATGCCAGCAAGGTAGCCTTGGGCGGCGGCTTGTTGTATGAGTTGATCGACCTTGTTCTCACGGTCACGAATGACAAACTCTTTAACGAACGGATGGTCAAAGAGAGGCTCAAAACGATCGGTTGCTGTCAATGTTTCAAAGGCGTAGTGGGCCTTTTGAAGTGAGGCCGTCGCGACTTCTTTGAGGCCAGCTGGACCAAGGGTCGATAGATAAACGCAGGCACGCAGAGCAAAGAGCCCTTGATTCGTGCAGATATTACTTGTCGCTTTCTCGCGGCGAATGTGTTGCTCACGTGTTTGGAGGGTTAGGACAAAACACCGTTTTCCATTTTTATCGACGGTCTCACCAGCAATACGACCTGGAACGTTTCGAATCAATTTTTCTCGGCAGGCTAAAATTCCTAAAAAAGGGCCACCATAATGCATTGGGGTTCCAAGGGTATGTCCCTCAGCAACAGCAATATCGGCTCCCTGATCCCCCGGGCGTTTGATAAGACCGAGACTAATCGGGTCAAAGGCGACGACTAAAAGAGCCCCCTTTGCGTGAGCGATTTCAGCGATTTTTTCGACATCTTCGAGACTGCCAAAGAAGTTAGGCGATTGAATTAAAATGCAGGCGGTCTTTTCATCGACAACATTTTCAAGAGCCTCCAGAGGTGCTCGCCCTCCTTGGTGTTCGACCGTTTCCAATTTGACATTAAGAGTTGTGTAATAGGTCTCCAAAATCTGGCGGTATTCTGGATGGACCGAGCTAACGGTAACAACTTTTTCGGTGCGTCGGGTCGCTCGCATTGCCATTAAGGTCGCTTCAAGGGCGGCACTACCACCGTCATAGAGGCTCGCATTCGAGACATCCATTCCAGTTAGGTTACAGATAAGCGTTTGGTATTCAAAAATCGCCTGAAGATTTCCTTGGCTTACTTCGGGTTGGTATGGAGTGTAAGAAGTATAGAATTCGCCCCGCGAGGAGATCGCATCAACGACCGACGGAATGAAATGGTCATAGCTACCACCACCAAGAAAACAGGGAACTTCGCCACCTACGAGGTTCTTGTTCCCAAGTGCTGTCATGTGTTGCGTGAGAGCAAGTTCATTGAGTGCAGGAGGAAGATTGAGGGGACGATCCATTTGAATGTCAGATGGAATGTCAGAGAACAACTCATCAAGGGAGGCCGCTCCAATAAATTGGAGCATCTCTTGTTGTTCTTCGGCAGTGTTGTAAAGGTATGGCATCGGTAATACCGGCAGAAAAGAACTGAAAGTAAAAGGAGAAAATTCGTATCTCTTAAGGGTATGGATAAACAGTATTTGGTGAGAGCCCTTGCAGGGTCTCTCGCACAGACAATAGCAACGAGGTAAGTCAAGGCCTTTTGGGGTTTCCAAAAAGCTGCTTTCAACGATGCGCTAAAGCCCAGGCGATTAAAAGATGGTATTAGCCTTCTTCTTCGCACTGTTTTTGGTAATCGGCAAAACTCATCATCTCGGAAAGAGAGGAATCGTCGGTGACATTTACCTTGATTAACCAACCATCACCGTAGGCATCGTTGCTAAGACGATCAAGATTTTCAGAAAGAGAGGTGTTCGAGTCAACGATTTCACCGCCAACAGGGCTGTAGATATCACTAACTGATTTCACAGATTCAATTTCACCAAAGGACTCACCAGCAGCAAGGGTTCGGCCTGTTTCGGGAAGGTCGACAAAGACGAGGTCATTGAGTTGCTTTAGAGCAAAATCGGTGAGACCGACGGTAGCGACTTTTTGGCCATCTTCTTCCGAGAGATGAAGCCATTCGTGGGTCTGTGTGAAAAGGAGGTCTTCTTGTTTCACAACGTTTGTACCTTTGCAATAAGAGGGTAAGGAACAGGTCACTTTGGAAAAATTGGTCAAAGAGATGGCTAAGACCAAAGAGGCTCAAAAGGGGACACTGTATAGAGGTGGAATGATATGGAATTGAGTATAACGAAAATTGTGGTTTTTTTTCTCGTGGCGACAACCCCCCAACGGCGGTCTTAGAGTGATATTTAGGATTTGTTATTTTCGACTGTAAAAGGGGAGGGAAACAACCGTTGCATTCGCTCTCTTTCCTCTAAGATCGATCGTAAGAGCTGTTCCCTCGGCAGAAAACTCTGCAGGAACGTAGGCCATACCAATCGCCTTTTCAAGGGTTGGGGAAAAAGTACCACTCGTCACTTCGCCAATCGCCTTTCCTTCATTGTCGATAATGGGGTATCCTTGGCGGGCAACTCGGCGACCTTCAAGGGCAAAGCCGACTCGGACGGGTGCATTGTTTTCTTCTTTGGCCTTGGCAATGGGCACACTACCAATAAATTGACGTTCTTTGAGGTTAACAGCAAACCCTAGGCCAGCTTGGACAGGGGTGATCTCTTCTGATAGTTCGTGGCCATAAAGAGGCATTGCCGCTTCAAGGCGAAGGGTATCCCGAGCGCCAAGCCCGGCAGCCATAACCCCTTTTTCTTGTCCTGCGGCCAAGATAGCTTCCCAAACGGTCGTTGCTGCCTCATTTGCAATGGAAATTTCGCAACCATCTTCACCAGTGTAGCCGGTTCGACTAACGATCGCACGATGGCCAGCAATTTCGACGACTGTACCAGTATAGTATTTTAGGTCATCGGGGTTAAAGCCAAATTCCTGGGTGACGAGTCCATTGGCAAGAGGGCCTTGAACTGCAATCATACTTGTAACAACGGTGTGGTCTTCGAAATGGACATCTAGGTCATCACTAAGGTGAGACTCGATCCAGGCGGCGATTTTCTCGCGGTTGCTTGCATTGACAACCATTGCATAAAATGGGGAACCGTCGAGTTCTTCGAGACGGTAAATCAGGACATCATCTAAAATACCCCCATTTTCGTCGGTTACGAGCGAGTACCGGATAGCCCCCAGTTTCATGCCTATAACTTTTCGGGTCGCTAGGTTATCAAGAAAAGCCTCGACATCAGATCCGGTAAAATAGAAACGGCCCATGTGAGAGACATCAAAGAGGGTCGCTGCCTGACGGGTGGCGTTATGTTCTTCAACGATCGACGTGTACTGAGTCGGCATCGACCAGCCAGCAAAATCGACCATGCGGCCTTGATGATCGACGTGCCACTGATAAAGCGCTGTTTTTGCGAGGTCTTGGCTCATTAAAATCTCTTCCGTTAGGTTGTCTGGGTTTTCCTATATGCTTTTGTATTTTATATTTGCAAAGGGCAAGGCGACAATTAAGCTCTTGGGCTAAGTTTCCATGCTAAGGTAAGCTCTAAGGAGAAATATTTCTCGGACACATATTTGTATATGCCCGATAAACCGGTAGCCTGAAAATTCTGGCGTTATGGTGTCTTCAAATTTGAAAGAACAATTCCCCTAGAATAAAAAGAGGCTAAAACAATAGCAGCTTTTTAATACGAGCGAGGGATTCGTTGGGCAGGCAGCTTACAGCGAGATCCATTCCAACAAAGGGACTTATTTTACTTTAACCAAAAAGTGTGGCTAGTGGGGAATAATGGGAAACGAAAAATTCTCCTAGCAAGTAGGAAGAAAACGGTTTTCTTTTGCGAACTTGGTGCAAAACGGAGAGAGTAAGGCCCAACTACCTTTTTTTAGCCCTTTTTTTAGAGTTCTTTACTGTCTTTTTCCCTTTATTTCTGGCCCGTTTGGTTGGTCGAGGGGTTCGAGAAGGTGTCTTTCTACGCCGTTTTTTAGGGTGATCAGAGACTTCTTCGGTCGTCGTTGCTCGTGAACTTTTTTGGAGAATGGACAAAAATTTGAAGTCGAGTTGTCGGTTCGTCACGTCGACGTTGGCGATCGTAACTTCGAGTGTATCGCCGAGGGTAAATGAGTTCTCTTGGGAATGTCCTGAGAGTGTATGGATCTCACTTTCCAGATAATACCGATCGTCGGGTAACGTCCTCGCCGGTATGAGCCCTTCAACAGGAAGGTCTTCGCCGACGGCAAAGAGGCCAAACTCTTCAACACCAGTTATTAAGACTGTCATTGTTTGACCGATACGATCTTCGAGATAGTTGAGAAGCTTGAGCTTGGTTAGTTCTCGTTCGGCAACCATAGCGATTTGTTCTCGCTCAGAACAATGGTTTGAAATACGAGCATAGTATTCGTGGTCATGGCTCGGCTTTTCATTGGTCAACAGCTGAAAAATCTGCCGATGGATCGTCAGGTCAGGGTATCGCCGAATCGGGGAAGTAAAATGGGTGTAACATTTACTGGCCAAGGCGTAATGGCCTTCGTCCGATGGGCTATAGACTGCCTTGGACATACTGCGCAACACGGCAAAATGGAGGGCTTGTTGCTCAGGGGTGCCAATTGAGGTTTCGAGAAGTTCCTTGATTTCAAACCGATTCTCAAGACTTTCGTAATCATAGCCGAGTTCTCTCGCAAATTTGGCAAGGCTTTTTAGTTTGATTGGGTCGGGGTTGGGATGAATTCGACGAATGAAAGGAATCTCTTCATCGGCGAGACGACGGGCGACCGCCTCGTTTGCTGCGAGCATAAATTCTTCAATGATTTGATGGCTCTCTGTATTGATTTCACGATGGGCCCCACAGACGTGGCCATCTTTATCAAAGTCGAGTTTCATGTCGGGGAGTGATAACTCGATTGAGCCACGGCGCATCCTGCGTTGACGAAGGAGCATGCCGAGTTCATGCATATTTGAGAGGAGTTCGAAGACCTCGGGATTCAGCTCTTTTTTCCAAGGAGTACGGTCTTCCAGAAATTGGTCGACCTCTTCATAGGTAAACCGTTTGTCGCTACGAATAACACCATTATAAAAGGTCGTTAAGACAGGGACCCCTGTCGAGGTGAACTCGAGTTCAGCCGTTTTGCAAAGGCGAATTTTGTCTGGCTGTAAACTCGCAAGGTTGTTTGAAAGAGTTTCTGGTAACATCGGGATGACGAGGTCGGGAAGGTAAATACTCGTTCCACGAAGATAAGCTTCTTTATCGAGGGGGCTCCCCTCAGGGACAAAGTGGGCGACGTCAGCAATATGAACCTTTAAAAGCCAGTGCCCATGCTCGCCACGAGAAAGTGAAATTGCGTCGTCAAAGTCTCGGGCAGTTATGGGATCGATCGTCAAGGTCGGTACTTCGGTAAAGTCGATGCGATCGGTAAGTTGATAAGGGTCGAACTCTTCAGCCTGTTTTCGAGCATATTCGAGGACATTTTCAGGGAATTCGGTCGGGAGGTCGTATTCATGAATAACAGAAAGGGTATCAACTTCGGGCTCTCCTTTGGCACCTAAGACATAGGTAATAACCCCTTCACCTTCGTGGAACGAAGTCGGAAATTTTGTCACCTCGACGACGACACGGTCGTTTTCCAAGACGTTCTTTACCGAGGCATCGGCGACAAAGATAACATTGCCTAGCTTGCTACCATCAACTTCGACGACTCCACCTTCGTCTTTAGGATAATAGGTTCCAACAAAGGTATATTTGGCCCGTTGGGTGACTTTGGTAATTTCTCCGACAGGGCGACCTCCTGAGGCACGTCGTCGACTGAGCCGGACGTGGACCTTGTCACCATTTGCGGCAGATTTACTCCGTTCAAAGGGCACAAAAATCTCTTTTCTTTTGACCTGAGGTGATGTTCCTGGCTCGTTTTCAATATAGACGATCCCGTTTCCAGAGGCTTTACGTCGGTAGATTCCCTCAAGCAGGTTCGTTGGAAGGGGGCTTTTTGATTTTTTGTCGTTTGATCTCTTGGTGGAAATTTCTTGAGGGGCATCGGCAGGGGCCAACATAGGGTCTGACACAGGCTCGGATTCAGAGTCAGATACCGAGTCTGCTAGAGGCTTAGTATTTTTAGTTTTGCCAGCTTCCTTTTTAACGACATTGCCTTGGTGATGATTTTCGAGAGCCTCGGTGCCAAATGGCGGTTTTTTGGGGCCAGGAAATAAATAATGTTTATCACCGTAAGCGATGTATTGTTGTTTGACAAGTTGTCGAATTGCGGCTTTAAAGGGGCGGGTCGTCTCATCGGTGATTTTAAGACGCTTTGAGAGCGTTCGCGGTTTAACAGGCAGATAAAATTCGCTCCAAATGTGTTCTAGTATTTTTCGTTCGATTTCGTTTTTCTCATGTGTCATAAAGTTCTTGCAGTCTTTGTTTTCTTTGTTTTTAGTTTTTACCTAATGTTTCTTGAAGAATATCGAACTTGCCTATCGAGGCAAGTTGTGTCTGGCGTTTTGCCTTCGCTATTTGGAATGCCCTATTGGTCAACTGTAGAGCTTCGTCTTTAGTTTTAGTTTGGTGACCGTTTGGATTTAAAGAGTTTACGGCCGATACTTGGGTGGTAACTTGTGAGGTTACTCTCTCTATTGAGATCTTCTTTCATAAGGTTCGAAAAATTGTGGATTTTAGCATCAAGGTCATCAAGGTAGTGTAGAGCAAGAGCCTCCAGGGTCATGGGAAGTTTGGGGCTGCCATATTCATATTGACCGTGATGACTAACAATTAGGTGTTTTAATTGAGTCGCCAGCTCTTTGGGAAAGGGCTTCCCTGTTGACTTTTCTGTCTCAGCGATTTTAGCGTCAAGTATTGAAATTGCCAAAACGATATGGCCCAGTAGTTGTCCCTCATCACTATAGCCAAGCTGCCGTTCGTACTGTAGTTCTTCGATCTTTCCAATATCATGTAGGAAAGCACCGGTAAAAAGGAGTTCGGCATTTAACTGGGGATAATGGCTTACAACACTTTCAATTAGGTTGGCAAGTTGAACGACGTGTTCAAGAAGCCCACCAGGATAGGCATGATGGTTTTTAATGCCTGCCGGGGCAAGGCTAAACTGTCGAACGAATTCGGTGTCGGCAAGGAAAGTGAGGCCTAAATCGCGAAGATGGTCATTGGTAAGACCCTGAAATTTTTCGGTCAAATTAGCAATAAGAGAAGTCGGATCGACAGGTGAGATAGTTCGGAATTCGTTCTCGTCGATCGATTCGGGGTCGACTTTTTTTACTTTGGTGGCAATCAATTGCAGGTTATTGTTGTAGAGTTGAATCGTTCCATGAAGGTGGATGTAGTCACCGGCTTCAAATTTTTCGGCGACCTCTTCGGTACAGTTCCAGTACATACCGACGATACTACCTGTGGCATCGCCTAGACGGAGAAGAAGATAGAGCGTGCCATTACGATTGGTGCGGAGCTGTTTATCTTCGGTGAAAAAAACTTGTTGCAGTTTGTCGTTTTCCCGGAGTTTCTCGACAGGGATTCGGGTCATAAGTAGCTGATCCAGTTAGACATTATACACTAAGCGGTCATTTTTTAATAGGGGCGCATGTAGCCCTATTCTAAGGGAGGATAGAGCTACATACGAAGGGCCAAACTTTTGAATTTACCAAAGAAAGAAGAAAAACGGCCTGAGAATGGTTATCCTGTTCCTGAGTAGTGGCTTAAAGAGGTAGGAGAAAGGATCTTTGTGAAAAGGAAAGTAATGGTATGATAGAACCCTTGTTGTTTTTCGTTCTGATTTTGTTTCGGTTTTCTCAAGCCGTATTTCCTTTAGTATAACCTTCATAAAGCGATAGGAGAGCGAGCTTTATGGCCAAAAATGCCATTTCCCCCACACGAGAGGAGAACTATCCTGAGTGGTATCAGCAAGTTGTCAAAGGTGCCAACTTGGCTGAGAATTCGGTCGTTCGCGGCTGTATGGTCATTAAGCCCTGGGGGTACGCCGTGTGGGAGAAAATGCAAGGGGCTTTGGATAGTCGCTTTAAAGAGACAGGGCACGAAAACGCTTATTTCCCTCTCTTTATACCGATGAGTTATTTGGAGAAGGAGGCGCAACACGTTGAAGGTTTTGCCAAAGAGTGTGCTGTCGTTACCCACCATAGGCTTGAACCAAATGGTGCAGGGGGGCTTGCGCCAGCGGGTCCACTGGAAGAGCCACTGATCGTACGGCCAACCTCCGAAACAATCATAGGCGAGACTTTTGCTAAATGGGTCCAATCCTACCGTGACCTTCCCATTAAGATCAATCAATGGTCGAATGTCGTCCGCTGGGAAATGCGTACGCGTCTTTTCTTGCGAACTTCTGAATTTCTTTGGCAAGAGGGACATACCGTTCACGCGACTGAGCAAGAGGCTCAAGAAGAGACCAGGCTTATCCACGACCTGTATGCCGAGTTTGCCGAAGATTACATGGCCATGCCTGTCCTTAAGGGTTATAAAACGGCTGATGAACGGTTTCCCGGTGCTGTTGCGACCTATACGATTGAGGCAATGATGCAAGATAAAAAAGCACTTCAGGCGGGGACCTCTCACTTTCTGGGGCAAAATTTCTCCAAAGCTCAGGAGATCAAGTTTCAAAATGAAGAGGGGCACGAAGTTTATGGCTGGACGACTTCATGGGGTGTTTCGACCCGTTTGGTCGGTGCCTTGGTTATGACCCACGCCGACGACGATGGCCTTGTTTTGCCACCACGTCTTGCCCCCAAACAAGTTGTGATTTTGCCAATCGTTCGTAAGGAAGAAGATCGAGAGTCGATCTTGGAGTATTGCGATTCTCTAGAAAAGGAGTTGTCGCAACAGGAGGCTTTTGGTGAAAAGTTAAGGGTCAAAGTCGATACTCGTGAGGCTCGGGGAGGTGGCAAAAAATGGCAATATATTAAACAAGGGGTACCAATTCTTTTGGAGGTCGGGCCACGCGATGTTGCTGCAGGGAAGGTTTTCGCCTATCGTCGTGATACGGGTGAAAAATGGGGCGTTGAGAAAGGGGCTTTTACCACAGAGGCTGGAACTTTCCTTGAAACGTTCCAAAAAGGATTGTTCGACAAGGCGGCTCAATTCCGCCGAGAGAATACCCATGAAATCGATTCTGTTGAGGCCCTGACGACTCTCTTTGACGATAAAGGAAAAGAGGGGTCTGCGCCAGGTGGGTTTGCGAACTGTTATTTTTGTGAATCGCCTGAGACTCTTGAAATTCTAAAACCGTTAAAGTTGACGGTCCGCTGTGTTCCTGACGATCAAGATCATCCTGTGGGTAAATGTATTTTTACTGGAAAAGAGACCACTCTTAAAGCCGTTATTGCCAAAGCGTACTAGTCGTCGACCGAAGGCGAGATCAAAAGAGGCAGCAAGGCTCCTTTGAAGTGATACCCTGTATTTTAACTTCTACCCCTAATTGCAGTCTTGAAGATTTGTTCTCTTGAAAACTAAGTATTCACAAAGTTAGGAGCGACTCTCATGGGGTCGATCAAACCACCAAAACCGGCCTTACTTGTTATGCCGATGTTTAGTCAAGGCGTTGAGGCTTTGGAGTGGGGGTTTGCGCAAGCGGTCGAGGCATTTGGACCGGCAGCACTGAGTAGTGATGACTTTGATTTTGATGAAACGGCCTACTATCAAAAGACGATGGGTAAAGGGTTAAAGCTTCGTATTCTAGCCTTTGAGCATCTCATTCGGCCCGATCAGATTATCCCGATAAAGCATCTAACTAATAACTGGGAAGAGGCCTACCAAATACGCTCAGGTGCTAGCAAACGTTCGTTGAATTTAGATCCTGGATACATGGACGAGTCAAAATTCGTCTTGGCAACGACCAAGGACAACTGCCATCGCCTCTATTTAGGTGAAGGAGTTTATGCCGAGATTACGCTGAACTACGAACATAGAGAGTGGCAAGCCCATCCTTGGACTTATCCAAATTACCGCCGAGATGATTACCATCAATTTTTCACCAAATGTCGTAACTATTTCCGCGAGCAACTAGCAGATATTCGGCCTTCTAGAAAAGATATTTCAAAGAGTTCCCATTAGGGGTGTGTACAATCTACGGTACCCAAAGGGGGTAGTGAGGGGCCAGTTATTTTCGATCCCTCCAGAAGGACAAACGATGAACTCTCTCACTCTGACCGGTTTTGTTTTGGCCGCTACTCTACCAAGTTTGGTTATGACTTACTTGGCGACTTTTTTTATTCGGCGACTCGCCCTTTATTTCGAACTCGTCGATCGGCCGAATGCTCGAAAAGTTCATACAAAGACAACACCTCTTGGTGGTGGTGTAGCGATTTGGCTTGGGGTGATCTCTTTTTTTGCAGTTGCGCAACTTGGCCTCTTGCTTATCGATATTCACGAAGGTGGTGGCGTTTCTCTTTTGGGTTTTTCGTTGCCCGACCTTGTTGGTAAACATTACGGTGGTCTATGGCAACAGTCGGGTAAGCTCTGGGTTTTACTTATTGCAGCAACCTTATTAATGTTATTAGGTCTCTGGGATGATAAAAAAGGGATCCGCTGGCAGCTTCGGCTCGGTCTTCAGTTTTTTATATCGGCCCTATGTGTTTGGTTATTTGATTGGCGTTTGACAGCATTTATTGAAATCCCTTGGTTGACGAGCTTCCTTTCCGTTTTGTGGATTGTTGCCCTGATTAATTCGTTCAATATGCTTGATAATATGGATGGCCTTTCGGGTGGAGTTGCCCTTATCGCAGCGACCGTACTAGCGACCGCAATGTTATTAATTGACGATCCTGCGAAGGCGGCACCACAACTCTTTGTGAGTGGTTTTTTGTTTGTGTTTGCTGGCTCATTGTTTGGGTTTTTGTTACACAATCGGCCACCGGCATCAATTTTCATGGGAGACGCAGGTAGTTATTTTGTCGGTTTTTGTATTGCGGTTGCGACTTTACTGGCGACCTATACAGGGCAACAAAGTGGCTCGTCGCATGCCGTTTTAACACCATTGTTTGTCATGGCTGTACCTCTTTATGACATGTTGTCCGTGATTGTAATTCGTCTTATGCAAGGGCGAAGCCCGTTTGAGGCCGACAGGTACCATTTTTCGCACCGTTTAGTCGTTTTGGGGCTGAGCAAAACACAGGCCGTTTTTACTGTTTATTTAACGAGTGCAACGTGTGGGCTAGGAGCCTTGTTGTTACACCAGGTCAACTGGTTAGGTGGGGTGATTATTGGCTTAATGATCTTCTTCATTTTGTCAATTGTCGCTATTTTAGAAGTGACTGCCAGGAAATCACTACACAACAAAAAAGAACAAAAGTAACTCTTCTAAAGTGACCTCTCTATGAATATGGGTTCTGAAAAAGATCAACAACCAAATTTAAACGCTCCAGAAAAGATCGCACGGCTACTACGAAAAACGACTCTCTTTCTTTTTGGGCTCGTTATAACGATGTGCCCATTACTAACGAGTGAAACAGTTGGCGAATCGGCTACCCAGGTGGTACTACAATTTTTAATCTTTTTGACCTTTGTTTTTTGGGTTCTAGCTGCCTGGCATGAAGAGAAGGTGGCCAAGAGTATTTCTAGCGCCAGATTCGGCAAAACAGGGGTTTCATTTCATTGGCTTGATGGGCTGGTCGGCCTCTTTTTTTTGGGGCAGCTTGTCAGTCAAGCCATTCATTGGGAATATGGGAACCACTACCTTGTCAGAAATATGACGTGGTATTGGTTGAGTATGGCGGTCCTCTATTTTCTGGCAAGGCAGTTACTACAGACACAAAAGAGGCAAAAAGTTTTTCTGGTTCTGACTTTTTCGGTTGCCCTTGTAATATGTGGGCAGGTTGCCGAACAATATTTTGTCAGTCTTCCTCGAGAGGCTGCGAATTTTGAGAAGAATCCTCAACTCTTTGCTCAACAGAATGGCATTGATCTCTCTGACTCAGCACGTCTGGCACAATATCAGGCTCGACTAAAAAGTGGCCTTCCTTTTGGAACCTTTGCTCTGTCAAATTCACTTGCGGCCTATTTATTACCAATATTGATCCTTCTGATCGGTGTCTTATTGGAGAAGGTATTTAGGAAACGTTCCGAAAAAATAGGGGCTTCGTGGGATTTATGGCTTGGAGGAGGTGTTGTTTTTATCTTTCTTTTTTCCATTTGGGCAACGGGGAGCCGGTCGGCGATTGTCTCGACGATTTTTGGCTTGGTACTGGTTCTTCTTTTCCTGTTTCGACCGATGATCAAAAGAGTGGGATGGAGGCTTATTACGGCATGTTACGGGGGTGTGATCGGACTATTAGGATTGCTATTGGTAACAGGAAGTTTTGGGGCTCTCTTTGGTTTACCAATTCCCAAGACCATTTTATACCGGCTGGAATATTGGCAAGCGACCTCACAAATGGTCGCCGACCATTTGTGGCTAGGTGTCGGCAGTGGGAATTTTGCAACTTTCTACACTCATTACAAACTGCCTCAGGCAAGTGAAGCGGTCGCTGACCCTCATAACTGGTTTGTCGAGGTGTGGGCCTGCGGTGGTTTAATCGCTTTGGGTGGGCTGGTTTTATTCTTTGGATTTTTGTTGGCTCAGTTCACCCGTCAAAAGAATGATTACGATAGTGATCTTCTTACGAAGAAGGTTGACAAAGGAGATAGGCAAGAGTCTCGAAATGAAGAGATCTTTTTGCTCATCGGGGGGTTCGTCGCTCTTTTAGCAGTTGGTCTGGTGACCCCTTTAGATCAATATAACCTTGATCTCTCACTTTACTTTTTTGGGGTTCCCCTCGGCCTTGTTGGAGGTTACGGGAGCTGGTTTCTTCTAAAAGATCAAAAGCTCTCGGCCGATCTCTTTGGAATAACCTTAGTCGCTTTGTTGCTCAACCTTCTCATCGCTGGTGGAATTGGGTACCCCGGCGTTTCAATGGCTCTTTGGATTCTCAGTGCAATGATCGTTTCTCATTTTTCAACGTCTCTTTTTCGGCTAAAAAAATGGTCGTTTGTCGTTGGGGCTATTTCGAGTTTATTGGTCTTTTCGACCTTTATTTTTGTTGGATATTTTCCTTTGGTTTCGGGACGTTATTACCGCAGTGTCGGCTGGGACGCCTGGGAATCGGGGCAGGTAAATCTCGCCTTTGAGAGTTATAAAAAGGCGATTGCCGCCGATAGCAGCCATAGCAATACGTATGCCCACTATGGCACGCTCAAGGTTTTAATGCTCAACCAACAGAGGGTGACCTCCAGAGAAAAAACTCTCCATGAGTTACAAACACTTTTCGAGGAGGCAGAGAGAGTCGACCCGTTGAGCCATGGCTTGCAAAGGAATTTGGCACAATTATGT
>JALCBQ010000077.1 GCA_028066335.1 Pirellulaceae bacterium
AACGTCTATGCTCTCCGTTTTCTCCTCCTCTTTCTCCCTCTTGCCCTTATGGGGCTGGCGATCGTTTTCTTTCAAGACCAGTGGTTCACCCTATTGATAGCTGGTATTTCTATTGCAGCATTGTTATCGATTACCCCACGTATTCATGTCTGGTCCAGACGTCAACGACGAGTCGCCGAAATTCGCCGTGGCTTGACCGATTTGTTGGATATGTTGTGCATGTGTTTAGAAGGTGGAATGGCGCTTTTGCCGAGTCTTCGCCAGGCGAGGTTGCATTTGCGAGAATATCCTTCTCTACAAAAAGAGCTCCGTTTGATAGAGCGTCAAGCCGAGGTCGGTAGTCTTGAGCGGGCGTTGCAACAATTTGCAAGGCGACTAAACCTTGTCGAGGCGCGGCAAGTCGCCTCATTATTGACTCGATATCAAGTATTGGGTGGGCAGAGTACCCGTCTTCTACTAGAGCAGGCAGACCAGTTTCGTATTCATCGAAAACAGGAAGCGACCCGTATTGCGAACCGATCACCGATTTGGTTGACCTTTCCCCTTGTTTTTTGTTTTGCACCATCGGTTTTAATATTACTTATAGGGCCGGCGCTCATGCAAATGGACGAATTTTTCAATCCTAGAGAGGGTACACCAAACTACCTTGAGAATAGTGAACAGATTACTGCTGGGCAAAACTTTTTTGGTGATGAAGTCCAGCCAGGCCTTCCTAACTTTGGCCAAGATCCATTTGCGGAAAGAGGAACGGGGGGAGATCAGAACCAGGCAACACCGACAGTTTCCTCAGGAGAGGAGGGGCTGCTTGGTCGTGTTGGTGACGATTTGTTATTGAGAGAGTTTATGCCGATAGAGGGAACGCAAATTCCCCAGCAGTGAGAAATCTCGTGGGTCTCTGAAAGTCTTCTTTTGTTTTGAGAGAGGACGAGAAAAGGATGTCATGATTGAGGGCCAAGATGGTTGAAAAAGATTTGCCCGAAGAGAGACCGATTGTGGGAAAGAAGGAGTCACTGACAGAAAGCTTGGATCGTAGTGGCCAGGCAGGTGTTGACCGATCGGCGACTGAGGGCGAGAAGGCCGCGGACAAAGAGACTACCGAGTTGGTGAGAGCCTCGACAGGAGCTGTCTTTTTTTCACAAGGTATTGGGCAGCTTGTCTCTCTTATTTCTCTTGTTCTACTTTACCGCCTTATCGAACCGGCCGAGTATGGCCTATTGGCGATGGTTTTACCTGTCGTCTTCTTTTGGCGTCTTTTTAGCACAGGTGGACTCAATACCGCTGCGGTACAAAAAGAAGAGCTAACGCCATATCATTGTTCCCAACTTTTTTGGTGGCAGGTCGGTCTGGGGCTACTTTTTTCTACCATAACAGCGCTCTCGGGGCTGTTGCTGTCTGAGGTTTATAATCAACCACGATTGGTCGGATTGTTATTTGCTTTTTCGGGGACCACTTTTTTGCTTTCGGGAGCAACCCTTCATTTGGCCCTTTTGGAGAGAAGGCTCGCTCTTGGCAAAGCGGCTGTCATCCGAATGCAGGGCCTCGCTTATGCGAGTCTTTTTGCTGTCTTTTTGGCATGGCAAGGGTTTGGAATTTGGGCGATTGTCTTTCAACATTATATCGAAGCGATTTTTCTCTTTCTGCTTGCATGGCGGGCAGAACAGTTTCGCCCACGATTCGTAAACCCCTTTGTTGGAATCGGCAACTTTTTACGCTTTGGTGGTCACTTTACTCTTAGTGGCTTGTTGAATTTTTTACCTCAGTCTCTTGACAAGTTATTGTTGGCCTATTTTCTCGGCCAAAGTCGGGCTGCACTGGCAGCGAGTGGTTTTTACGGCCAGATGTTCCAGGTGATGGCCAAACCGATCTATAGTGTGACCTTTCCGATCGGTGGAATGTTAATAAGTAGCCTCTCAAAGTTAACCGATAAAAGGGAAGAGTTTGCTGAGTTGGGGACTCATTTTTTACGACTGGCTAGTATTTTGCTCGCCCCGTGTGCCGTTGGTGGTTTTGTTGTGGCTCGTCGGCTTGTCGTGTGGGGAGCCGGTGAAAAATGGGCGAGTGGTGGCCAAATACTACAGATTCTCTCGCCTTCGATTTATTTTCAAGGATTACTTTTTGTCGGTCTTCTTTTTTTCGTTGCTCAGGGGGCGACACGACGTTATGGGTTAATCGCCTTGATTCAGGCTTTGGTTTTTATTAGCAGTTTTTGGGTCGTTTTGATGGTTAGTCGGGCAGAGGAAGCCGTTACGCAGGCCAGACTTCTGGCGACAACCTTTACCATATTGCAATTTGTTAGTTGCTGCGTGTGGCTCCCTTATATTGGTTCCTATTTTGGCCTGGGTCTGAAAAAAATGGTCGTCGAGCTTGCTCCTTCGTTAATGGCAGCAATCGGTATGGGAGGGGTTGTTGCTACATTGCTTGCCATCTGGGAGGCGATGATAAGGTGGCAAGAGGAAGGGAATATCTGGGAGTATTTCGTGACAGTTGTCAATCCTCAGGTCTGGCAGGTACCGGTCGCTCTTCTCGTTGGTGTTTTTTGTTACTGCCTCTTTGCAAAAGAAGAGCTACGCTGGTTCCTGCGTGAGCTACGTCAACTAAGCTCAGATCGTTAGGCAGGCTGGAACACTATTTTTTTATCGGTTCTCTTCTTTTTGTTGCTCTTGGTAGATTTCTTGACAACGTCGATGGATAAGCCTTCGCCGAGGATGGCGGTTGATAAATTCGAGAAACTGTTCAATCGTCGGAGCTGCGTCGTTACGATTGGTCTGATCGCCCAAGTGGGCACGAAGAAGTTCCTCGGCCATCTCTCGGGTGGAGAAATGGTCGGCGGCCAAAATGGTTGCAAGCTCTTCAATCGTGAGGTGTTTAAACACAGCAGCTATCATTTTTTGAGGTCTAAATTCTGTGGGCCAAGGTACAAATATTGTGATTAAGGGGGATTGCCCTTCCCCTAGAAGATTATATTAGAGGTCGCTCTCTTAAATGGTACGATTTTCCTATTGTTTTAGAGATTGTTGTTTTGGGTGCAAGTGGCTTAATTGTTACAAGTGGTCTTTTTTTAAGGAGTTTTAAATTTCTTGTTCTACGGGGCTAGAATAGATAATGTCGGCCAGTGACTTTGACGATTTAGTCAACATTTGCAAAAAAAGGGAATTTTTCTGTTTAAAAGGAATGCCCAAAACTAGAGAAGAAAAGTAAACTTATTAGTAGGTGCAATTTTTTTACTCTCTTCTTTCATTTGTCGAGATATCACCGAGAAAATCGCATAAGCCAAGTCTGCTGGCCTGGCAATAATAGGAAACAAAATGAACACCTTTAGTCTCGCCTATATCGATGATCTCTTCCTAGATTATGTCAAAGACCCGGCGGCCGTCCCTGCCGAATGGAGAAGCTACTTTGAAGCTTATGCCAAGGTAGAGGCAGCAGGTGGAACTTTTGACGATTTGCCCAAGCTTCCCTCTTTTGTGCCGACAGGGATCGATATTGCCAACGGCGTGGGCACACCTTTGTCCAGTGGGCAACAGGAGGGAGGGAGTAGTCAAGAGACACTGGTCGTTGCCAGTTTACAAGACAGGGTTGATCAACTGATTCGCGGGTACCGGGCACGTGGACACAAGAAAGCTCAGCTTGATCCCCTGGGGCTCGAAAAACGAGATTATCCGCACGAGCTTGACCCAGACAAGTATGGCCTCAAGCCAGACGATCTTCGCCGGACTTTCTCGACGAAAACGATCCAGGGGCCCAAAGAGAGGACCCTTAGCGAAATCATCGATCTTCTTGAGAGCACCTATTGCCGTTCGATCGGCGCTCAGTTTATGCACATTGACGATTGGGATATTCGGGCTTGGCTCCAAAACAGGATGGAAGGTACCCGGAACGATTTTCCAATGTCGCGCGAGACTCAGCTGCGTATTCTCAAAAGGCTTGTTTCGGCTGTTACTTTTGAAAAGACCGTTCGTAAAAAGTATGTCGCTCAAAAATCGTTCTCATTAGAAGGTGGTGAGAGTCTAATACCGATGTTGGATATGGCTCTTGAAAAGGCAGGAGAGGGGAATGTCCCTGAAGTTCTCATTGCTATGGCTCACCGTGGCCGGCTCAACGTGATGGCCAACGTGATGGGCAAAAGAATGAAAAATATCTTTTGGGCCTTTGATGACCTACAACCCGAGCGATACCGTGGTGGTGGCGACGTAAAATATCACCTTGGGTATAGTACCGATTGGAAAACGAGCCTTGGGAAATCGGTTCATCTTTCGCTTTGCTTTAATCCCAGCCACCTTGAGTTTGTGAACCCGGTAGCGATGGGGCGGGCCCGGTCAAAGCGAGAACGGGCAAAATCGTTAGGGCACGAACATACCGATCGTATGGCGATTCTTATTCATGGTGATGCTGCCTTTGCTGGCGAAGGGATCGTTCAAGAGTCGCTGAATTTAAGCGAGCTAGGTGCCTACGAAACGGGTGGATCGCTCCATATTATTTTGAATAATCAGATCGGCTTTACAACGACATCAGAAGAGGCACGCAGTAGCCCGTACTGTAGTGACATTGCCAAGATGTTGCAGATACCGATTTTTCACGTCAATGGGGAGGATCCTGTTGCCGTTGCGCAGGTTGTCAACCTTGCGATGGACTTTCGGCTTAAGTTCAAACGAGATGTTGTCATTGATATGTATTGTTACCGACGTTGGGGACACAACGAAGGTGACGAACCACGCTACACTCAGCCCCTCATGTATGAGGCGATCGACAAGCGGAGTGGTGTTTTGGATTTTTATGTTGAGCATCTCACCAAACAAGGCGAAGTTACTCAAAAAGATGTCGATGAACTGGTCGCCGAGAGTGAAGCTCATATGGAAGAAGAGTTTGAACTCGCCAAGAATGAAACATTCGTCTCTGATGAAGTCTCAATGACAGGTATTTGGGAAGGGTATTACGGTGGCCCTGAACGTGATGACGACGACTGTGATACTGGTATTGCTACAGAAGAGCTATCTGAAATATTACAAGGGACTTGTCAGCTTCCTGAAGATTTTAATTTACACCGAAAATTAAAACGTCTTTTCGACCAACGGTGCGAAATGGCCGATGGAAAGCGTCCACTTGACTGGGCCGCCGCCGAGGCAGCGGCGTTTGGTTACCTCGCAACGGAAGGACATCCTGTCCGTATTACGGGCCAAGATGCAGGACGTGGGACTTTTAGCCATCGACATGCTGTCTTGCACGATACAAAGACGGGAGACCTCTATACCCCTCTAAAACATTTGACTGAAAACCAGGCCTTGGTGGCAATCCATAATAGTCCTCTTTCCGAAGCGGCTGTTTTAGGTTTTGAGTATGGATACAGCTTAGACCATCCTGATGGGCTGGTCGCCTGGGAAGCTCAGTTTGGCGATTTTTGGAATACCGCCCAAGTTATTGTTGACCAGTTTATTACGAGCGCCGAAGACAAATGGAATCGTCTAAGTGGCCTAGTTATGATGTTACCGCACGGTTTTGAGGGGCAGGGGCCTGAGCATTGCTCGGCCCGAATTGAGCGATTTTTGCTCCTTACCGCAGAACATAATATTCAAGTCGTTCAGCCGACGACTCCACTGCAATTATTCCATGTTCTGGTTAGACAGGTCAAAAGAAAATGGCGTAAACCGTTGGTTATTATGACCCCCAAAAGTCTGTTGCGACATCCCAAGGTCGTGTCGCCACTGGAAAGCTTTGCTACAGGGAATTTTCAGCGGGTTCTTCCCGACGAAAGAGAGCTGGGTGATGGTTCGGGTAAACGGGTCTTAATGTGTACCGGTAAAATCTATTATGATCTTTGCCAGGCACGCGAAGAACAAGGCCGAAACGATATTGAGATCATCCGTGTTGAGCAACTATACCCACTTCCTGAAAAAGAACTGGCCCAGGTCCTTAGCCGATATCCTGAGGGGACTGAGATCTTTTGGGTTCAAGACGAGCCGACAAATATGGGAGCATGGCCCTTTATTCGGCTGAATTTGGGTGAAAATATTTTTGGTAAGTATCCTTTACACCGGATTTCACGGCCCGAGTCGGCTTCGCCGTCGACCGGTTCGGCAGCAATGCACAAAATCGAACAGGCCGAGTTGCTTGAAGAGGCATTGGGGGGCGACCCTCATGGTGAAAACCATTCCCAACAAGCCAATACCGAAAAATGTGTCTGATTTTTCATCGAGTTGCCAAGATGAGCTATTCAAAGAGTTTTCTCTTGAATAGACTCTCATTATGCCGATAACTTATCTGGTCGTATTTCTGTAAAAGACTTCAGAAAAAAAGAAAAGAGCAAAAATGTCTATTGAGCTGAAAGCCCCTGTCGTCGGTGAATCGGTTACCGAAGTTCAAATTGTGCAATGGTTGAAAAAAGAGGGGGAGTGGGCCGCCAAAGATGAAGAGCTCGTTGAGATCGAAACCGAAAAGGCTTCGGTCCCTGTTATTGCTCCTGCTGGTGGACGAATCACTAAAATTGTCAAACAAGAGGGTGAATTTGTCGAAGTTAACGACCTCATCGCTCTTTTTGAAGAATCTGAAGAGTCGGCCGCTGCTGTAGCTGGTGTAACTGCCGAGGAATTGACCGGTGGAGCCACCGGAGGCGGAGGTGTCGAAAGTGGAGGTGCCACACATGTAATGCCAGCCGCTGAGGGGCTGTTGGTCGAATATGGCCTGAAATCCAGCGAGGTACCAGCAACAGGGCCTGGGGGGCGGCTTCTCAAAGAAGATGTCCAAAACTATGTCGCCTCAAAATCACTCAAACCGACCGCTGTCGAGAATACGACCAACGGTGTTGCTACTAAAAGCAGTTCTGCACCGACTGAGACATCGGCTGCCCCAACGAGTGTTGCCACGACCGTTCCCGCCTCTTCGAATCGGGTCGAAACGGTCAAGCCGATGTCGATGTTACGTCGGACGATTGCTACCCGACTCGTTGAGGCCCAGCAAACGGCTGCTTTGTTGACGACTTTTAACGAGATCAACATGTCTCCTGTTATGACTCTTCGCAAGAAATACAAAGATGCTTTTCACGAACGGCATGGAGTCAAGCTAGGATTTATGTCGTTCTTTACGAAGGCAGCTGCCGAGGCATTACGAAAATATCCAGCCATTAATTCTGAGGTCCGTGAGAAAGAGGTGATTTCCCGTAATTATTGTGATATCGGTATTGCTATTGGTGGCGGCAAGGGGCTCGTTGTTCCGATTTTGCGAAATGCCGAAGCGATGTCGTTTGCCGAAATTGAAAAATCAATCCTTGACTATGCGATAAAGGCAAAAGAGAACAAAATCAAACCGGCCGATATAGCCGGAGGAACTTTTACGATTAGTAATGGTGGTGTTTATGGGTCTCTTCTTTCGACCCCAATCGTTAATCCACCACAGAGTGGCATTTTGGGCTTACACTCGATTCAAGAGAGGCCAGTCGCTGAAAATGGGCAAGTCGTCGTTCGCCCAATGATGTATGTCGCTCTCACCTATGATCATCGTATTGTCGATGGGCGTGAGGCGGTCGGTTTCCTCATTACGATCAAAAATGTGATCGAAGACCCGACCCGACTTTTCCTAGAAGTTTAGAAAGGGTAAAAGAAGCGATCGGCTTAAGGCCGTTTTGTCGAGAAAATAATAATATCAAAAGTTATAGGCCTCTTCTAAAAAAAGAAGAGGCCTATTTTTATGGTCTTGTCTATTCGAGCAAACTCTTGGATCGTTCCAAAAACTAACCGCTTAAATTCATGTACCTAAAAAAGTAACGAAAGGGGTGACGAAAAGCTCTCTTTACACTACTGGCTATAATTTCTACAATATCGCCCCTTGATTTTGAGACAAATTGGTTGTGTCAATCGGGGAAACTTCTCACAATAGAATGAGAAGTCTCGTTGTCGTTTGGTACTTTTTCAGTTGAAGAGGGAATCCTCATGAATACTCAATCGGGCAGTTTTCGAAATGCATTTCTATGGGGTCTTGGCTCTTTGATCGTAGGGTTGTTAGTATGGCCAACAATCCAGACACTGACCGAGCCAGAGCTAGCAAGTGGAACCGACAGTGGTGATGATTATTCGATCTCGACTGGTATGGTCGATGCCGAAATGGAGGGAATCTTTATTTTAGATCAGAAGACGGGCATACTCTCGTGTATGGTTTTAGGATCTAGGACTGGAAAGTTTAATGCCCTTTATGCAGGAGATGTCGCTGCCGATTTGGCCCTTGGTCAGGTTCGAAAACCAAGGTTTCGACTTGTTACAGGTTATGCTGATTTAAAAGTCCGCGGCGCAGGTGGGCAACGGCCAGCCAAGACGGTCGTCTATGTTCTTGAAGAGACGAGTAGCCGATTTGCTGCCTACGGGTTTTTCTGGAGTACCTCAACGGCTAAAGGTGGTAAGGGGCAACAAGGTTTTCTACAGTTGCTCGATTCCGGACAACTACGACCCGATATCGAAGGGGGTGGTGCAATCGGTGGTGTCGTGGAAGAGACAGGTGGCCGTATTAAAGAGGGTAGTATTAACTCTGGTGACATAAAAACGGGTGGCACCATCAAAGAGTAAGTTAGCCCTGCCACCGAAAGACAAAACCTAGCGGTCACTCTCCTGTATCCATTTGGGGGGAGTGACCGTTTTTTATGCCCCTCCTTAAAATAGTCTGCTAGACTCTCTTTTTTAGCTGGTTTCGACCACCCTGAGAGCAATCCTCTTGAATCTTTACTACGGTTGCTACACAATGGGTATCTCTGGTGTTTTTGGAAAGCTTTTTGGCGAGCCTTTCTAAAACCTGGCCTTTTCCACACAGAAGGAACAAAATGTCCGATAGCCGCCCCCTTTTGACCGTTGAAAAAATTTCATGGCGAGACATTCTACCGTGGATCTTATTGTTTAAGACCTTTGCGATCGCTCGTCGCGGTTCGGTGGTCTTCTTGGCCGCGGTAGGTATTCTTCTGACAACCTTTAGCTGGGAGGTGATTGATTACTTTTATTCACCACCAGAGAAAGTCGCCACTAAGGAGGAGCAAAAACAAAAATATTCAACAGAAATAATGAATCAGCAAAACCTGATTGAGCAAAATCAAAATTTATCGAATGAGTACAAAGATCAAAAAAGTATTGTGGACGCTCGAGTAACAGAGCCCATTTTTTCCCCTTCAGGAGTAAAAGATATTTTTCTGGCCCCACTGAAAATTCAAGAACTAATTCCTCAACTCTATTGGCGATTGGCTGGGCCGACACAACGATTTTTTTCCGGCGAGTTAACGTGGAGCGAATGGTGGGCATCTCTTTTTAAGTTAAGTTATCTGATTTTTATCTGGGGATTTATTGGGGGTGCTATTACTCGAATAGCCGTTGTGCAGCTGGGGCAAGAAGAGATTGTTTCGACAAAAGAGGCATTGATGTTTGCCAACGCCCACAAAAAAAACTATTGGGGGGGGCCAACCTTTACGCTGCTGGCCGCTGTCGTTGTCGTCTTGCCGATGGTTTTCCTGGGCTTTTTCATGAGGTTGGACATTGGGGTTTTGGTAGCTGGTTTTGGTTGGGTATTTGTGCTCGTTGGCGGGCTCTTAATCACTCATTTATTCGTAGGAACATTCTTCGGGTGGCCACTGATGTTTGCTTCGGTGAGTGCCGATCGGGCCGATAGTTTTGATGCAGTTAGCCGGAGTTTTTCCTATGTTTATCAACGCCCCTTTCAATATGTTTTTTATGTTCTGCTTGCGTTTGTTTATGGTGTAATTTGTATGTCGTTAGTATGGGGCTTCGCTTCGCTGATCCTCTATTTCTCCCGCATAGGGATTAGCTGGGGGATGGGTGAGGTAGAGATGGCGCAGTTTATGGGGCTCTTAAATGGTCAGGAAGTGAGTGATCCTCTTCCTAGCTTCGTAACCGTAGGAGGCTCGGTTGCTTGGGCTTGGGAGAGTTTTCTTTATCTGGTTGTCCATGCTATTAGCTATGGGTTGTTCTTTTCGTTAGTTTCTGCTATTTACCTCTTGTTACGCAAGTCGGTCGACAAGACTGAATTTGACGAGATCGAATCGGTCAGTACGGTCCCTGTGGCAAATCTTTCCGAGATAGAACTCGACGAAACGGGGGCACCTCGTATTAAGGTAAAAGAACCTGTGAAAGAGGTTAAAGAGGTTGTGGACAAAGTCCCCGAAGAAGAGCCTCCTTCCCAAGAGAAAAAAGCCGACGAGAAGGAAGAGAAGTAACGAGCTTTTAGGCTTTCCCTGCAAAGAGTTTACCCGCCTGCCGTAAAAACTGACCACGGACCAAGACATGGCAGCCGGCCTCTTTGGCTGCTTCAAGACGGTCAGTATGGACATGTGGCCCAAAGGCAATAACGGTCGGTCGACCTGTGCCTGCTTTGGTGAAAAGTTCACCTAGTTGTTCCATTAGTTTGTCGATAGCTAACCCTAGATGGGCAAGATCGACGACGAGGACGATTTCTTTATCATACTCCCTTGGTCTGTCGGCGGTCGCCAGATCGGCTGCGAGGGCTTCGTGTAGTTTTGCCTCCTGATGACAGATGGTCAGTGTGGCACCAACTGCTTTGGCATCGCCGGTGAGCCGTGAGGAGGTCATAAGATCGCTGCAAAGAAGGTAGACTCGCATTTTTTTACTCGTAAGTAGTTCGATAAAAAAGAGGCCAGTTTCGATTTTCTGGGTAAGGTCAAAGAGTGTCAAGAAGTGGCGACACAAAAAAGCTACCTTGTTAAGGTAGCTTTTAGAATTGGCAACTTTCTAACAACGATCGTAGAGGTCAGTTTCGAGAAGTATCAGGGTCTGAGCCTGCTTGTCCACTATCTGGTAGATCAGCATCGAGGACCTTTTCGAGATAATTTTGGAGTTCGCTTAGATGAGCTGCCGTCTCCAAATCGAGGTCGATGTTCTCATTTTCCAGAGTCGTGTCGATTTTTTTCGCAAGATTTCGAATAATATAGCGGGCCATCGTTCGGCTCTCTTTAGGAGCGCCCATGTTTCCAAGTCCGATTTGGGAAAGTTGGCGAATGTACGAATCTTGTAGATTGCGGCGAATCGAGGTGATCTTGAGGTCACCCTGGTTGTCGAGTTCACTAAAGATCGATTTAGTTAGTCCTTCGAATAGTTCACCCGTGGTGAAAGACTTTTCGCCTTTGGCAACGCGTAGTTGCGAGTCGCTTAGCCTTTCAAGGGTCGCAGCGGCCAGAAGCTGCGCTAAAATTCGATCTTGTTGAGCGAGGATGAGTTGATGCAAAGCGAGGTCAGGTTTCTCAGGAGGCATTTCACCCCAGTGGTACCAATGATGGCTTCCTAACTGATTGTAGAGCTCAGGCGGAAAGTCAAATCGACCGGCGGCAAAGACCTTTTCGCTAAGAAATTGTAATGCTTCACGCTGTTTTGCAGCAGGAATAACCTGGAAAGGTGGCTTACTCCCCGGGTCGCCTTTATGGGTACGACTTGTTTCAATACCACCGATTAATCGGGAGGCAAAGTGCATGGCGTTGTTTTCCATACGAAGGAGTGCCGCAAAAGTTGAGGTCGCCTTGGTGTAATCGTCACCCTTTTTAACCATACGATCGACCAGACCAGGGATTAGCTCACGTGCAATCGTCGATTGATTTCTGGCATATTCCAAAAGGTCTTTGCCGTTGTCAAATCGGTTTGAATAAGGATCTGGAGAGATTGGGGTCGTATCTTCATCGGTAGAGTAGAGGTACTCTGCCTTGCCACTTTCGGAGGCGATTTTTTGCAGGTGTTCTACTTCACCAAAAGTACCACCGGCAAAGGTCGAGTAACCATATTTGATCGCCCATTCGTCGTAAGGGCCAAGGGTTGTGGTATAAAAGTTTCCCTGTTTTTTCCCCTTGGGTACCAGGTTCACCGGTGCGTAATCCATGACCGAGGTCAAAATCGGCTCGCTCGGTTCAAGGGCGTTTAGTTCTTCCAGTGTATAGTAGGTACTCGCCTTAAAATTGTGCCGAAGGCCGAGGGTGTGGCCGACTTCGTGCATTGCGACCTCCTTAAGACCTTGGTAGATTAATCGGTCGAGAAGCTCTTTCTGTTTTTGTTCGTCACCTGTATTGGCTGCCGCAGCATAGCCGATGGCAAACTGTTCGGCCATCCCGTTGGTTAATCGACAATATCCAGGTTTTTTAGAAACCTTTCTTTGGAGATTTTTACCGAGAGCCGTTGCCGATTTTTCCCCTTGGCCTGCCATATCGTAGTTGTCAACGGCGCCACGCCACGAGTCAATAAAGCCACCATCAAAGATAATGTCAGCATCAAGGATTTCTCCGGTATAGGGATTTGTCCGTGAAGGGCCCATGGCCATACCTGCATCAGCGGTGATCCAGCGAAAGGTGTTGTAATTGATGTCTTCGGGGTCCCAGTCGGCATCTGCCGGTTGTTGGCGGACTTCAATGGCGTTAAGAATGCCTGCCTTTTCAAAGGCAGTATTCCATTCGAGAATACCGTCGCGAATCGGCTTGCGGTAGGCGAAGGGGACGGTGTTTTCTATCCAGAAAATGATCGGTTTTTTAGGGGGCGATTTTTCAGCAGAAGGATCTGACTTTTGAAGGTTCCATCGGTTAATAAGGCGGACAAATTTTTTCGGATCTGAACTCGAAAAATCTTTGACTGTTGTCAAGAAATAACCGACCCGATCATCAGCAAGACGGGGAACATAGCCTGTCGTAGGAAGTCGACTAATTGAGTAATGGAGATGTATTGTGAGCGCTCGCGAATCAATGACGGTCGGAATCGAACCTACTCCCCCCGAGGCGTAGGTAGCGGCGACCTGGATTTCGGCATTGTTCTCAAAGTTTTTGATTGAAGCCCAGGTCGAACGATTTCCTGCGAACATAAACCCTGGAAGTTGTTGGGAAAGTTGAGGCAGGTCGCTCATAAAGACGGGACCCAGATCGACAAGCTGGCCACCTTCGGGCCCTTTGGCGACAATGGGAAGGCTAAACAAAATACTGTCGGTATAGGCACGGTGAACGGCCGATTCAAGGGGAGAACCCTTTTTCGCTTTGAAGCGGACATTTTTGCGGACGAGATGGACCTTGTCTTCGACCTTACGGAAAGAAAGGATAAACTCATTGTCAAAACCGAGACTCATTCCACCCAGAAGTTCTCCTTGAGAGATCCCACGCGCAATACTGGGAATTACAATGAATTCACCACTAAAATGTTTTGGCATGAGTTCGGCAAAAAGAGAGTTCCCTTTTTGATAGACGTTTATGAGACCAGTATGCTTTTTGGCCTTGGCTAAAATTTTTACATGAGGTGGTTCTGGTGCTGCTGCCTGCGGGGGAGATTGCCCCTCTTGTGGAGGTGCCTTGGCCTCTTCTTTTTTGTCTTGACCTAGTAGAGAGGTTGAGTTGCTGGTTACTGCGAAAGTTCCGCTAAGGGCTAGAAGGATGAGGCAGCTTTGAAAGAGTCTGTTCTTCATGGGGCAGTTCCTTTGTTATAGGGCTTTATGGCGACCTTGAAAAAGGATCACATTTTTTTGAGCTTCTAGAAGCGAAGAAATAGTTTTAACCAAGCAATAGGGATCAAAAATTTCAGGGAAGGAGAGTCTCTTAAAGGGAGATCGGCAGAAGGAAAAGTAGTTTTGTCCTGCCGAATGGAACCTCCAAGATTGGGCAGGTGTAGGGTCAGAAAGATCGACCCACTTGTCCTATATCTCCGAGTCTTAAAATATAAGCCATTTTAAGGGTGAGTAAAATTATGCCTGCTCTTTTGAGAGAAGATTTTCCATTTTTCCACCGAGAATGAGAGGTTATGAGTGGTAAATGGGGAGTAATTAAGTCAATAATCGGCAAAAAAGAGGGTGTTTTACTACTTATTTTAGCTGTAAAAAATACTCTATTGTCACTAAAGATGGTGTTGAAGGCTGGGAGCTCTAAGAGCGACCGAGGAACAAGTCGAGGCAAATGA
>JALCBQ010000078.1 GCA_028066335.1 Pirellulaceae bacterium
ATGGAAGTTCGATGCCAACCCCAAAAATTCCAAATGGGTACTCGGTGGCGCAGGGACTCGCAACAATATTATCGCTACACCAGTAATCTATAATGAAAAGATTTACGTCGCTGTCGGCCAAGACCCTGAACATGGTGAAGGAGTTGGACACCTTTGGTGCATTGACCCGACCAAACGGGGAGATGTCAGCCCGACCCTGGCTGTCCATGTTTCAGATCGAACCAAGTCAATCCCGCCTCGACGTCTCCAGGCGATTGAAGAGAGAGATGGCGAGCTCGCCATTGACAATACGAACTCAGCTGTTATTTGGCACTACACCAAATTTGATCAAAACGATGATGGAGAGATCGAATTCGAAGAAGAGATGCACCGAAGCTGTGGTACTGTTGCTATTAAAGACAATCTCCTTTATATCGCTGACTTCAGTGGAATTTTTCATTGTCTAGATGCCGAGACAGGTAAAGTCCACTGGACCTATGACCTCTTTGCTCCAGCCTGGGGATCGCCACTTATTGCCGAGGGCAAAGTCTATATCGGAGACGAAGATGGCGACATTTCTATCTTTACCCTTGCAGATGAAGAAGACCTGCTTGACGAAATCAATATGGGTAATTCGGTCTACAGTACCCCAATTTTTGCAAATGGGGTCCTTTACATTGCAAACCGTTCCCACCTTTATGCGATTGAAAACCCAAAGGCTGAAGAAGACAAGTAACACTCTTGCCAAGACATTTTGTCATGAGCAATTCATAAAAAGGGGCTCTTCTCTCATTTAAAAATTCCGGTAAAATTGGCAGGCAACCTACTTTCCTTTGGGTGAAGCAGGTTGCCTTTTTCGTAAGTGTCCCTGCACTAGGCAGGAGGGCAGAGAGTAGCTGCCTCCTTTAAAAATCGGTCTTTTCCCGAAAGAACATCATGCCCCCCAAGAAGACTGTTCTAGATGTCGGAAACTGTGTTCCAGACCATACTTCAATCTCGACAATGCTTACCAAGAATTTCTCGGTCAATGTTCTTCAGGCTGACCGACTCGAGGACACCCTTTCAACCTTGAAAAAAAACGAGGTCGACTTGATCTTGGTCAACCGAAAGCTCGACATTGACTATACTGATGGCCTTCTCATTATTGAGGAACTCAAAAGAAATCCAAACTACCAGTCGATTCCATCAATGTTAGTAACGAACTTTCCCGAACATCAAGAGCAGGCCGTCGCCGCCGGCGCTGAAAAAGGGTTTGGCAAGTTGGAGCTCTCGAGCAAAGCAACCCTTGACCATTTGGCACAGTATCTACCACCCCTAAAAGAGTAGATAAGAAAAACCAGCCATAACCTCGGAAGTGGAGAACCAAGTGGAAAAGATTGACGACGGTAGAAGGTTCGCAGTAGAAGGTTCGTAGTCGGCACGAGACCATCCCATACTACAAGTATGGACCACAGGGGACCACTGCAATACTTGAGAACTTGAGATTGGTTATTTTAGAAGATTCCCAAAGCTACGTAGCGAGAAAAGGCTTCTTCTCTACGAGCCCTCTTGAGGAGTCTCGTCAACCTCTGGTTCTTCAACGACGACCTCTTCTTTGACCTTCTGGACAAAGTGAGGGCTCTTACCTGATTTATTGAGATCTTCGGCCTTTTTCTCAGCCTCTTTCTGCTGGTCAAACTCAAAGAGGGCAACCCGTTTCATCGATTGGCTGAAAACGCCCCAGAAAAGCTTCATCCGAACTGCAGCGGCAGCCTTTGACTTTCTTTTGGTTTTACGTTTAACTTTGCGTTTAACCTTACGCTTTTTCCTAACAGGAGCTTCTTCGGCAGCTGCATCTGCCTCTTCACGTAACTTCTTTTTACTAACTACTTTACGCGCCATGAGAACTCTCTAATTCAACGGGCAACAGGAATAGACCCAGACTGCAAAGGGTAGATAATACCCGATCTTTTCCCTTTTTACCACCGTTTAAATAGGCAGGATCGGCTATTTTTCCTACTTCTGCTCTTTTAAACTCTTTTTTCGCTTTTTCTTCGCCTCTTTATACAATCTACGCTCGGCGAGATAATCGTCACTTGAAACCTCGATTAACTCCGTGTCTGAGGCAAACAGTTTCCGCAAGTAGGGTCGACACCACCCACATCCGGTACCAGCTCCAAAACACTCGCTAAGCTGACTTACTTTGCTCGGCTTTTCGACCTTAATAAAATTTTTGACTTTGCGCTGACTCACATGAAAGCAGACACACAGCTCGTCATCAAGTTCCATAGAACACCTTTTAACTTTTCTCTTCGAACTTTTTAATCTAACCTTCAGTCGCCAACAACAACGCCGATTGGCAAGCGGTGAGGTACTCCTCGACAACGAGTGTCTCATTGACTGTATGAATTTCACGTTGGCCACATCCTAACGTTACTGTTGGAATCCCATGTTCGTTCATCCAGTTTGCATCCAGCCCACCGTTTGCGACTTTGGGTATCGGTTCTTCTCCGAGTGATTGCAATACCTTTTTAGCCATAACGACACAAGGCTCAGAGGGTTTTATTTTAAACGACTCATAATCTAAGGTCCCGTCAACCGTAACTGAGCCGATCTGGCCCCGGCTGTTTTTAACCTTTTTAACCGCCCGCTTAAACGCTAACTCGATCTCGCGAACGATCCTTTTCCGAAAGATCGGATCATGGCTGCGGGCCTCGGCACGTAGCTTTACCGACTCTGTTACGACATTTGTCGCAGCTCCTCCCTGAATCACACCGACGTTACTGGTCCCCTCTTTCTTTCCTTTACGAACAAGGCCGTGCCAACCGTTTTCTTGCAAATCGGCGATCGCAATTGCAGCGATTGCAATCGCACTGATCCCTTCTTCCGGGTCATTCCCCGCATGACTGGCAAGGCCGGTAATTTCGATATCCATTCGGTAACCACCAGTCGCCCCAACGATAAGGCTGCTAGGAGACTGGCCATCCCAGTTGAAGCCAGTTTTTGGATTTGAGAGAAGCCTTCGCTGGATACAACGGGCCCCCTGGAGACCGACCTCTTCCTGGACAGTCCACAGAAAAGTCAGTGGCGGGTGAGGTAAGTCGTGTTTCAAAATGGTCAAGGCCGCATTAAGGATGACACCACACCCAGACCGATTATCGCCCCCAAGGCCTCTCTCTTTATTGACGGAGACGATCCGATCACCGACCTGCCTAGGTGTCGTTCCGACACAAATAGGCACCGTGTCCATGTGCGCCATGAGAAGACGCCTAGGGCCCTGCATGTTTCCCTTGAGTTTAAAAATCAGGTTCCCACTATTACCAGGAAGAAGGGTTTTTTTATAGGCGCTGTCGGTCACGATCGCTTTGGGGTCGGCTCCACTCCTTACTAACTGATCAGTAATAAACTGTGCGACCTCTTGTTCTTTGCCAGGTGGACCTTCAATTTTCAAAAGTGAAAGAAGTAGCTTCGTTGCTGTGGCTGGTCGAAATTGTGCTAATCGGTCTTCCATTTTACGTTCTGGGGCTCCTGTTAGAATGAACGAGCAGATAAACATGGCCGGCGTTTATATCGACCTAAAGACGAGTTTCCCAAACGGCTAATTGCCAATTCGTCCCCATCGTAACATAATTAGGAGGCTAACTAAACCACCGACTCAATTTCTTCTTTTCGAATAGGGATGCGATCAGGTCATGCCAAAGACGATTTTTCTTGCGGGAATAATGCAAGGTTCGCATAAAGGGACCGCCCTCCATCAACAAGATTATCGCTGCGACCTTACCAGTCACTTAAGCAATGCATTTCCCGACGCTAAAATTTATGACCCCTTTGCCGATCACCAAGACTCGGTTGCCTACGACCTCCAAACGGGAAGAGAGGTCTTTTTCAGACATAATCAAATGTGTCGGAAGGTCGACCTTCTGGTCGCCTATGTCCCTGAAGCGAGTATGGGCACGGCCATTGAAATATGGGAGGCCTATCGCCATCACCAGTTTGTCGTTACGATTAGCCCTCTCAGGCACAACTGGACCGTCTGCCACTGTAGCCACCTTTGTTATCCAACATGGCAAAGTTTCTCAAATGGACTTACCAGCGGAGAGATCGCCCGAGAATACGCCGCCTATCGTCAACAACAATCTGACTCCTCCCCTCTTTAATGTTCAACACTCTCGAATAAACAGGTGGCTCCTTAACATCGGCAACCACGACTAAAAGTCCAATAGAATGCAACACCTTCTTAACCTTTCCAACAACGATCTTCTCGCCTGGCTTAAAGAGCGGAAACACCCCACTTTTCGAGCAAGTCAAATTTGGCAATGGATTTTTCAAAAGAGGGTCGCTTCATTTCAAGAGATGGAAAATCTTCCCAAACAATTACGTCAAGATCTTACAGAATCTTTCACAATCTGGTCGACAACAATCGCTAAAAAAACTGTCGCGACCGACCAGACTCAAAAACTCCTCCTCACCCACCATGATGGTGGTCAGACCGAATCTGTTCTCCTCTTTGAAAAAAACCGACGGACGATCTGTGTGAGTAGTCAGGTCGGCTGTGCGATGGGATGCCTCTTTTGCGCTAGTGGGCTTGATGGAGTCGACCGGAATCTGACCCAGGGCGAAATTTTGGAACAGATGCTCCTCTTGCAACGGCTACTGCCAGACGACGAACGCTTAAGCCATATCGTTATGATGGGAATGGGAGAACCCCTTGCCAATCTTTCTCATGTCCTTGGTGCTTTAACGGTAGCCAACGATCCAGATCGCCTCGGTATAGGGACACGGCGTATTACGATTTCGACCGTCGGCATTCCTGCCTCGATTGTAAAAATGGCCGACTACCCACTCGCTTTTCAACTAGCTGTTTCGCTCCATGCCCCCAATGAGGCGCTTCGCGATCGCCTCGTCCCTGTCAATAAAAACATTGGCCTTTCCAAAATATTGGCCGCCGTCGATCAGTACTATGAAAAAACCAGGCGGCAAATCACTTTCGAATATGTCCTTCTCAGTGATATCAATGACCACACGAGCCATGCCAAAGAACTCGTGTCAATTCTTCGGCCCCGAAACGCGATGCTTAACGTAATCCCTTATAACCCCGTCGCTGGCCTCCCTTATCAATCCCCTTCTAAACAACGGCTCGCTCATTTTAAAGGAATCCTCACAGAGGCAGGGATTACTCTTAAAGTTCGACACCGAAAAGGGGACGAAATTAACGCCGCCTGTGGCCAGCTTCGCCGAAACAATGCTCAAACACAAAAGAAAGAGCTTTATTCGATAGAAGGCGAAAAATCTCCCGAAAGGAAGTCGCCTTGAGAGGCGTCGACAAATGCGATTGACCCAAAGCTCTAGACAATCGTTCTGCAAGGAATAAAAGAGAGACGACCAGCAGGTATGCAAATCGTCTCCTATTGATTTTTAGTGAATGGCAAATCTTAATGGGGTTGCTTTTTTCGGCAGAAAAAAGTGGCTAAATATTTGAGCCTCTTTATCTTTAATCCTCATCTTTAATCCTCTTTGAAGGGAGTTACCTCTTTGGTTCGAGGAATGCCTGGAAAGAGGACGGTAAATCCACCCAAGATAATAAAGATAGCAACGATCGAGTAACAACCACTATAATCAGGAAGCTCTTTCTCTGTCGCTGCCCATAGAGGTGTTGCAGTCGTTGAAAAAACGATAGCCAAAGTGGCTGCTCGGCAGAAGAGAGCCGACCCCTTGGCTGTCAAACGTCCAAAATGAGCCCATACCCCTTCGAGATTCTTTTTTTGTAAACTCTCTTTGTGATTTTCTCTCATCGATATACCTCTTCTCTAATGTTTAACCCTCAGCCTCTTTCTATCTACAAAGCCAGGTCGAGAGCTCTCTCGTTTACAAACGATTTACTCATCGCCCCCAGTATAACTCGATTCTAGGCGACTGTCATCTCTCTTTTTTCAAGGAAATAGTGGATAGGACGGGCCAACTGGCAAAATCGCTCACGTGGCAAAGCGACCGTCTGCCAGCTTTCAGAGACCTGTTTGGCATGGGGCTGATATGAGGAGAGTGGTATACCAACAAAGGCATAGTAACGACCTTGAGAAAAAAACAGCTGCTCTTTCGAAACGGGTGAAAAAGAGCCAATAACATGATAGGCAAAGACGAACAAGACTTTATAAGGCCAACCAAAAAGTTGCTCCCATTCTGCGAAGACGGTAAGCTCCTCTTCTTTAATCCAATTGAGCCAACGCTTTGAAGAGGTAAACTGTCGCCCCTTCACATCGACTAACCAGGGGATTTGATCACGCTGAGAGAAAACGACACAATCGAGATTCTTGAGCTTTTGCCCATAATGGCTCGGCCGTTTTGTCTCATCGACGGCCAAAACGGCAATACCATGTCGATGAAGGTAGGTCTCAAAAGCGACTTCATAATGATTTTGTCGTCGTGTCATTGCCGTTACCCCTTTATGTTTTTCGGCAAATCCCTCTTCCACCACCACTAACGATCAGCGTCCCCCCAAGATCCTAACCGATCCCCTTGCCCATAGCAATGATTTTCTCAGCAATCTCGGCAACCTCTTTTGCCTCATTTGCTAACGACACAACATGACTTTCGCCTGTTTTTAAGTCTTTGACCTGGCATTTTCCTTCACACAACTCACTCTCGCCAGCGACAATAGCTACCGGAAAACGGTTTCTGTCAGCATACTTGAGCTGCTGTCCAATTTTTTTCGTTTCGGGAAAGAACTCGACCGCCAACCCCTGGTCTCGAAGCTGTTTTGCCAAAAGGAGGTAATCACTTAGCCGATTTTCCTCAAAATTAACGAGAAAGACTTGAGCCGATTTTTTTGCGTTTGGGAGAAGGGCGAGTTGCTCCATCGCTGCCAAGAAACGATCAAGCCCAAGTGAAGCACCAACACCGGGGAGTCGCTCTTTGGTATAAAGGCCGGCCAGGTTATCATAACGGCCCCCCGAGCAGACCGAACCAATGTCTGGCAAATCATCGAGAAATGTCTCGTAAATCGTACCCGTGTAGTAGTCTAAACCACGCGCAATAGAAACATCGACCTTCAGCCGTTCTTCCGCAACACCAGCCGCCAGAGCTCGGTCGGTCAACTCCCAGAGCTCGGCCAAGCCAGACTCTCCTGTCTTATTACCGGCCAGCAGAGGAGAGAGCGATTCCAAAATTGCCTTCCGATCTCCTTTTAGCGTTATAAGCTTGACAATCTCATTCGCCGCAACACTCTCTACAGCGAGGACTTCAGTCAGCTCTTTCAGTACTTTCTCAACACCGATTTTGGTCAGTTTGTCGAGAACACGTAAAATAGCGACCGACTTTCCCTCAAGCTCGAATTTTTCAAGAATTCCATTAAGAATCTTCCGGTTATTGACACAAATCGTAAATTTCTCAATACCGATTGCACGCAATAGGACGTCGATGACCAAAACGACCTCAATGTCGGCAACGAGCGAAGTCGTGCCGATTGTGTCAAAGTCACACTGCATGAACTCACGGTACCGCCCCTTTTGCGTATTCTCACCTCGCCAGACTGGCGCTATGTGGTAACGCTTGAAAGGAAGGCCGAGCTCGTGTTGGTGTTGGGCCACAAAACGGGCAAGAGGGATCGTTAAATCAAATCGCATACCGACTTCACGTCCACCATGATCTTGGAAGTGGTACATCTGTTTGTCAGTTTCCTCACCCCCCTTTCCACCTAAAATTTCAAGGTACTCAAGGGCCGGGGTTTCGATCGGTGTGTAACCGAACGAGCGATAAACTTTTTGGGCCGTTGCAATTAACTGCTCACGGGGAAGCATCGTTTCGGGCAGATAGTCGCGAAATCCCTTAAGGGTCCTTGGAGTAATAATCTTCGAGTTCACCGAATCGTCTCGCTTTCTTCCTATTCTTTTTCGAGCAGTGTCTTGAGCAACCAGCTGCTATACTCTTTATTTTTACTGACCGCCTCGAAGCTGACCACCTCGGGCACTTCGTAGGAGTGGGAGTTTTTTAAAAATTCTATAAGGTCGCCCTCCTTTTCTACCGTCGTTTTTATGAGAAGAAGGTGTTCCTCCGATGAGACAACCTTTCCATTCCACCAGTAGGTCGACTCGATATTTGGCACCCTTTGAATACAGGCGGCAAGCCGACGGTTAATACATTCTTTCGCAAGTCTCCTCGCTTCTTCACTTGTGGCACAAGTTGTGAAGACAATCTGAATATTCATTTTTTCAAGATTCGTTTAAAAAATAGAAGGGTGATTATCCAAGCCAACTCTGGTAAAAAGAGGGACGATTTGGTAGAACATCTTACTCGAACATGTCACTCATTACCATGGAACGATCGGCAAGTTTTTACCCCTGATTTTTAGCCTCTACTGAGAGAGGGCTTTTAAAAGCTCCATAGGACAAGACGCTTCACGTGAACCAATTCTCTTATTGGACGACCTTTACATTCTCTCGGCTTCACTCTCCCTTTGCGACGGCAGGTACAGGCCTTTTTTGTCTATACCTTGCACTCCCTCCCTGGAATCTAAGTTACTTGGCGTGGCTGGCACCGATTTTTTTTGTTCGAGTAATCTACAATAACAAGAGGTCAAGCCCATCTTCAAAGGATTCTGCTCAAACGCAAAACCCCTCACCTAATACTCAAGACAGATCAGAAAAATGGTTCTATACAAAAATGTATCTTGCAAGCCTTCTCTTCTGGTTGGCGACCCTCCAAGGGGTTCGACATGCTCATTGGGCCGTCTATTTTGGCTGGCTGTTTCTCTCTTTGTACCTTGCTTTTTACTTTCCGATCTTTATAGCTCTTAGCCGACGAGCTATCGAGCGATGGAAAGTTTGGCCTCTCGTGGCGATCCCAGCCATTTGGAGTGGTCTTGAACTTGCCCGCTCTTACTTGTTGACCGGATTTCCTGTTGCACTTTTAGCCCATACTCAGGTTGCTCAAATAAATCTCCTTCAAATTTCTGACCTTTTTGGTGCTTATGGGCTGAGTTTTGCGATCATTCTCGTTGGGACCCTGGTAGGTCAAAGTCCGTCGAGCCCTTTTCGTTTTTCTCACTATGTGCAGAGGTGGCAAGGGCCCCTTGCCGCTCTTTTAGTGATTGGCGCGATGTTAAGCTATGGCACCCTTCGTCGACAGAGTCTGGAACAAAACAGGCTTACTCAAGAAGGCTCACCTCCCCAAACGACAACTGTCCTTCTCATGGGTCGACAATACTACACACGCTTTGATGCTCCTCTCGAAGAAAAACAAAAAACCATCGAAGCCTATCTCGAACAGACCGTTCAGCTTTTACAAAAAAACCCTCATGTTGACCTGGTTGTATGGCCCGAATCAGTACTTACTCTCAATGTCCCGTACTCCACAGCTCATCCCCAAAGCAAAGCATCCAAAGAATGGAACTTCCCTCCTTTTTTAGGCCAATTTCCTCATCTTCAACGGATTTTCAAGCCCCTCGTTGTCGGCGCCAATCATTTTCATTTCGACAAAAACGAGCAACCGATCCTTACCAATTCGGCAATTACGCTCGACGAAAACACCAACCCCGTTAACATCTACGACAAAATGCACCCTGTCATGTTCGGAGAATATATACCATTAGGAGATTATTTCCCTTTTCTCTATGACCTGGCCCCCATTTCGCTTGGCCTCACACCAGGGCCAAAACCGACCTCTTTTGAACATGAAGGGGTGAACTTTATTCCAAATATCTGCTTTGAAATCACGATACCACACTTAGTCAGGAAACAGGCTATTGTTTGTAACGATCCTCAATCCATGAACGTCATACTCAATATTAGCAATGATGGCTGGTTCTGGGGAAGCTCGATAGCCGATCTCCACTTTAACTGCTCCGTTTTTCGAGCGGTCGAGTTACGAACACCAGTCCTTATGGCAGCAAATGCCGGATATTGCGGTTTTATCGATTCAACTGGTGAACTTGTCGACCGTAACCACAGCTTTAACGATGAGGCGGTACTGGCGACGATCCCTCATGCCTCCCCCCACCTTGGGACTCTTTACCTTTGGGTCGGCGATTGGCCAATTGCCGTTTGTCTTCTTTTTTGCCTCATGTTAGGGGGCGATTCCATCGTTGGAACGGTCGCAAAAAAATTTCAGAGAAAGCCCTCCCCCCGTCGACTTCATAAGCTATAGTTCTACTATAAGATTTCAAGCCGTTTGTCGATCAAGGACGAATCGCTGGCAAAATACGAAGCTTGGGCAAAAATTAACAAATATTCAATTTTGTTATTATTTCATTGACATAACAAATCGATCGTAACTATACTGAACCGGTGAGCTTAAAGGATTTTACAGCTAGATTTTGACCCGATCTCACCTTGACAAGCCTTTTTGAGCCTTGTTTCTGTGATTTTGGCCTTTGTGTGTTCGTTTGCGTTTACCGAGTGTATCGCACGAATAAGGTTTACAAGTGTTTGGCATGTATGTTATGGCCTGTTTTTGGTCGATAGCTTTCTGCCTAGCCAGACCGACCTGCGACAGACAAGGGATGAATCTTAGGAACGAACCCCGGAGAGGCCATCAATCAATCCGATGAATGGCTAAACCACAAGTGGCTAAACCACAATGGGCCAGTAAGACAGTATCCAAAAGCTGCACACCGAAACCAAAACATAAACCCTTTGCATAGTTGCACTTAGCAAGGAAACGTATCTCATGACAACGCTGGGAAAGTTTTTTGTCGTTGCCATTTTCGCAATTAGTATTGCGTTTTTTGCACTCTCTGTCGCTGCATTTTCGACTCAAAAAGATCTTAAAAAACTCAACACTGAAAAGGAGTCGCAGCTAGCTGCACTCTCCACACAAAGACAAAACCTGCAGGACGAAGTCGATGCTCTCAAGGAGAAGGTCGCTCATGAACGGATGGCACGTGTTTCGATTGTCGCTTCACGGGAATCGATGCTCCGTATGAGCCAAGACTCTCTTCGTCGAAAACAACAGGAGCTAGCGAATACAAACGTCTCTCTCGGGGAGGCAATCGCCGAAGTCTCCAAAAAGGAAGAGACCTTACAGTCTTACCTTGCAGAAGTGACCTCGCTACGGGAAGAGATCCGAAGCATCCAGCTCACCACCTCTGAGACCCACAACAACCTTGTCGGTGCCATTGATGCCTACAATGAGGCGACGGGCGCGAAAAATCGGCTAGAAGAAACCTCCAAACAACTGACGGCTCTATTGGCAAAAGCAGAAAATCTCCTAGCCAATCAAGGGCTTACTGTTCACACTCCTCTTGATAAAACACCACCGAAAGTTCTCGGTGTTGTCAAAGAGATCAGTGGTGCCCATGTTGAAATCACCATTGGGTCAGACGATGGCATTCGTAAAGGGCATGAGGTCGATATTTTTAGCAATGACAGCTATATCGGACGAATCGTTATTGAGAAGACCTTCCCCGATGCAGCCATTGGAAAACTCATGAAGGGGTACACACGGGGAATCATTCGTAAAGGAGATGAGGTTCACACCAATGCAAGCTAAATCCAACCGATCTGCCGCAAAGGCCGGCTCCAATGTTTATACCTTTTTACTTCTTGCTACACTCCTTTTCCTGATTACTAGCTGTATTCTTTTGTGGCTCTTCTTGGGAACCTATTCTCAAACGGCAGCCCTCCCTCAGCTACCAGCGATCTCATCGCCTCTCCTCAGTCTTATCAACGATCCTGGCCTTGCCAAGGGGAGTGTAGAACTCCTTTTGTAACAGCAGAACTAGTGTAGGCTGCTACCAACATTTACCGTCATTGAACGGCTAGGTAAGCGATCCCGTTCCTACACAACAGACAAGGGAATACGACGGACACATTTTACAGATCACCTTCGTTTTGAAAGTGGTCTGTTTTTTTATACCTTTTTGTAGTCGGTACCTACGGGGCTCTTCTCACACCACTCCTCTTTTCGAAGAGATGGTAACCGATCACTTGGTGTCACATTCAAGTCGAACTATGGGAAAAGAGTACTCTCTTGCTTCTTACCACCACTCTTATTCTCGATAAATCTTCTTTATTTTCATGTCTTATTGAATTTTAGCTTGCAATATGTCGGCGACGTCGCGAAAATGCGTAGACCCCAAACGGCCTAAAAAATAGTTTGCCTATACTGTTTTACGATTACGTCAGTTTTTGAGACTACTCAAGGAGTAGGCGGTTTCAAAAACTCTCCAAAATGCCCCCTTCTTCGCAATAGTTTAATCAGGACCTTAAAGACTGCAACCTGAGTGACCAAGAAGGCCCAATGGTCAGGCTGTTTCCAGCCCTAGGTAGCAAGTCTAAGGTCTAAAAACTCTGAGAGCTAAAAACAGAAGTCAAATACCAAGCGAGGCGACGATCGTCTGACATGCTGATCTTATTCTCTTCTTGAGGTAGGATTCCAGCGTGGCTGCCCCTTTCGTCCATACTCTCAAAGCGTATCAACTCGCTATATCAACCACACCGAGAAGAGCACGCTGAAATTCAGCTAAGAAAATTAAAGTTCAAATCTTTGGATTTTAAAAAGGGACGAGAGCAAACTCCTCCCCTTACAGGCAATTCCCTTCTATAGGTGTTTGCATAGCTGCAACAGATTTTTGTTGTATCTAGAATACACCCAACTTCGTAGAACCTCTAAACGGCGAGCCGTTTAGGCTCGTTAGTCGCTGTGAATAAGCAACATCACATTTTGATTGTTGACGATGATGCTTCGGGCAGAAAATCTCTCGAAATCGTCTTAACAGCAAAAGGGTTTCAAGTCAAAAGTGCTTCCAAAGATACTGAGGCTCTAGAGATTCTGGAAACATTCTCTCCTGACGTCCTTATACTCGACTGGATGATCGAAGACTCCATCAGTGGCCTTGAACTAGCAATGGTTATCCGAGAAGACAGACCTCAAATACCAGTCATCCTTATTACAGGCTATCCCTCAGAGGAGCTCGAAAAACAAACTCGCCAGTTCCCTAAAATGTATTTCTTGGCAAAACCGTTCCGTCCCCAACAGATGCTTGCAATTATTCGTAGTTCGCTCTCAGGAAATTAAATAGTCATAAAACGACGGACAATCTAGTCACAAAACGGGCTGTGTTCTTTATAGCATTTCTAAAAATGGCCATTTTCGAGAGTATTTTTCGGAATTTCTCGTTATTTTTGCTTTACTCTCTTTTTTTACCAATATTGATCTTTGAGTAGCGAATAGCCCCTAACTCGTCGATTTTCCCTTTTTGTAGCCTGTAGAGCTATTTTAAAAAATATTTAAACATCTCCGAAGAGCATTGAAACATGTCCAACTTTTGGGAATTGATCCACAACGTTATGTCCGGGTTCTGGGAGTTGCTTCACAACGGTAGCTTTATTTTTTGGGGAGCGATTGTCCTCATCTCTACAGTTCCGGTTATCGCCCGCTATTGGCACCTAAACCAAAAACTCAAACACGACACCGAACTCAAACAGGGAATGATCGCTCGTGGCATGTCAGCAGATGAAATCGAACGAGTACTCAGCTCGAAAAGTACTGAACAGACCGATTGCGGAGATCACAAACCACCCAAAAAATAGGCGAGCTTAAGAATAGGTGGGCTTTAAGAAACGCTTCTTAGCGATTACAGGCTTTAACCGAGGGTTCTTTTGCCACCGTCGGTTCCATGAGATTCTTCCAAATGCTCAGCTTCATGGCAACAACCCTGTATTTGCCGATTTACGGTAGTTGTTTCTCTCGGCTGGAACAGGTATACTATACCCTCTTCTGAAGGTCGTGGCTTCTGCGCCCCACCTTGACATAACGACTCGACTTCTGCCACCTTTGAATTAGCAGGTATATCCCCGCTCCAGCTAAAAACAAAGGGACAACGGTTTTGTCTCGTCGTATTGGTGCCATCCCCTGCCATTGCAATTCATGAATGAAAGGACCTCGAGTTGTCTTCCGACGCAAGCGACCCCAACGACCCTGCTAATAACC
>JALCBQ010000079.1:0-2243 GCA_028066335.1 Pirellulaceae bacterium
GAGGCGATGCGTCAAGGGCTCGATTTCTTTACCGTTCTCAAGCTCCTCCCTTTTTTGTTGCCAAATGCCCTTCGGTTTGCAATACCAGGGACGATCTTGTTTGCTGCGTGTAGCGTTTATGGTCGACTTTCGGCTTCCAATGAGATTGTCAGCCTAAAGTCCTTTGGAATACATCCTTGGACAATTTTTATGCCGACATTTGTGTTGGCAATTCTTCTTAGTTTCTTTACCGTATGGCTCAATGACCTAGCTGTCTCGTGGGGACGCCGGCAAGCACAACGCGTTATTTTACAGTCGGTAGAACAGATCGCTTATGCGATGCTTGCCAAGCAGCGTAGCTATAGTACCGAACAGTTTGCCATTCATGTCGAAGATGTCCAGGGGCGTGACCTCATTCGGCCCCGTTTAACCATTCATGGGAATGGAACTGCTCCAGTAACGACCCTTGTCGCTGCCAAGGCACGGCTAGTTTGTAATTTAGAAGAAGATCAACTTGTAATCCATTTGACGGATGGCGAACTGAACTCGAGCAAGGCGAATATTCGGTTTAGCGAAACAATCCCTTACCCGATACCGCTGAGCATGGCTTCGGGAACGGGTCAACAGATGGAAAAACCGTCAAATACCCCTATGCGAGATATCCCCAAAATCGTTGAGAAATATCGTCAAGAACAACTAACTGCTACCAAAGATAACGCGGCCGAGGCGACCCTTGCCATGTTTAGTGGTCGCTTTGATCAATTGACAGGGTATTCGTGGACTCAGAAAAACCAACCTCTTAAAAATGCCACAGATCGCTTGCATCGCCTTGAGACTGAGCCATGGCGGCGTATGGCAAATGGCTTTAGTTGTTTTTTCTTTGTGCTCGTTGGCGCGCCTTTGGCTGTCCGTTTACGCAATTCGGATCTTTGGACGAGTTTTGCTCTCTGCTTTTTACCAATTTTGCTGGTCTATTACCCCCTTCTGCTTTTTGGGGTTGATCGGGCAAAAGAAGGTATCTTGCCACCTTATTTTGTTTGGGTCGGTAACTTTGTTCTTTTGATTTGGGGTGCTTGGTTATTGCGAAAAACTTTTCGATATTAAAGCGATACCGCTGTTTTTAGCCCAAACTCGTATTGTGCCCAATTGCTGTTTTTTTGTAAAATATACAAATATCGTCTTCTCCTGGGGCTGTTGTTGGCCTTTGGGATAAGGGGATATTGGTCGGGGGCTGACCACTCTTTCTCAAATTCGGCAAGGATGTCGGGCATTGTTATCTCGTTGGCCAATTCGTTACAAATTATTGCTGGGTATTACAGCCCTGGTAATTGTCTGCACACTCCTCGTTTTTAGTAGTGTCGGGGGATCGTATAATTATCGTGGTTTGGTCCGAAGCCTTAGCTCGAGAGCCTCTGAACTTCCTTATGCTTCGAAGTTGACCCAACATATTAACGAGCTAAGAATCACCCTTAGTCGGACTCAGGAGCAGGCCCGTTTTTTAGAAGAAATGGAACCGACAAGTATCGATCATATATTGCTAAGGCAAATTTTTGATAACCACCTCTATGAAGTCCAAATTAATTTAGACCTTTACGAAAGAGAGTTGCAAAGTACTGAGGAGGCAAAGCTAAACATTAATGACAATCGAATCGAGAGAGAAACAGTCAACCAAATGCGGCCTCTCCTGAAAGAGATTGTCAAAAACAGTCGGCAACAAGAGTGGTATCTTCAGGAGATGGAAATTGAAGCTCTTGGAAATGATCTAGACGAATTACAAACTTTGGCTTACAAGCTTCCTGTCAACTTGCATCAGAAAATGCACACCCTGGCAGGTGAGGTACGTACCCAATATCGGACATGGATTATTATCAATTGGTCTACCAGTGTCGCAGCCGTTGTGATTTTGATACTTCTTGGTCGTCAGTTTTGGATATGGATTTTTAGTCCATTGCGAATGTTAATTTTGGGTACCCGCCAGGTTGTTGCCGGAAACTATAGCTATCGCATTCGCCTGCGCTCTCATGATGAAATGGCTGAACTTGCCGACGCCATGAATGCAATGACCGAAGAATTTCAAGAGACCAAAAATAACCTTGATGCTCAGGTACGACAACGGACAAAAGAGGTTGTCCGCAGTGAGCAACTCGCAAGTGTCGGGTTTCTGGCAGCGGGGGTAGCCCACGAAATCAATAATCCGCTTGCTTGTATTGCCTGGAGTGCCGAAGCACTTGAGTCGAGAGTCGCCGAATGGAAAGAAAAAGTTG
>JALCBQ010000079.1:2253-13730 GCA_028066335.1 Pirellulaceae bacterium
CGGCATACCTTGAGAACTCGCAGACACGAAAAGAGGAACAGGAAGAAGCCTTCGATTCGTTTGAAACTTATTTAGGCAGGATTCAATCAGAGGCATTTCGTTGCAAAGAAATTACCGAAAACCTCCTTGATCTTTCCCGTTTAGGGACGACCGAAAGAACCAAAACAGATCTCTCTGAATTAATTCAGGAGGTCCTTGAAATGGTCCGACCTCTCGGTAAATACCGTGACAAAAATATTCTTTTTGAACCAAAGGAGTCTGCCTATGTCCTCGCTGTCCCTCACGAAATGAAACAAGTCTCGTTGAATTTATTGACGAACGCGTTGGATTCAATCGAAGTCGGAGGGACGGTTGTTTTGTCACTTGTTCAAGAAAAAGGTGTCGCCGTTTTTAAAGTTCAAGACAACGGATGTGGGATGACCGAAGAAGTTTTAAAACACCTTTTTGAGCCCTTTTTTACCCGAAAGCAGAATCGCCAGGGAACCGGTTTGGGCCTTTCCATTACTTATTCAATTATTCATGAACATGGCGGAACGATTGAGGTTTATAGCGAGGGAGTTGGCTGTGGGGCAACTTTTACTCTCAAGCTGCCACTTTGTCCTGCCGATGCCAGACCAATTTATCATCACCAACAAGTCGCCTAAAAAAGTAACTAGTGAAGAAAATGAAAATTTTATTTGCCGACGACGAGCCCTTTCTCCAAGACCTCATGCGGACAGAAATTCCACGAATGGGGCACCAAGTGACCGTTTGCCCAGACGGTTTAGCCGCCTTGGCCGCTTTGGAAAAAGATAGCTATGATTGCCTAATTGTCGATCTCGATATGCCAGGAATGAACGGAATCGATCTCATTGAATCAGTTAAAGAGAGAGCTGCTGATACCGATGCTGTCGTTCTCACTGGAAAATCTTCGTTCGAATCGGCCGTTCGTGCATTGCGGGCTGGTGCCTTTGATTATTTGACCAAGCCATGCAAATTGGTCAGGCTTCAAACTCTTTTAACAAAAATTAAAGAGAAACGGGAACTAAACGACAAGTATAAAGCTGCCAAATATCAGTTGGAGCGGGCCGAAGGAAAAACCGAAATTGTTGGTCAGAGCGAGAAAATTCGCTTCGTCAAAAAAATGGTTCAAAAGGTTGCACCGACCGAGGCTGCAATATTGATACGGGGGGAAACGGGTACCGGAAAGGAATTGGTAGCACGTTCGCTCCACGAGCACAGTACTCAAAGAGAGATGCCTTTTGTCGCTGTAAACTGTGGCGCCCTCCCTGAAAGCCTCATTGAAAGTGAGTTGTTTGGCCATCGAAAAGGTGCCTTTACCGGTGCTGATAATCACCGAAAAGGGCTTTTTGAAATGGCAAACGGTGGAACTATTTTTCTCGATGAAATTGGGGAGCTTCCAAAAAATGTCCAGGCAAAGTTGCTACGTGTTCTCGAAAGTAAAGAGATCAGAAGGGTCGGTGATAGCGAATCACGCCAGATCGAGGTTAGGATCGTTTGTGCCACCCACCGAAATTTAGAAGAGATGGTCGTCGCTGGTGAGTTCCGTGAAGACCTTATGTTTCGAATCAATACCTTCGAGATATTTATCCCACCACTGCGGGAGCGTAGTGAAGATATCACCCTGTTGGCCGATCATTTAGGGCGACGAATTTTGCCACGACGATCACCTGATGAGCCTTTATTTACAGACGATGCCGTTGATGTTCTTGGAAAACATACATGGCCAGGAAATGTTCGGGAGCTTGCCAATGCAGTCGAACATGCTGCGATTCTTTGTGACGATTTACCCGTAGGGGTTAACGACCTTCCCCATTCCGTTCTTAGCCGTCGTGAATCTTATAGAGGAGGTGTCTCTCTTTTAGAACCAATGACTCTTAAGGAGCTTGAATTTCAGGCGATCAAGCAGTCGCTCGAGCGGTTAGAAGGTAACAAACCAGCGGTCGCTGAAGAGCTAGGGGTCAGTCTCAAAACACTCTATAACAAGATCAATCAGTACGCACAACTCAAAGAGGTCGCTTAAAAATCGGGGCAGACAGACCGAGAATATACCTCGATAGATCTTTTTTGTCCCACTGATATGGGTAGAAAAACAGGGCAATAATTGGCCGAAAGAGCTCTCTTTTCGCCAGAAATAGACGAAAAAGTAAGGTCTCTAAGCAATTTTTCGCCCCTTTGCCTCTCCTTTCTTTTGAAAAGTTTTAAGATAAGAGATTCACGCGCCTTGCAAAGAGTGGGCAAAAGAATGAGAGTTTTCGGCGAAAGTTGTCCAATGAAAAATAGCGACAGTCGTAGGAAGTCTGACGCCATTTTTTTTCAATGAGTGTCTTCGATCAATGAACCGATAGAAGATGATTTTTAAACGGTCTTTTGTGCATGGTCTGTTGCGATGTAACTCTTATGGAATTATCTGACTGCTGCCACTCCAGCTATTCCACCGATAATACCCGAAAGGACGATGATTCCGCCACAACAAAAAATTACCGGGATAAAATAGGCTAAGGTCGCCTTGCCGCCGCTGATCCCATGGAGACGGGAAAAACCACAAATCGTCGCAACCATTCCCCAAATTCCAAATACAATACCAAAAAGAGCGACAAGGATGTTTGAAATTCCATAGACGGCAACTGATGGAGAGGCGAGTTGAATAACCATAAACAGAAGCATAAAAGGGAGCATAACTGTCGCGTATGCTACATTGCCGGAACCTGGGCCAAAAGCGACCGCCCGAACGGTCTCCTGGTAACCTTGGTTAGCACCACCGACAAGAGTAAGGCTAAGGTGCCAAATTCCGCCAGCAATAAAAAGGCCAACAATTGCACCAATAATTCCGCCGATCGCTTGACCGATCGCTGCACCGATGTATATCGCCTTACCAACAGGGGCCTGGTTCGCCTGAGCTATATTTTCAAAGTTGAGCTCCCCATCACCAATCAATACTTGACCGGGCCCCTCTTGTTGAGCAAGGCGACCGAGTACCTGGGCATCGCCGACGGCTTGGATAATGGTAACCAGGCCGAACAAGGCGATTGCAGCTACCGAGAACCCGATTGCATTTCCAAGGGTCCCTCTTCCTGCCATTGCTGCAAACGAGCTGAAGGGTTTTAGCAGAATATCTTTGGCAGTACTAAAAAGAGCACCAATACCAGGTCCTGTAATCCACGCCGGTACCGCTCCGCTACTTCCCTGAAATCTTAAACCTGGAGAAGGTTCAACAAAGGAGACCGGTTTGGGTGGGGCAAAAGGATTGGCCGGCTGTGAGATGTCTTGAAACGGATCCTCCTGTGGAGAGTCGAGCGACTCTCTAAAAGGAGAGGTTGGGGAGAGGTCGGCAAAGGGATCGTTTTCATGTTGACTAATCGGAGGGGGGGAAGGTTTGGCAACGACAAAAAGGTGGCCACATTGTGGACACTTCCCTTTACGGCCGATGGCACTTTCAGGAGCTTTGATCGGATGTGAGCAGACGGGGCATTGGATATGAATGGTCATCAGGCTCCTCGCGGGGGTAGTTCAGGAAGGGGACTGTTGTCGTAAGAGGTGCCAACATCAAAAATTGGCACTTTCAAGGTTTAGGGCAGGAAAAGTTTCTAGCTTATTTTCGGTCGGTATTCCTATTTTAGGGGATTAACATACCACCTTTTATGGACGATTGCAAAACAAATATCCTCCTTTTTCTCAGGGGGTATTTATAAAGGAAGTTGCCAAGATAGAGCTACCTTCCTTTCCATCCTTCTAAAATAGAAAAGGGGAAAAACTTTTTTAGATAAGGCAAGCCTCTCCGTTTTTCCTTGAAAAAATAATTTTTTAAGATACGATTGACAAAATCGTTGCCCTCTTTAAGAGGTATATGTTAGGTTGTCACTTTGTAGGGGATTTTCCTCTATGCAAATTATTTTTTTGAAAGGATATGAGGCAATGAGAAGTGACTTCACAATGAATGAGCTGCCAATTTTACCAAGATTTCGTTTTTTCGGGCTGACTGTAGTGTCGCTTTGCCTGGGAGGCTTGCTCGGGTTTATGGGGCAAGGAGCTATTGGGGACGTTTACGGTCAGAGTGAGGGGCTCACTCCTCTGAAATTTTCCGAAGAACCATTGGCCGGCCTAGGGGTCGATAGCGAAAAACCAAAGAATCAAAATGAACGATTTCCTGCTTCATCCTATGACGTCGAAATGAAGCTTTTGACCCCAGTAAGTCTTGATTTTGATACGGCAGGGTCTTTCGGTGATGCTTTGGAATGGATTCAAAACACGTATGATATTTTGTTCTATGTCGATCATCGTAGTTTAATAGATAATGCTATTGAATATGAGGCATTACAATCGAGTCCTTTGGTTTGCAAAGACCTTCCTCTTCATGCTGTGCTTAATCTTTTAGTCAAAGAGCATGACCTTGATTACTCGATCTACCACAATATGGTAGTTATTTGCGACAGTGATTCGGTCTACGATCGATATGCTATTACCAGGGTCTATACGGTTTCTGATCTTGAAGAATTGGGAGTGAATGGAGATTCTCTTGTACGCATGATCCAAGAGAAAATAGTGCCTCATTCCTGGTATAATGGACTTGATACCGATGGTGAAGGAACACTTATTCTGTATGGTACAGGTGAACAAAATAACCTCATGGCAACAACATCTTTCGAAGCACATTGTAAGATAGAGGCTTTATTGCACTCGATACGCAGGGCAGGAGGCCATGAATGACATTTATAAGGTGCATTCAGGTAGCTGAGAAAAACCTTAAGACGATTTAATAAAACAGTCTCAAAATTAAATGTGACGACGAATAAAGCCCCGAAATATTCGGGGCTTTATCTTTACCATGTCTAAGTCATCTTTGGTGAGTAGACTTTTTCAGTCCGTTTGCTAATCGCTCGCTCTTTATGAGCGCATAAAAAACCTGACGTGCATCCGCTAGGTGTCGTTGCACGTCAGGCTTGTACCACGGGTAAATACCTAACGACTTCGTGTGGTACCCCTGTCAAAACTGGAGATGGTGAAGTAGCCACCTCTAAGCATGGGCCCTGTCAGCCTTGACAATTGAATTATAGGATTTCTTTTGGGGCAAGTCACGTTTTTTGTTAGTAAAAACACCATTTTAAAAGAAAAAAGTGAGCCAGATATCGGTAGGTTGTTTGCCCGAACAACCAGAAAAATAGAGAGTTGGTCAGGCTGCCTTGGAGATAGGCCCCTGAGGGGTGCGAAGGTCAAAAAGGCCAAAAATTTCGTCTTGGGAGAGGCCAACATTTGTTGGCATATCTCCTTCTTCAAAGACACGATTAAAAAGCTCACGCTTTTCACGAAGGATTTGGTCGATCCTCTCTTCGATGGTGTCGAGTGAGACAAAACGGGTGACAGTAACAGGCCCCGCAGCGCCGATACGGTGGGCACGGTTGATCGCCTGGTCTTCGACGGCGGGGTTCCACCAGCGGTCATAGAGAAAAACATATTCGCAGAACTGTAGATTCAGTCCGACGGCACCGGCGCCGTAACTCATAAGGATAAGGCTATGTTTGGGATCTTCTTTAAAACGGGTAAGAATGGAGTCCCGTTTTTTGGAGGGGACCCGTCCGTGATAGCATAGTGGGGAAAAGTGTGTGAGCCTCTCTTTTAAGATATCGAGGGTTTGAACCCATTGACTAAAGATGATCGCTTTTTTGCCACTGGCGGCGACCTCTTCCAGATCGGCCTCAAGACGTTCGAGCTTGCTACTGGTCCCTGTTCTCGGATCGGCGTTACAAATTTGTTTTAGGCGAAGGACAAGCTCAAAGACGTGTTGAACGGTAATTGAGTTCCCTAGTTCATTGAGGTGAATAATCCCTTCTTTTTCGGCCATCTCGTAGGAAGTTTGTTGTTCAGGCGAGAGGGTGACATTTGCATCACGATTCATGCGTGGAGGAAGGTCGGTCAAGACGAGGTCTTTGGTACGGCGCAACGTGTGTTGTCGAGCTGTTTTGCTAATTTCGGCGAGGGGCATATTCTCGTTGATTTCACCTGGGGCAAGGTATTCAAAGATTCCAATAAGATCTTTGGTGCTGTTTTCGATCGGTGTGCCGGTGAGGGCCCAGCTTCTGGTCCTTGGTAGGTTTCGAACGAGTTGGCTCGTTGTGCTGTTTTTATTTTTGATTCGTTGAGCTTCATCAAGAACGACAAGGTCAAAGTGAAGACCTTCGTCTTCGAGGTGGGGCCAATCGCGCATAAGGAGTTCATAGTTGGCAATTTTGACAGGAGCCTGTGCCTCTTGCCATTGCCAATGGCGTCGGGTCTGGTCTCCCTCGATAATGGCGATCGGTATCTCGGGTGCCCAGAGCTGAAATTCTCTCTTCCAATTCGTTACAAGTGGTTTGGGGCAAATAAGTAAAATCTGTTTGAGTTCGCCCGAGTTAAGTAACATTCGGATTGCAGAGATTGCCTGCATTGTTTTACCGAGCCCCATTTCGTCGGCCAAAATAGCACCATGGCTAGGGTATAAGAAGGCGATCCCTTCAAACTGATAGGGGAATGGCGTAAAGGGGAATTCAAGCGAGCTTCCCGAAAAAAGATTCTCAAGGGTCGGCTGTAAAACATAGTAGAGGCGGTCTTCTAGCTTGACGACGTCGGTCGGTGGCCTTAGTCGGGTTTGCCGCTGGGCAATTTTTTTAAGGAGATCTTCTTGAGGAAGAGGTGAAGAGGTTGTCGACTCAGAAAAGTCTGCCGAGGCTAAAGGACGTTCTTGCCTAGCTTGTTCAACCTGGTCTGGCTCTTCTTGAGGCTCAGGTTTGAAGAGTTCAGGTGCCTCAGGAAATATAAAGCTCGATGTTTTAATGGCCGTTTTGTTCTCGATGTGGAACGAAATAACCTTCGGAGGGGTGACTTTGGAAAAACTCGCCTGACTATTGATTTCAATTTTTGGTTTGCGACCAAGGGCAGTCTGCCAACCTGTCGCAAAGAGTTCGACAGAGAAATCGAGTTCGAGTGTTTTTACTTCCAATCGTTCCAAAATAACCCCCCATTTGGGAAAGGCAAAATAGAAATGTCAAAATTTTATTGGGGTTGTTCTAAGAATTAGACCCCTTTTTGAGCCTCTTCGATCGCTTCTTGAATTCGTTGAAATGGTTCGCCCAGATCGAAATCATTTCCAAGCTCGTCAAGTATTTGGCAGATACCCTGACGATCGGCCAGATTGTCCGGTGAAAGATAAATCGTATTTCCTGCTATTGGAAAAGAGGGCAAATGGTCAAACTGGGAGGGCTGTTTCTCTGTTGGGGCGACAGACGTTTTACCTGGTGAAGGGGCAAAGGTGAGTGAAGTCGTTGTTGATGTGGGAGGGATATTTTGGCTCTTATTTTCAAAAAGGTCTCCTCTGTACGAAGGTGGGGGTTCTGGTTGAGTATTCAAGGCCAGACCCTTTTCAGGACTATTTTCGAGTGCAGCCTCTTGGTCGGTTTGTGGGTCTTGAGAAATACTGGATTTGGTGAGACAGACAGGGACCTGGGTATAGAGCCGTACAGGGAGGACATCGACGAGATCGGTCACCACCAGGGAGACTTTGTTTTTGGATTTTTCAAAGAGGGTTTTTGCGATCTGTTCGCCATAGAGAAAGGGTTTTATCGTTGATCCGTAAAGGATTTCCTGGGCCCGATTCGCTTTGACTGGTGCCGTGCAGTGGAACTCAAGTGGTCGTCCTAGATGGTTTAGAAGAAGGTAGCCACCAAAGAGTCGTTGTTGGGCATCTTGGATAACTGTTAAAAAGCCGAGTATTTTCGGGGTGTTCGTCGTAGGTGTATTCATAAGGTTCTCGTTCGGGGGATATTCTTGACTCCCTTTTTGAATAAGAGAGGTTTGCCTGACGAGTCTTTTGTTGGCAGAAGAGTCGGCAGCTGTTTTACTTAACTATGAATGTTATTATTTCTGTCTGTATGTTTACCACTTACCTTTTTTATTGAGGAGAAAGGCCACTGTGAATGGGATCGTCAAAACTGTTGGCTGACTTTAGCGTCTGCAGGAATTCGCGCCGAATATTTTTTACGAAAAATAAAAGAATCTTAAGAAATAAACTAAAGAGTCTCGACAATGTTGGTCTTGGGTGTTTATACTAAAAAAGTGAAGTGCATTGGCCAGGGCCGGCCGACTGATTGGCCTTACTTCTGCTTTACCACTTTTACAGGAAGGCTTCTTTTAGGGGGTACCCCTTACGGAGAGCTGTGTAAGAGGAAGGTAAAGTCGGGTTAGGATCACTTCATTTGAAAAGATTTCTCTTTCGCAGAGGAACGTGGCTGTTTAACGTGTTTTTGTTACTTGTTTTGTAAAAATAGCCTGTGATTAAAAGGGGGTGCCTTCTAAATTCTTTTGTCCCTTGGTACTGGATTCCTTCTCTCTTTTCCTCATCCACAAGTTCTTTTGTTTTCTCTTTTTGCGATTTCTTGTTCTCGTTTCTGAAAATGGTAAGGAGTAACGCACCGACTATGTCTCAACATCCGCAATCGTCTCCCTCTTGTGTTCCAGCAGAGGTTACTTCGCCAGCAAGGGCAGGTGAGACGCCCAAAATTTCTGAGACGTCCCCCTCAATAGACCGCCTACAGATTCAGCTGTTACAAAAACTGGTTGAGGGCCAACAGCGTCAAAACGAATTGATCGAAGATTTATCACACCAGGTTAGGGCAAGCCAACAACAACGTACTGCTGAATTATTGCAATGGAAGCAGGCTCATCCCCATTTGGCACGGAAATGTCGCGAAGCGACCGAAACTTTAGGGGCTATTCAAACGGAGTTTCTAACCCAGCTAACGGATGAAGTTTCTAACAATGGTCAGACAATGCTCGACAGCGAATATATGTTGGGCGAGTTTGTCGACCGGTTTGGCCCACGTTTGGTTCATCTGAGTGGAGTTATGCAGCTCCTGGCCCAACTAGGTGGTTATCCCACTGCTGCATCCGAAGCCTAAATTTTTCTGGTGAAAACAGCAGGTATTTCACACATAGAAGAAGGCATTGACGTGCGTCAATGCCTTCTTCTATGTTGCTAGGGACCATTCAGACATTATCGTTTTGTTGTTACCGGTACTATTCTGGCTTTGAAAGGGTGGTTCGACCAAAGGTAAGATTCGAACCTAAAGATTAAGGATGAGGCGACCGATGAACGTTGAACTTGTAACGACCGAGACAGAGGGGGGGGCCTTATTACATGGTGCTTTGGCAAAGCCAGAATCGAATGGTTTGAATCCTTTGGTCAGTAAAGAGCGAGTCATTGTCCTTCTTCTGCACGGGGTCGGTAGTAATTTTTATTCGGACCGACTTCTCTCTTCACTAGCCGAGCAAATCATGGGCGCCGGGTTTGATGTTTTGCGTGCAAACTTTCGTGGGCACGATCTCGTGAATTATACCCGTGTCGATAATTTGGCCACACGGCAGGGAGCGGCCTACGAGTCTGTGAGTAAGGGCCAAGACGATATTCTTGGATGGGTCAATTTCCTGCGAGAGGAAAAAGGGTATAGCCACCTCTTGTTATTGGGGCACAGTTTAGGGGCGGTTAAATCCCTTTTGACGTTATCCAGCACATCTCCGAAGGGGGTCGGAGGAGTGATAGCCGTTTCACCGCCGCTCCTTAGCTATACGACCTATGTCGATTGCCCAATTTCAGCCCCACGTTACCAAAAAACGTTTGGTAGAGCCGAGGAAATGATCAAAAAAGGGAGAGGGGACGATCTCATTGAGGTAAAATTTCCTTTTCGACTTCTCATTACTGCTGCCGGTTATGTCGAGAAATATGGACCAGCCGAAAACTATAACTTGCTCCAATTTATTCCCAAGGTCAAAGTTCCGTTGTTGATGGTCTACGGAGGTGCTGAACTCGCTTTGGGGGGGGCACCTTTTCGCAACTTACCCGACAAGATCGACGGTACCCTTAGAAAAGAGCAGAAGAAGGACGGGCTTTTTGACCTTCAAATTATTGCTGAAGCCGATCATTTTTATCATGGCAAGTGTAAAGAGCTGGGGACTCTTTGTCTTCCATGGTTGAAGAAACATGGCTAATTGATCGTAAATGCCTCTGTTTGTCTAGGAGTCCTTAGGGAAATTCTTACGATTGCCTGTCAAAAAAAGTTGTTGATTGTCGTCTTGGCCTTTGTTAGACTTGTAAGGGATATAAAACGAAGAGAAGAGTATCAAAGACGAAATCAAACCGACTACAAATCTGTTTTCGCCGAGGCGGAACAGTTCCTGTAGTCGTTCCTAATCCCACCTTCTTCCTGCTGAAGACAAACATTGCTGACGGAATTGACAAAGCTGGCAGGCTCTAGAGACCTTTGCGGCATTGAGAAGTGTTAGGAATAAGGAAGGGCTTGGGGAACAGGTACTGTTCGTAGTACCCGTTTAGGTTTCTGTTGTGAATCGTATGTACCGATCTGACTTCTGACCGAATATAAGTGAGGCTCCCCTCAATATGGCCGACCCTAGTCAATGTGCCACCGAAGCGACACCTGAGACAATCGCGACCGCAAAAGAAAATTTAAATGCCCAAGCCTACGAGATAGTACAGTGGCATTTTCATGAGTCGACCGGTTCTCCTTTTTGGCTCGAAAAAAAACGGGAGCTCTCTTTTGACCCACTTAAAGAGGTTAAAGACTACAACGATTTAAAAAAATTTCCCCTCTTTGAAGATGAATGGCTCAGAGGTGGCCCTATTCGAAAGTGGGTTCCCAAGGGACTTGCTGACAAGCCCGTTTTTGTCTTTGAAACGGGTGGCACGACCGGGATTCCAAAGAGTCGTATGGTTTTAGAAGATCACTGGATTGACTACGAACTTTTTAGCCATACATTGCCCGACGCATATTTCCCCAAAGGGAGTAATTGGTTGATGTTAGGCCCTTCGGGACCTCGCCGTTTACGTTTGGCTGTAGAGCATTTGGCCCAGTTTCGAAAAGGGATCTGTTTTTGTATCGATCTTGATCCTCGCTGGGTGGTCAAGCTTATCAAGAAAGGCTGGATGGATCACTTAGAAGAATACAAAAAGCATTGTATTGACCAAGTCATTACGATTTTGTCGGCAAATCATGAGGTCAAGTGTATGTTTGCCACGCCAAAACTTCTTGAGTCACTTTGCCTTGAGCTTGAGAACCGTGGTACGAGTCTTAAAGAGACCGGGATCACGGGCATTTTTTCTGGTGGAACCGAGTTTACCCCACAGTGGACCCGATTTGCCATTGAGGAACTCTTTGGTGGGCCACCTGAGGAAAGTGGTATCTATATGACGCCAACCTATGGCAATACTCTCATGGGACTTGCGTGTAGTAAGCCCGTCACGGCTAAGGAGGGCTATAAAATTTCTTATTACGCACCACAGCCGAGGGCCGTTGTCGAGGTGGTCGACTTTAATGACTACAATAAAGTCGTCCCCTATAGTGAAACAGGACGCGTTAAGTTAACGACACTTACCAAAGAGTTTTTTGTCCCCGGGTTTATGGAGCGGGATGAAGGAGAGCACGAGCCCCCTTGTG
>JALCBQ010000080.1 GCA_028066335.1 Pirellulaceae bacterium
CCTCAACGTTAATCAGCAACCAGTTCTTTGTAGAGAAGATGCCATTCATTATGTCGACGCGACTAAAACTGGGAATATCGACTTGTCCAAACGACACTTTTGCATTTCATGCTATTCTTAACAAGAAAGTTGATCTGCGCGGACTTAAGATTGAAGTCTCTTTTTACGATATCAAGGAGCTTAACGATCGACTTTTTTCTGAAGTTCTGGACATTGGAAAAGGGAGTTTTTATGCTGCTCTACGACTCTCAGATAAATATCGCATCCTCTCCTCGGGAGCAGCACTAGGGTACGGTGTTGGGCCCCTACTTCTTGCTGCAAAGGCTGGAACAACCCCTGAGAGTCTTAAGGAACCAATAACTCTTTGCCCCGGAAAATATACGACCGCAAATATGCTCTATGAGCTTTACTACCCTAATTGTGGTAAAGCAAAGCAGATCGTTTTTTCAGAAATCATGCCAGCTCTTCAAAAAAAAGAGGCTGAGTTTGGGGTTTGCATTCATGAGGGGCGGTTCACCTGGAAAGAATCTGGGCTGGCGCTTGTCGAAGACCTTGGGTTACGTTGGGAAAAAGAAAGTGGCCAACCACTTCCACTGGGCGGAATTTTCGCCAGTAAAAAGCTTTCCCACAAGACGGTCCAAGCATTTACAGATGTTCTTAAAGATTCAATTCACTATGGCCAAGCTCATCGTCAAGAGACTCTCTCCACGATGCGAAAACATGCTCAAGAATTTTCCGATGCTGTCCTTTTTTCGCATGTTGATCTCTATGTTAACGAATCAACCATTGATCTCGGCAATGAAGGAAAGATGGCCCTGGAGGTCCTCTTTGCAAAAGCAAAATCAGCAGGCCTCCTTCCGAACAACCAACCCCGACTTGAGTTTGTTTAATCGAATAAACAAACTCACTCGCACCATCACTTTCACAACACCATTAGCATCAATCTGTTGCGACCAAAGCACACATTCAACCAGCAATAATGCTTAGAGCCATCAGAATTTTCTGATGGCTCTATTTATTCGAGAGGAAAATATGCTTGTTTGAAAAAACGATAAAATCTTCCTCTTCGTTAACTCCATGAGAAGGTTAATTTTTTCTCTGAACTTTTACAGGTTTATACTCATGATCCCGTTTACGCAAAACAATAGCTTTAAGAATTTTTGATTGTTGATCTTTCGGGGTTCCCGGTTGTACCCGTTTAATTCTGGCAAGGACATCGAATCCTTCGATGACACGGCCAAAGGCAGTGTGCATTCCATCAAGATGAGGAGTTGGGCGAAATGTCAGGAAAAACTGCGGGCCACCAGTATTCAGGCCAGCGTGAGCCATACTGATAGTACCTCGATAGTGACGGCGGATATCTTCTTTTTGACATTCGCAGTAAATGCTATAGCCAATACGTGCGCCACCGCCACCCTGGGCCATGAAATTACCAATAACACGGTGAAAACCGACTCCGTCATAGTAACCTTTGTCAACGAGTGAAACAAAGTTTCCAACTGTTCCAGGTGCTTCATTTTCAAAAAGCTCTAAAACAATCTCACCCACATCAAGGGTAAGCTTAACACGTGGAAGGTCGTCTGTTTTAGCCTCTTCTTCTCGTTTTTCCAACTCTTGCCTATACTCTTGCTGGTACTTCTTAATGTTTTTATAGTATTCTGCATCACGTCCTGTAAGAATTTTTGCCTCGTCGGCAACTTTAAGATAGTCTTCGGCGAGAGTATATTGATTGAGCCCAAATGCCGAGACCCCTGCAATAGCATGCATTTCAGGGGAATCGTTCCCCTTGCTAATTAGCAATTGTGAAATTTCGAGTGACTTCTCATACAAATCGGCTTTGATTTCGGCAGAGGCAATTTCACTAAGGAAGTTTACGACCTTCTGTTCTGGGTTATCCGTTTGCTGGACGATTGAAATAGCGGAAGTACGAGCACGCGCGGCCAATGCAACTCCTTCTTGAGTAGATTTCTGTAATTCTTGAAGAAAGGTAGCTTTTTGGGCTTCGTCAGCGGTAGCCAGTTGTCGAGCGAGGTTCTCGACTTTTTCTTTATGGGTTAGAAACTGGTCGACTCTCTCTTGATGTTCTTCTAGTGTCTGGGCTTTTAGCTCTCTGTTTCCAGTACCCAGTGAGCATATCACTAGAGCCAAAATCGCTAGAGAGGTTTTATTAACAAGTTGTCTCATCGTTTTGATATCCTAAAAAAATAAAGTAAAGAGGCTAAAAGTATTTGTGTCCATTCAGTTCGTGCAGTTATCGTGACGACTACGGCTAGTGTTGTTGGTCCTTATCTACCTTGTTTACGTTGTACTGATGATCTCGCTTGCGTAAAACTTTGGCAGAAAGGATTTCATCGGGAATGATGGCATCCTCTTTTTTTTCTGGGTCAATTAACTGAAGCTGAGCAGCAATGTCTATTCCTTCGACAATTCGACCAAAGACAGTGTGTTTGCGATCAAGATTTTGAATACGGTTCAACGCGAAGAAAAACTGCGAGCCCCCCGTATTTTTTCCACCATGAGCCATAGAGATCGAGCCCCGAAAATGGAGGCGGGCGTTTGCTTGGTAACACTCGCAAGGGATAAAGTAGCCAGGGCCACCAGTCCCATTGCCGTTGGGGTCGCCGCCCTGTGCAATTGCAAAACCATTCTCGTTTCGAAGGACGCGATGAAACGTCAGGCCATCGTAGAAACCTTTTTCAACAAGTGTAATAAAGTTTGCAACGGTGTTTGGTGCTTCATTCTCAAAAAGTTCAATAATAATTTTACCTTTGGTCGTTTCAAGTTCTACACGGGGAAGGTTTGTCGATTCCTCCTTTTTACGAACCTCTGTTTCAAGATTCCACGACTTTTCGGCATCTGAAATTGGTAATGGGGAAACAACCTTGTCACGACGATCCGGAGCAAAGGTATATTTATAGTATTTTCGCACACTTTCATAATCGTTGATAATTTGAGCGCTTTTAAATGCTTGTTGATAAAACGCTTCTTCCTCACCATTAAGATTGATCAAATGATCGGTAAAGGGATAAAGAACTTCAACAGCGCGCTCATGCCGTCCTTGGGCAACTTCATCGCGAACTATAACAAACAGAAGTTGTTCTACCTCTTTATATCGATTGGGAGCTGCCTTGTAGAGTTCAATCGCCGATGCACGGGCCGTCTCAAATGCAAGAGCTGCCTCCTTCTTGGACTCAGACCACTGTTTGCGGAGACGATTTCGATCGGCCTCTAGTTCCGAGAGCTGAAATGCATAAAAACTGTCATAAACTTCTGTGATCATCTGACGCCAAGTATTCAAATCCTCCTTAAATGTTTGCCATTGTGGGGGATCGTCTTCCGTCTTTTCTCTTTGGAACGCGGTTGTAATATCCTCTTGAGCCCAGAGAGAAGTCGTTGTAGAGGAACACATGTTCCAAAAACCAAAAGAAATGAAAACAACAAAGAATAACGGCTTACGCACTATTAAAACCTTTGTACACTAAAGAATGAACGAAGAACTAAACGAATGAAAAGGTCTTTTTCAGTTTACCCGCCAAGAATCTTAAGAACAAGCTATCTCTTACAAAATTTGAGGCAATTGAAATAGGTATAAGTTGCATATGAACGCAAAGTCTCAAGGAACGGTTCGAATCATCGGTGGGCGACTTCGCGCGAAAAAAATCGCTTACAGTGGAGATCAACGAACGCGCCCCATGAAGGATCGGGTTCGGGAGGCACTTTTTAACCTTATTGGGCCTCAGGTGAAAGGGAAGTTTGCTCTCGATTTTTTTGCTGGTACAGGAGCGATTGCATTTGAGGCAATTAGCCGAGGTGCCACGGGGGGGCTGCTTTTTGAATGCCATCTACCGACTGTAAAAATTATTCATCAAAATTGCGAATCGCTCGCTCTTAATGAAAAAGTCGAAACGATCCTTGGTGATGTCTTTTATTGGGCCTTTCAGACTGAACTACCGGCAAACGATCCTTGGATTGCTTTTCTTGCCCCCCCTTATTCTTTTTTCCATCAACGGATTAACGAAGTCCAAACGTTGGTCCATCTTTTTGACGAAAAGGCGCCAAAAGGGAGCCTTCTGGTTGTCGAATCAGATATCGATTTCGATTTGGCCAATTGGCTTCCAAAAATCGACGAACCCCGCATCTACCCACCGGCTAAAGTCGGTATTTTGCATAAATCGTAGCCTTTAAGAGGTAAAGCTACGGCGAGATTCAAGGCTAAAAAGCTCAGTACACAGAAGTTCAGACACATTGGCGTTAAAAATGCCGCTGTCTATAGAAATTCGGAAAAGCCACCAACACCCAGAGGCTCTCGAGAGGCAAAAGGTTCCCCATACCGCTTGCCTATTAGCTTGCCCCAATAGCTCGCTTCTGAGGTCAGTTGCTCTAAAAACATTGGGGCAGTCTCCTTGCGACCTTCAATAAATTGACTGTGAAATGCCTTGATTGAGGCAAGTTTCTTTGCCCAAAATGGGGTAATGTCGAGGATAAATGCCGGTGTAACCGTTTGCCGAAGGTGGATACAGTAGTAATAATAGAGTCGGGGTGGTGGCAAGGGATCGCTGGACATCTCTGTTTTGGTTAATTTCGCCCAAAATCGTGCATCTTCGATAAGCTGGGTAGCAGCTCTATGATCAGGATGGGCATCGATCCAGTATGGAGCAAAGGCGGTTTTCGGCCGAAGAATTCGAAAAGCCGAAGCAAGTATTTTTCGTGATTCTAAATCTGGCAAAAGGGTACGATTCGTGAGTCCTAGATTTCCACGCCAGTCGAGATTTAGTATTTCGGTGGCTTCATCGGTCTCTTTTTTCCTTTTCTCAACGGTACCAAATGGAGTAGGCTCGCCGTTGGTCAGTTCTAGAACACCGACACGTTTTCCCTCTGATTTTAGTTTTAAAATTGCTCCTGCCATACCCAGTTCTGCATCGTCAGGATGGGGAGCAATGACTAAATAGTCGAGAGGTGTCTCTGGCTGGTTATTGGCAAATAATTGAGGACTAGATTGCATAAAAGTAGGCTTTTCGGTATTTGCACTTCCTATGGAGCACTGCCATGCCACCGATCTTAAGAGGTCTCACTAAGCTGAACGACTTCAACCGTAGAGTTGAGCTGAGCAGTCGCTTTCTTTTGGTTTGCCTTAATGGCGAATTGTTCTTGCTCAGAGGTTAGTAGCCGATAATGAACATCACGTTGTCGAGGGATAAATCCAAGTTCGGAAATCGCCTCCCGGATATCGGTCAACGATAAAAAATGAACGGTCCCCGCCTCAGCAACAACGTTTTCCTCAATCATCAAGCTTCCCATATCGTTGCAGCCATAAAGCATTGCCAATTGTCCAATTTTCTTTCCTTGCGTGACCCAACTTGATTGAATGTTTTTAAAATTGTCGAGGTAAAGTCTCGCCACAGCATTTGTTTTTAGGTATTCAGCAGGGCTTACCGGAGGAATATGAGCCATGTCAGTGTTTTCAGGCTGAAAGGTCCAGCAGATAAAGGCCGAGAAACCACCCGTTTCATCTTGAGTTTGGCGCAAGCGTTCGAGATGCTCAATTCGCTCGTTTAAAGTCTCTACATGGCCAAACATCATCGAGGCCGAGCCAACACCACCTAGTCGATGCCATTCTTGAGCGACATGAAGCCAGTCATCAGTCATGACTTTTCCACGAGTGATTTCTTTTCGAACCCGATCGACCAAAATTTCGGCTCCTCCGCCAGGCAATGACCCAAGACCTGCTGCCTTGAGTCGAGACAAGACTTCTTTGACGGAGATTCGGTTAATCTTTGCAAATTGGTAAATCTCAGGTGGGCTAAAAGCATGCAGATTTATGGTCGGAAAAGATGCCCTTAGGCCCGAGAGTAATTCTTCATACCACTCAAGTTTAAGAGTTGGGTGCATCCCCCCTTGTAACAAAATTTGGTTTCCACCGAGATCGACCGTCTCTTGGACTTTTTGGTAGAGTTCGTTGTTGGAGAGAACATACCCATCATTGCTTTTGGGGCTACGATAAAAAGCACAAAAATCACATACTGCCGAACAAATGTTCGTATAGTTAACATTTCGGTCAATGTTGTAGGTACGGTAGTTTTCAGGGTGAAGTCGCTCAGTAACCTGATTGGCAGCTCGCCCAAGAGCGATCAGGTTATTCGACTTGAGCAGTGCCAGCCCTTCCTCTGGCGAGATTCTCTCTCCAGCGACTGCTTTTTCGAGAATCGTGTTTAGCTCAGCTAATTGGCTCATAGAAATTCAATTCGATCCCTTCAGTGACAAACTCCATTTTCAATGCATATTCATAAAAGAGCATAAGGCTCTCTTTTTCTTTTTTACCAAGTGTAAAGTGCAAGTTTTTGGTGAAGTAGCTCTCACATTTTTTTGGTGGAATTTTGAGACGTGGTGACTCTTGAGCGATAATTTTATCGATATTTTTTAGCCCCTCTTGACGACAATTTTCTAATATCTGGTCTATTTCCTTTAGGTTGGCGCCATAACGCGCAACCCACATAGCAAAGACGAAAGGCAGATTGGTCATTTTCTGCCATTCGCGACCTAGATCCCACTGTTGTACGAAAACCTCACCAGTTGGATACATTGCTCGGTCTCCAATAACGACATAGGCATCGGCGTCGACATCTTGGAGGGCATCTTTGACTCGCAGCTTTTGGAGGGTTGGTTTAATGCCAAAACGTTCATAAAGCAGGATCTGGGCCAGCGCCGAACTACTGCGGGAACCTTCGTCTAACGCTAACGTCTGAATTTGTCGCAATGGCTTTCGACTATAGAGTTTAACACTCCAGACTGGCCCTTCACAAGCGACACAGACATCTGAAACAATCGAGTAGGTCGGATCTCGAAAATACTCAAAGGAAGGGATTAACGCAACATCAAGCTCCCCACTACCAAGCGAATCGGCCAATTCACTCGGTAGGTCATAAGTGATATCGATATCTTCACGACACCCTTCAAGTCCATAAACCAGTGGCTTGGAGTTCAAATACGAAACAGCACCAATATGAACCTTGTTCAAATAATCCATCGAAGTTGTTTTATGAAAGGGTGGCTAAGTTTAGAAAAATTTCCAATACAACAAGCACCAACACACAAGCAAAATGCACAATTTTAACCTGAGGTTCGTACTACCATTATCTAAGAGGAACCTCTTACATTTGAGCCGAAAAAGGCTAAAGTCTGGGAGAGAGGAGGAAACTTCCCAAGCAGTATCGATTATAAAGTCAAGTAACAAATAGTAAAGGGCACGATTTGGGAAAGGCTTTGAAACCCTTAGGTTTGGCCATGTATTGCCTTTACTAATGTCTACTCATTGAAAAACCGTTACTTGCCAAGAGAATTAACCACTTTACTCGAATATGGAGAAGTTGTCCCTCTTGGGGATTCGTTCTTGCGAACTCTCTTAATGTGGTATAATTGAGCCGTTAGTTTTTGTACCGTTTCCATTTGTGAGTCCTATGGAGAATTGAGACGTGTCCCCTTCCACGCCAGACGAACGTGCTCAAGACCAACCAACGGTTGATGAGTCGGTGAGTGTTCCTCCGAAAATAGACTCGTCTCCTACGAAGGATGAGGAGCAGACTGCTAACCAAGGGGGGGAGTTGCAGGAGACGATCATTGAGCAACATAAGCAGGAAAAAGAAGGGACCGAGCCCGACGATAACGGTGGCGAATTCACCGTTGAGGCAAACTTTTCAGAGAGCGAGCAGAAAGAGACAACTCCAGCTCAACTCGCCGAGGATTCTGACTTTGAGTTAGGTTCTCAACAAATGAGTTCAGACGGCGGAAGTGCGGACGCTCGGCTTTATGCTAATGAAGCTGAAAGAGCTTTTTTCAAAAATGTTGTTCAGAGTGGTCTTCTCACTGAAAAAAACCTTGAAGAAGCATTGAGTGCCAGAGGGAACTCTCAAACAGGAGAATTTCAGAATCTGGCTGAGTGGTTGGTTTCCGAGGAAAAGCTCACTGCTTATCAGGCAAACGCGATCGCTCAGGGAAAGACTAAAGGGCTCCTTTTAGGAAAATATGAAATACTAGATAAAATTGGGCAAGGTGGCATGGGAATGGTCTTCAAGGCCCGTCACCGTCGCATGAAACGGTTGGTTGCTCTAAAGGTTCTTCCACCGAATTTGGTCAAGTCTGAGGCAGCAATTGCTCGATTTCATCGAGAAATCGAAGCCGCGAGTAAACTTACCCATCCGAATATTGCTGCAGCCTTGGATGCAGACGAAGCTCAAGCGACCCATTTCTTTGTGATGGAGTATGTCGCTGGTCTTGACCTCGGCTCATTGGTAAAACAAAAAGGAAAAGTCCCTTTGCCTGTAGCCCTCCATCTTATTTTACAAACAGCTAGGGGGTTGGCTCATGCCCATAACCTCGGGATTATCCATCGAGATATCAAACCGGCGAATCTTTTGCTAGACACCTCGGGGACGGTTAAGGTTCTTGATATGGGCTTGGCGCGGATTACTTCGACCGAGGAACAAATGACCGAGCTTACTCACTCGGGAAATGTTATGGGGACCGTCGATTATATGGCTCCGGAACAGGCGCTTGATGCCAAACATGTCGACCATAGAGCTGATATTTACAGCTTGGGTGGGACCCTCTACTACCTTCTTCATGGAAAACCGATGGTTCCCGAAGGGACAATGACCCAGAAACTTATGTGGCATCAAACGGGAGAGATTCCGTCGCTACAGGATTTTTCAAAAAATGAAACGGAGACGAAAGCCGAAGCCCTTTTTCACAATCTCGTTGCAAAAAAAATCGAAGATCGACCCGAATCAATGCTCAAGGTTATTGAAGCGATCGAGATTTTGCTCGAAGGGTATAGTGAAGAAGAGTTCCAAATATCGACAGATTCTTTAGAAGTAAATTTGGTGACGGCTGCCCCTGCGACCCATCAATTTACAGGGGCAAAGCCGACTCTCGCTGAAAGTAACCCTGTTATACCAACTGCATTAAAAAAGCGGGCTACAGGGACGCCTATGCCGCGTCTACTCCTGTTTGGTGGAATTCCGGCGGCTATCCTTCTAATGTTTGGAGCGCTGTGGGGAGGTGGTTTTTTTTCATCCTCTGGAGATCCAGGCTTGCTCACGTTAACGGTAACAGGATTGCCAGATGGAGCATCTTTTAGCATTGATGGACAAATACAAACGGGTAAACAACACGGGCAAAACCGGCTCTATAAAGTTACCCCAGGGGAACACGAGTTTGTAGGCTCTGCCGATGGCTATAAAACATTGACTCGAACGCTGACTCTTACTACTTCACAAGGGGTCGAGTTTCATCTGCTGGAAAACCATAAAGAAAGTGACCAATCCAAGAGAGGCAATGGATCGGGAGTACTTGTTGGTAATAACAATCAAAGCGACTCCAGGCAAAAGGTTAGTATCCCCGCTGAAAAGCTCCTTAATTGGGTATTTGACAACGGTGGCTCGGTGAAACTGTTGCAAGAAGACTCTCAAGAAAGAATCTTTTATAAGCTTGAAAATATTCCGCCAAACTACTCGAATATTCTTGAAGTCAATCTTTCAAAAACAAGTGTGCAAGATAGCGAGTTAGAGCACCTTCTTGAACATGCTGATTTACAGTCATTAAATCTGGCTAACACTAAAATTAGTGATATCGGATTAAAAACGGTCGCTCGCCTCAGTGATCTGTGGACACTGAACCTCTCTGAGACACCTATTACCAATGAGGGTTTAGCGACACTTGCGCGTCTTTCAAACCTACGTGATCTCTATCTTCAAAAAACTGCTATCACTGATCAGGGCCTTGCCCAAATTCGTTCTCTTGAAAAACTTGAAAAACTCTATCTTTCCGATACCAAAATTGGTGATATTGGAATGGCGCATCTCCGAAATCTTAAGAATTTGCAGCACCTGGCGATTAATGGAACTTACGTCTCTGACGATGCATTTACCAAAACGAAAGAGGGGTTGGACAATTTAGAAATCGTTTGGGACGGTTACGACACCGAACGAAAAATCGCCAGAGAGCTTCTCACTAAAAAAACCGTCCTTCAGTTACAGACAAGAGACAAAACAATATTCCCCCTCGTAGAAACACCTCTGCAATTCCCTAGAGACCGCTTTACCATCATTGAAGTCAAAGCAACAGGCAGCCTCTTTGATGTAGCTGACCTTAAGAAGTTAACGACCTTGACAAATCTGCGCAAGCTAGAGATCGCAAATACAAAAATCACAGCAATGGACCTGCCTCATCTTCATGAGCTAACCACTTTAAAAACAGTAGATATTGGCACACTACTTGTACCCGAAACGCAATTAAAAGCATTTGCAACGGCTCTTCCTGACTGCCAGCTCGTCCGTAGCGAACGTGCGGACCGTAAGGTTGCTGAAAGCCTTTTGGCTAAAGGTGCTAAACTCAAAATTATCTCTGATGGCCATAATCTTGAGATCACTGACAAAGGAGATCTTCCTCCTGGGAACTTTGCCCTTGTCTCCATCGATTTTTTTGGCAAAAAAGAGGTCAATAATGACGATTTAAAAATGATTGTCAAACTGACTGAGCTTGAATCTCTTTTTCTCGGTTCAACCTCCATTGATGACGAAGGTGTGGCGACTTTGCTTGACCTTAGCCGGTTACGAGATCTCGGGATCTCTTCAACTAAGGTAACAACATCAGGAGTCGAGCTGCTCGAAAAGTTACCAACCCTTCGACGCCTTTATCTTGACGAAATACCACTTACAGAATCGGCTCTCCAAACTGTTGCTTCATTACCAGAGCTAACTCATCTTTCTCTTCAAGGGGCTGGTCTTAAAGACCAGTCCCTTGAGCGATTTAAGGCTTCTTCTCATCTGCAGTGGCTCGGGCTCTCCAAAAACCAGTTGACCGACAAGGCGCTGCCCCACTTTTCAAAACTGGCCCATATTTCTGAAATTCATATTGGACAAACCAACATGACAGATTATGGAATCGAGGAGCTTCTTCGAACACTTCCAGAGAGTACAGTAGTGGGGTATCAACTTGACCCACAGCGACTCGCTGCTCAATGGCTCCTATCGCAAGGGGGCAGGGTGGGTATTGAAAGTCTAGGGAGTCAGTCGGCCATACTAGAGACGCCGAGTGACCTGCCTAAAACAGCTTGTAAAATACTTTCTATTGAGCTTACAGAGCTTGCCTCCTTTGACGAAGAGAAGCTTATCGAGCATTTAGAAAATTGCCCAGACCTTAAAAGGGTAAATTTTCAAAATAGCGCAGTAACAAAGAGCTCTGTTGAAACGTTACTGACCAATTCCCACAACCTTACAGACCTGAACCTTTCAGAGACTTCTCTTTCCGACGACGGTTTTGACGCGATTGGGGACCTTACAAAGCTAGAGACTTTAGATCTAAGGCAAACCAATGTACGAGGCAAATTCCTAGCATCTGTCTCTCTTAAAGAAAATAACATGCACTCTCTCTTTTTGGGGTATTCTCTTGTCAATGATCGGTCGGTCGTCTCATTGACAAACCTTGAGAAGCTTCAAACACTTGATTTAGAAGGGACCCTCATTTCGGATCAAGGGATCAACACCCTTGCGAAGATGCAAAACCTTCGTCGCCTTTCGCTAAAAGGGACACAAATATCGGATGAGGGGCTAAAGAATCTCAGCGCAATTAACCAATTAGAAATTCTAAACCTAAGCCAGACGGCTTTGACAACTCTTACTGGCCTTGATCGTTTAGTCGACCTCATCGAATTAGATGTTTCCCGAACGAAAATCACCGATAAAGAAACTGTCACGTTGACTAAAATGACCAGTCTTAAAAAGCTGAATATTTTCCGCACACAAATGACTCAAGAGGGAATTTCTCGTCTAAAAGGAAAGCTTTCTGAGACAAAAATCATCGAAAGTGCCACCGAGGCACAAAAACGTGATTCCAGAGATGCACTCCAGGGAGATGGTGGATCGGTGGGAATTATTGGTGATATTTGGACCTCTCATAAGGAATAAAGCCAATTTTCCATTGAGAGAGAAACACCTGATCTTAAGATGGTTTTTAATGATTTCCTGAGTTTTCGCTATATTCTGCCAATAAGGGAGTACACGTGATCAATGCTTGGCAGTATAATGGCCCCTTTGAGTGGGTGTGTTCTGCACAGATTTTTTTGAGAAAAGTTATTCAAAAGGTATTCAATGGTTAAGGTAACCGTCAAGGAGAAAGAAACGATTCAGGAAGCGGTACGTCGCTTTGGAAAGTTGGTCATGAGAAGTGGATTAAAAAAGGAAATTAGGCGCCGCAAATACTATGAAAAGCCAAGTGATGTTAAGAGGCGAATCCGGCTTCGAGCTATTCGTCGCAACACCAAAGAGCGACTTCTCAACGTTCGATAAGTACCTTTTATAACGCCCAATCAAAGCCTTCGCTTACTACCTCATAGATGCGTTAGCATTTCAGGTTCCTCTCATGGAGGCTCTCCTTGCGCAGCGGGGTCATTTTGCATTATTCTAAGATGGCCAGGTGGGACGCTCCCTGTGTAAATCGATTTTCGCCTCGACAAAAGGATCGATTTTATTCCATTTTGGCAGCGTTGTAATTTCAATCAGATCGTCTGCGGGCCCTTACTTCCCACGAGTAGTAGAGATTTTGTGCAAGCTTTCATCGCAGTGATTAAAACCTTAAAGCAAGATCATTCAACGCTAATTTCAGGATCAACTTTTAGAGTTAGATTAGCTGGGAGGTCTTCAGGTACAAATTTACACTCAAGACCATTGTAGTCTATCTTTATTGATTCGAGCATCTCTCGATAAATGACAAGAAACGGCCTCTTATGTGAAAAATTATTTATGGACTCGAAAAATTGTAGCTCAAGATAATCCTCCATTGCTGAAAGATAAAATTGGAGAACGATTTTCTCGTGTATCACGGAAGATTGGAACTCCCCTTCTTTTTTGTACTTTTTTGAGGAAGACTGTGTACTCCAAAAAAACTATTAAGTTCTCCAGCTTAGGGAAGGTTCTTTTGTAATGCTTTGGCTTGTTCATGAATTTTTCCTTCGTATTGTTAGATGCGTCTACATTATGTGCTATTAGATCGAGTATATTCTTCCTTTTTGTCCCCACAACGTACTAAATTTCGCACTCCATTCGGTAGAACTATCCAAGTTGACGTAACTTTACTGCCCCGTCTTTTCCCCATTAATAAGGACTCTCGAATTTCGAAAAGTCCCCATTCGTCTATGTAACTTTCAGTATATTCCTAACGCCGGTAAGAGAGGCTCGGAAGGTAATCAAAAAGTCATTTTCTCCCATTTGGTGTATTTTTGAAGCCACTTAGGTACGAAAAAAATCCTTCACTATCTTTAGATCGCTTTATATTTTCAGGTTTCCCGAAGAACTTCTCCAAAAGATATTTAAACTTTCTCTCATCAAATTCTTTTTTATGTCGGATACGCGCGGGGTGATCTCTATCTCTACCGTATTATTGAGAGCTTTAGAGGTCTTTGCGATGTCTTTTTGGCGTCGGCAAAAAGAAGAAGAGAGTCACCAGGAGACTACGAATAGCGCATAGGAA
>JALCBQ010000081.1 GCA_028066335.1 Pirellulaceae bacterium
CTCTTAAGGAAACCCCGTAACTGCAAAACGGGGTCTTACCTGTTTAAGCAAATCAGCCAGCTACAAGAGGAGGGGCCTTATTGGCGTATGAATTGTGAGGCCCCTCTTTTATACATTTAAAAATGTCAAAAAGAAATCTATGAAAAGCAGGCAAACCAACCCATACTTTCCTCCCTTTTTTATAGATTAAGCTATAATTTCGGTAGTCCATTTGGACAAAAATAACTAATTGGGCCGAGACTCATAGAGGGAGAAGCAGTCTCCACTGAGTTTTTCCTTTTGGCGTTTTTCCTTTTGGCCACAAACATTAGATTAATTGACTGGAATGGTAACACTTCCTCAAGTACACGTTTCAATCCCCAATTGAGAGAGGATCGACAATGAGCCTTCACCCTCGAATCCGCCGACGAATCTATAATACCCTGGTAACAGCGCCGTTGGTAATTTTAAGCTTTTGCATGATTTCATGTGATGTCAACGCGAATACAGGCTATGGCGGTATAAAAACGGTCAACGACCAAAAAGTCTGCCCTATTATGACCAAACGAGAAGTAAACGAGCAAAGCGTTACCGTCGACTACAAAGGGGTAAAAGTTCGACTTTGTTGTGCGATTTGCATCCAAAAATGGGATGAAGATCCAGAAGCTTACCTAGACCTCAAATTCATCCCACAGCTCAACGATTTAGAACTACCTAAACGTGAGACCAAACAGGTTTTCTGCCCCGTCTATCGGGATAACAAAATCTCGCCCAAGGCCAAATCATGCCCGACCGTAACCTATAAAGGTAAAACTGTTTATCTCTATAATAAAGCGGCTCTTCGAAAATGGAATCGCGACCCAGATAAATATGCCGACGCAACAATTCTGCCACAGCTCAACGACAAGTAAGAGTTACTGAGCACCTCTTGTCGCTTTGTAGTCAATAAAACAAAAGGTCGACCACCTCATCGTGGCCGACCTTTTTTATTGCCGCTTTTACTGCCACATTTTTTAGCTGTGGTTATAAACAAAAAGTGGCCCATCGAAACTGCTCCTGACTCTTTTTGCGACTCGTTTTTGGCCACGAAACTTAGTCGCTCAACGCAAAAATATTTAATCGATTTTCAGTCGGTGTATCTAAATAGGTTTGTAAAATAATCTGAGCCGCTAACATATCTCGGCGTGCTTTTCGCCGTTTGTTTGTCAAATTGGCAAACTGCAACAACTCTTCTGCTGCCGCCGAAGAAAAACGTTCGTCAAAGTAGGTTACAGGTAGCTCAACTCGTTTAGCAAGCCAGCGACCAAACTCTTGAACCTCGACCGATTTCTGACTCTCTTGGCCACTTAGATGAACTGGTAGTCCTAAGACAATCCCTACGACTCGCTCTTGCTTAAAGACTCTTTCATACCATTTCCCATCTTGCAGCTCATCTTTTCGGGAATAATTTTCATAAGGGCTCGCCATTGTTTGGGCAGGATCACACATAGCAACCCCTATTCGAACGGTCCCAAAATCAATTCCTGCCAATCGCCCCTTCTGCGGAAATTCTTCTATCATCGTTTATCGGTATCCGTCCGTTCTCTCGTGATTTCCTCCGCTGTTAACGGTTGCCGTTCATCTGGCGTTGTAAAGTAACCATTGTTTAAAAAGGAGAGAGTCATTTGTTGTACATGAAGGTTATCCATTATATAAGTATGAATAACGGGCTCGACCCGAAAATCGGCTGCACCGGCGAGTTTTGTCTCATCAACCCTTACAACAAGGTCGTCATCACCTTTAAGTAACGGGTTACGTCCCTTCTTTTTTTTATTCCCGCCAGCGATCACCCCAAAATCATCGGGGACTGCGAGCCTTTGCTGAAGCTCCTTCCACTCTTTTCCAAGCTCTTTTCCCGTCTCGCCGGCAATCGTTGCAAAGGCAAGGCTAAAGTCAAAAATTCGTGCCATGGCCGACCCTTGATTCGGTGGGCCTAACATAACGACCCGCCCCATTACTGCCGGGCTATCGACCTTCTCAGGGTTCTCTTGCCGATCTTTTAGATAGTGTCGTAGAACGATATTTCCTAAACTATGGGCAACAAAATGAATTTCCGTCACTTCTGGACCGAGTCCTTCAATAATTCGATGAAGCCGGTCGGCATATTGCTCGACATTCTCTCGTGTTGAAGGATAAGAAAGGTTTAAGACGGTATACTCACTCTTCTCTTTTAGATAAGAGGTCATTTTCTTCATGGAACTTCGTGTCCGACAAAGGCCGTGCAAAACAAGGACGACCTTTCCCGAGTATGGTTTAAGCCCCCTTTTTTCAATAATTTCGTTGAGCTTTTTCTGGCACTGTGAGTAACTCCCCCAGGCGTACCGTGTATCGGTCGGTGACAAGAGCCGATAGTGGCCCGTCACAACATTTTTTTGAATGCGCCAATCGGCATAGTGGAATTCATCACCCCAGAACTGTTTTCCACCAAGGGTCGGCAATGCCATGTTGGGTAAACCTTTTTGAAACAATCGACGAGAAAATGCTTTTTCTTGAGCTGACACAACAAATGGTTGACTCGAAAGTGTAAAAACACATGTTGCTAAGAAAAGAAAATAAAATCGTTTGCGCCTTTTCATTGTGATTCTTTTTCCCATGAAAGTAAGAGCTAAGGATTCAAAAGACCCTTTAGAGATAATGAACCCATTGACGTGCCTCCAGCTCTTGAACGATTTGCCGGATCGACTCTTCTTCATTTTTATGAGCAACCAATGTTGCCTCGGGTGTGTGAACGACGATCAGGTCTTCGACACCGACCGTTACGACCAGATGCTCCCCTTCGGTCCGTACGATCGACCCTTTGGTTTGTATTCCCAGATGTTTTCCAAGAATGGTATTTCCCTCTTCGGTTTCCCCGTGTAATCGGGATAACGAATTCCAGTTTCCAACATCGTCCCAATCAAAAGGTGCCTCAATAACTGCAATGTTATCCGAATTTTCCATGACAGCGTAGTCGATCGAGATTCCTTCTATTTTAGCAAACTCTTCTTGAAAAACAGCTTGGAAATTATCACTATCAATGGCATCGGCAATTTTTTCCAAATGGACAACCATTGTCGGTTGGTGTTTTTTCAAGGCGGCTAAAATCGTTGCCGCCTTCCAGACAAAAATACCACTGTTCCAATAAAAGCCACCCTCTTTAAGATACCTTTCAGCACGCTCTTTGTCAGGTTTTTCTCGAAATTTTTGGACCCGATAGACTGCCAACCCCTTTTCTGTACCACGAAGCTCTTCTCCCCGTTCAATATAACCAAAGCTCTCAGCAGGATAAGTAGGACGAATCCCAAAAGTGACCAACATTGTTGGATCGTCTTTCAGAAGTTCCTCTGCCTTGGTCAAGCCACGTTGAAACTCTTCTTTAGAAGTAATCACATGATCGGCCGGCATAACGGCCATGGTCACCTCAGGATCGTTACGAAGGAGACAAACGGCTGCAAGCCCGATACACGGGGCGGTATCTCGCTTACACGGTTCTCCCAAAATCGACGCCGCCGGCAAGTCAGGAAACTGTTCTTGAATCGGCTGAACCAAACGCTTATTCGTAACGACAAGAACATTGTCAGGCTGAACTTTTCCATTGAGCCGTGCTACCGTCGCTTGTAACATCGAATTTTCACCGGCTAAATTCAACAACTGTTTGGGACGGCCTCTTCGACTTGCCGGCCAAAATCGTGTCCCTGATCCCCCTGCCATAATTACGGCATGTAACATATTTGTCCCCTGTTTTTTATGGTGAAGCGAATTTAATAAAAGAAAATATGAGCAAGCTTTAGATCTATTTATAAGCTCTCTTCATCAAGGTAAACTGATCCACTAAAGTTTTGTCCAACGATAGATTTCCCTTTCTTCAAAGCTCGAAAACTTGGTGCAACCAAGGGGCTAATCTCGACAACGGACCCTTTGGAAATTGTCCCCCCACATTCAACCAACCACCGTTGATAGAGCTGATTCATTAAGTCCTGTGAAGTCTTTGCTGTATCTGTCGTTTCGCTGGGACCATTTTTCACAGGAGCAAAAGCACTCTCTCGTTGAACTTCGACAACCAGATTCTTCTTCGCCAACGGCAAAAGGTCAAAAATAAACCGTTCGTACTTGATTGCATTTGGTTCAGGTGGATCGATAAGAGTCCCTTGGTCATCCAGGTAAGGAACTTTTTTCTTCGCTCGGTGAAATGGTAAATCAGTACGATTGGCAGCAATTCCCTTTAAAAAATCGGCTTTGAAAATATGGATTGCGGTATTCCCTGCCCAAAACTTTAGACGACCGGTGCCGTCTCTCTCTTCAGTGATGACAGTTGGGCAATCACTATATTCGATAATCTGGGTCGTTCCGTCGACTTCAACGATATGTCCCACTCGTTCGTCAGGGCTCACTTTAGAGACAGCTAAGGTGCTCAGCTGTGCCTCTTTTAGGGCATGAATCCCTAGAAGGAGAGGGTCGACAAGTGGGGCCAATGGATTATCAATTTGAGCGTAGAAAAAATGCTCGATTCCAGATCGTACTGCTTTTTCTAACAATTGGCTTTTGGAAAAAGCAGGTAATAAACCACCATGGCCATCAGGACTTACAGCAATTCTCCCTTTTTCCGACAGGAGTAACTTGCCACTTTTGAGGTCGGTCGCTGGCATAACCCCTTGGCAAAATATTTCGACCGACAACTCGTTAAGTGGCCAAGATTGCTCTTGGTTAAAATAATGACGGGTCGCCTCGTCAGTCGCCGGACTTGTCATAATGTAGACCGGTATTTTTGATTTATAAAGTCGTTGATAGGCGACTACCTTTTCAAGCAAAAGCTGAAACAAGCTTTTTTTCGACAACGGACCTATCGGGAAAAAACCTTTAGGCTCTTGGAAACCAAGGCGAGTCCCTTGGCCACCTGCAACGACTAAAAGGGCGACCTTGTTTTCACGTAATAATGCATCACCTGCAGGGGCTGCTACCTCTTCGTCAATTTCGTCCAAGCGAACAGCTGGTGGTGGCGAATAAGATACCGCCCCTCTTCTCTCTTTCTTTTCAGAAATGTGTCCAAGCTGCTCCAACTCGTCCCAAGGGATGGAATCAATCTGCCGGGCAAGGCTTTGCTGTTGCTCATGAGAGAGGTCATCCCAGTATTTTAAAAGGTGGGTTTGTTCGTGTCGAGCTAGAAGGGTCGATAGTTCAGTAAAGCTCATGAACATTTCTATGCGGTCGGTTGCAGAAAAAAAGGAAATTTCCCCGAAAGGGGGTACCATGCCATACTTTTAGGTGAAAGTAAAGAGGAGTTCCCTCTCCCTTTAACGACAAGGGAATAACCACTTATTACGATAGGTCTCGACAAAGAGAATAAAAAAGAGCCCCAATTCCGTTGGGACTCTTTCTCAAGTATTCTGCACAACTCTCTTATAAATGAGTTCTGCGTAGTGATTTTCTTATTTAGCAACTGCTTCAAGACCGACAGCTTTGGCCAACTCGGCCGCTCGATGAGTACTTTCCCACGAAAAATCATCACGACCAAAATGACCACCAGCCGCCGTTTTTCGGAAGATCGGTTTCCGTAACTCTAGGTAGTCGATAATCCCTCTTGGAGAAAGTGGGAACAACTCGACAACTGCTTTGGTAAGCTCGGCCTCCGAGACTTTCCCCGTTCCAAATGTATTGACGTTTACACTAACAGGCTCCGTAACACCGATCGCATAAGCGAGCTGAACCTCGCAACGCTCAGCAAGTTTGGCAGCAACGATATTTTTTGCGATGTGGCGAGCCATATAAGCGGCCGACCGATCGACTTTCGTCGAGTCTTTACCACTAAAGGCACCACCACCATGTCGTCCCCAACCACCGTAGGTATCAACGATGATCTTACGCCCTGTCAAACCACAGTCGCCATGGGGACCACCCAAAATGAAGCGACCCGTCGGGTTAATGTGATAAGTAACGTCCGAAGTATCAAGATTCTCAGGAAGCAATGGCTTGATGATCTTTTCAACGACAAATTCGTAAATCTCTTCATTCGTAACATCAGGAGCATGTTGGGTCGAAACGACAACGGTATCAATTGCAACTGGCTTGTCGTCTTCAAACTCGACAGTAACCTGACTTTTGCTGTCAGGACGTAGCCACGAAACTTCGTTATTTTGACGAGCTTCGGTAAGTCGGTTAAGAATTTTGTGCGAAAGAGAAATGGGAACAGGCATAAGCTCAGGGGTGTCGTCACATGCGTAACCGAACATAAGCCCTTGGTCACCGGCACCGACATCTTTACCACTATCGGCATCGTCATCGACACCTTGAGCGATATCAGGGCTCTGTTTGTCAAGGGAAACCATCACCGAACATGTTTCAGAATCGATTCCCATATGGCTATCTGTGTAGCCGACTTCGCGAATAACATCGCGGACGATTTGAGAGTAATCGACAACCGCAGTCGTTGTGATCTCTCCAGCGATAATGGCAATACCGGTTGTTACCATTGTCTCGCAGGCAACACGGCTATTGGGATCTTGCGCCAATAATGCATCTAAGACACCATCAGAAATTTGGTCGGCCAACTTATCAGGATGACCCATACTCACAGCTTCACTTGTAAACAAATACTTTCCCGCAGTCACAACGTGCTCCTCTTGCCTCGAAATAGCAGTAAACCGAGATACGCAAAACTGCGCATCGTGAGAAATTTGAAAACGTCCATTATACGTCCTATTTCCAAGATTGAACAACTCTAAAAACAGATCGGCTCTAAAACTATCTTCAACTAAACTTGGGCCGCTTTGAAAATCCCCTTTTTTCTCCCTATAATCTTTCAATTGCGGCTGCTGTTTTTGCCGCTGCTCCCAGATTTTGGTAAACAATACTTCTGGCTTGTTCACCTAACCCCTTGGCAAAATGGTCATCTGAAACGACTTTTCGTAAGAAAACCTCTAATTCCGCACGGTCGTTAACGACAACTGCCCCCTTGCTATCCAACAGCAGCTCGACAATTTCCTGGAAATTTTTAGTATTTGGTCCAAAACAGAGCGCAACACCATAAGCGGCCGGTTCGATCATATTTTGGCCTCCACGACTGCCCATACTACCACCAACAAAACCGATATCGGCAACGCCCCACCAAGCACCTAACTCGCCGACGGTATCAACCAATAAGACCTCCCAGTCAGATGGAGCGACTTCGCCAATTGCGACGGTCGATCGCCGACAGTAGTTGACGTCGCTTTTTTCAAGAAGGTCGGCAACGATATCAAAACGGTGAGGATGGCGAGGGACCAGCAGAAGCCGCAGTTTGGGGAACTCTTTTCGTACCGATAAAAAAGTTGCCAGGGCATACTCTTCTTCGGGACTTTGGGTACTACCCGCCAGAAATATGGTCTCATTCTCAGTAATACCAAAGGCTTTTTTGAGGGCAACTGTTTGACTGTTCGTTCGGTCGGTTTGTGCCCCATCGAATTTTAAGGAACCGGTCACCTCTATCGGTAATTTCTGATCAGATAGGGCAGCAAACCGTTTACCATAATTTTCATTTTGCACAGCAATTAAATCAAACTGATTTAAAATAGGCGACAAGAGAAAACGGATTCTCTGATAACCACGCAAGCTTTTTTCGCTGAGCCGTCCATTGACAATGGCGACACCTGCACCAACCTCTTTTGCCGCAGTAATCAGGTTCGGCCAAATTTCGAGTTCGGCCAATAGCAGGAGGTCAGGTTTTATCCTCTGCATGGCCGTTTTGACTGCCCAACTAAAATCGATAGGACAATAAAAGACCGTCCGATGAGGGTATTTTTTCTTCGCAGTGTCGTAGCCTGTTTTGGTCGTCGTCGAAATAACGATCTCCCAGGTTGGATACTTTTGCTCGAACTCTTTGAGTAAGGCTCCAAGAAGCTGGACCTCTCCGAGGCTGACAGCATGAACCCAAATCCGCTTGTCAATTAGGGTGCCGCCTGAAAAAGCGGAAGAGGCACCACGACCATTTTCCTCTTTTAATGGCGGAAGAACAGGGACATGACCCCAGATTTTTTCACCCCATCCTTGCCGGTATTTGCCCTTGGCAATAGCTTGATAGATAAGCCAAGGAGAAAAGAGCAACAACAAAGCAAGATAGAAAAAGTTGTAAAGATAACGCACTACACCACCACTTTCCTTATTGTGTGTTAATAGATCAGCGCGTATCCCTTATTGTGTTAGACTGCATTTTTTCGACAACAAACTTTGTATTTTTTACCACTACCACATGGACAAGGGTCGTTCCGCCCTACTCTCTCTTCTTTATTGCGAATCGGCTCAACTCGCCTCTCTTCACCAGAACCTTGTGAAGAATTGATCGCTGCCTGTTGTTGTTGGGCAATTTCACTCGTTTGGTTGTCAAGTTGTTCATGAACAGCCTCGGTCTCGACCCATGTAGAAGCAACAAAATCTTCATCAAGCTGCTCCATTCGAAAAACAAGTTCAGCGACTCGATCGCCGACCGATTGCCACATTTCCTCGAAGAGCCGCATACCATCCCGTTTGTATTCGACTTTTGCATCCAGCTGGGCATAACCGACAAAGCCAATATGATCACGCAAGTGATCCATAGCCAACAAATGATCTTTCCAGGCGCTATCGACTAATTGCAACAAAACAGCCCGCTCCATCCGGTAGATCTCGGGCCGATAACGCTCCCACACAGCGATTACGAGTAACCGTTTGAGATCGTCATATTTACAATCTTGGAACTCCTCAACCGACGTTGTCTTCTTGGTATTGTCCTGTAACCATTGCACCAACGACTCTTGTTGCTGCGGAGAGTAAAAGTTAACAAGTAAGGTTTGGTGATCCTGGCCTTCGTAGACTTCGTCCACTTTTTCGTGAGCAAGATCGGTATATTCGCCCAAATCTTTTAAATGACTTTTGCTACATTCGACCAATAGGGTACGTATCTCGTCGCGCTGTTTATTTTTAATATCTTCGTAACCCAAGGTCGTTTCAAACCGGTTTGCGGCCCAACGAATAAGTGCATCTCGGTCGAGGCGAGTCTGCCCACCCTCTCCCGGGTTGGTATAACGATAAAGGCCGGCCATAACGGGATAATTCATCTCCCGATCACGATAAGCCTCCCTGATTTTTTCCATAATCTCGGTGGCAAGCTGCTCTTTTGGAATCCCCTCAATTTGCTCAACTTCCAAATCGATTCCAAACTTATGAGAGGCCCATTCAACCAACGATTTCAGGCCATAGTTTTCGTTTAGAGCATTTTTCCCTTCGGAGAGATCTGTTTTCTGAATTGCTTTATGGGCAATCTCAATCAGTTTGACATCGACTTCGTCGCGGCCAACCGACTTGAGGTCTCGGTCACGAAGATTCGAGCCGAACCGGAAGTTGGCAAAGCGGGCCAAAGCACCCCAGTTCCAATCGCTTTGCTCACCATCTTCGGGAAGATTTTCCTCGATCGCCTGGGCAATGTCGGACTCGGCATTTCTCTCGGCCTGATCCATAACGAGGCGCTGCGCCTCTTCAAATTGCACTCGTTTGAAAAGACGTGGCTCGAGTGGGACCGACAACCTCATTTCGAGACTTGCCCAGCGTGCAAATGTTTTGGCACCGTACTCGGTGTCCAAAAAAAGATCAAGGCGGTCGTCGACCTGCCCTTGGATCATCTCAAGAATCATCTCTTTGCAGTCAGCATCTTCGAGAATGTCTTGTCGAAAACGGTAAACCCGCTTTCGTTGCTCGTCCATAACTTCGTCGTATTCGAGAAGGTTCTTTCGAGTTTCAAAGTTCCGCTCTTCGACCTTCTTTTGGGCCCCTTCAATTCGTCGAGTCACCATACGACTTTCAATCGCTTCACCCTCTTTCATGCCAAGTCGCTCAAGGATTGACTTGACCCACGCACCTGCAAAAATTCGCATCAGGTCGTCTTCGAGAGACAAGAAAAATCGGCTACTACCAGGATCACCCTGACGACCACAACGTCCACGAAGCTGAAGGTCAATCCGACGTGATTCATGACGTTCGGTTCCTATTACATGAAGGCCACCAAGATTTTTAATCGCCGCGCCCTCTTCCTTCATGTTTTGCTCTGCTTCGATTTTTGAAACGAGGGCTTCCCATTCGTTATGTGGAACATCAAGACGGGTCTCATACTGGTATTGCAATTGGGCCCACGCCATCGTCTCTGGATTTCCACCAAGCACAATATCAGTACCACGTCCTGCCATATTGGTTGCGATCGTTACCGCTCCCCGCCGTCCAGCCTGAGCAACGACATCGGCCTCACGTTTGTGTTGTTTTGCATTGAGAATTTCGTGTTTGACGCCCCGTTTTTCAAGCAGCCGTGAAATTCGCTCACTCTTTTCGACCGAAACGGTCCCGACAAGAATCGGCCGCCCTTTATACTGGATCGTCCGGATTTCACTCTGCGGAATGACCTGCTCTTTTTTGGCGTTTCCCTCAGGTCGGATCGAAACTTCGTTCTCATTCTCTTTGAGAAGAGTCCCCCAAACTTCTTCACCGTTGTTTTTTAAGACGACATCCCAGCGACTAATCTGGTTAATTTCGTCTGCAACGGCCTCGTACTTCTCTTTTTCGGTACAATAGATGACGTCGGGATGTTCGATCCTTTCCATGATTTTATTTGTTGGGATAGCAACGACGTCAAGCTTGTAAATCTTCCAAAACTCGTTCGCTTCGGTCATGGCTGTCCCTGTCATGCCGCAAATTTTGTTATAGAGCTTAAAGAAATTTTGTAGAGTAATCGTCGCTAAGGTCTGGGTTTCATCTTTGATTTTAACTCCTTCTTTCGCTTCAACCGCTTGATGGAGTCCATCGCTCCATTGTCGCCCTTCCATAGCACGGCCAGTAAATTCATCAATAATGACGATATCTGCCCCGCGAACCATGTAATTGACATCTTTTTTGTGGAGATAATGTGCCTTTAGAGCATTGTCAATAAGGTGTGGCCATTCCATGTTTCCTGCCGTATAAAAGCTTTCAACGCCGGCGAGTCGCTCGGCCTCCCGCACCCCCTCGTCGGTCAGGTGGACAGTATGTTCTTTCTCCTTAACCTCGAAGTGTTTACCTTCCTGTAGTCTGCGAACGATCTTATCGGCTTCACCGTATTTTGCAGCATTGCTATTGACTGGTCCAGAGATGATAAGAGGTGTTCTCGCTTCATCAATAAGGATATTGTCGACTTCGTCGATGATCGCAAAGTGAAGTGGTCCCTGAGATTGTTGTTGTTCCGATGGCCGCCGATCGTCACCACGGCGGGCTGGACGCATGTTGTCACGTAAATAGTCGAATCCGTATTCGTTATTTGTACCGTAGGTAATATCGCAGGAGTAGGCTTTTTGTCGGTTCTTAACCTCCATATCACTTTGAATTGCATCGACAGTAAGGCCCAGGCCCATATAAAGAGGTGCCATCCATTCCATATCCCGTCGTGCAAGGTAGTCGTTGACCGTAACGACATGAACCCCCTTTCCTTCGAGCGCATTCAGATAACAAGGGAGGGTTGCGACTAATGTCTTTCCTTCCCCCGTAACCATCTCGGCGATGGAGCCGCTATGAAGAACCATTCCGCCAATAAGCTGCACATCGTAGTGACGCATGTTCAGAAATCGTCGGCCACCCTCACGGCAAACGGCAAAGGCCTCGACCAAAATGTCATCAAGCGTTTCCCCTGCAGCAAGCCGTTTTCGAAAAAGAGTAGTCTGCTCTCGCAACTCTTCATCGGACATGGCTTTGTATTTGTCTTCCAGTTCGTTAATCGCGGTGACTTTTTTGCCAAAATTCTTTATGTGACGGGCATTCGAAGAACCGACCAATGAGGTGATTGAGCGTTCGACGAACTTTAGCAAGCCACTAAAGAAGGCTGATACAATTTCCCAAATACGTTCCAATACTTCCATTCGTCTCTCTTTTATATTCTTATTGATTCGTTTTTATGTTTTTCATGGAGTCTCATTTTGCTGTAAAATGTGCAAACCTTTCAAAGGCCACTCTCTTTAGGAAAGAACAAAAACACTTCAGGGATAAAACTGTTGAGCATGCCCCAAAGCAACCCCTTTCCAAGAGGAACATCTACCACCTGAATCTACAGCTATAAGTCGTTTATTTTATCACCTTAAAACACTTTGAGACAATACGTTATGTAAAAATATCTATCTCCTTTTAATAAAAATAACAGCGCTAATGTGCTATTTTGAGAAAAAACACCTTCCTCTCCGCAAAACGACCCCAGTTTCTTCGTTTCTTTTGGTACCCAAGGGCAAAATTTCATGGTATTATCGGAGCTTGACTAAACGCCAGTACACCCTTGTGGCAAAAGGCAGCGTCTTCGAGTGGCCCCTTTTCCCTCCGCCCCCCATATGCACCGTTGAATAACTCACCGACACCACGTAATCCCCAAACAACAGATATTACAGGCCAATTTATATTATTGGGGACTGGGACCTCAGTCGGAGTGCCGGCCCTCGGTTGTGGCTGCAAAGTCTGCCTGAGTGACGACCCCTTTAACCAACGGACCCGATGCTCGGTCGCCGTCGGCCTCCCCGAGGGGAATCTTCTTATCGATACCTCTCCCGACATGCGAAGCCAACTTCTGCGAGAAAAAATTGGTCTTGTTCATGCCGTACTCTATACTCACGAACATGCCGATCATATTTTCGGCCTGGATGACCTGCGCCTTTTTCCGTTTTACCTTGGTAAAAATGTCCCCCTCTACTGTGAAAAACAGGTCGAAAAAAGAATCCGGCACTCATACGACTATGCCTTCTCCTCGATCCCAGATACACATGCTGGCGCAACGCCCAATCTTGAGTTCCACTCGATAACGACCGAGCCCTTTGAATTACTTGGTACCAGAATCATTCCAATCCGTCTCCAACATGGCCCCCGGTTCGAAGTTCTAGGATTTCGTATTGGCAATATTGCCTACTGTACCGACACGAGCTCAATCCCTGATGCAAGCATGAAGCTTCTCGAAAACCTTGACGTTCTTATTCTAGATTCACTTCGATACCGTCCCCATATTACTCATCTTCATCTTGATGCATCGGTTGAAATCGCTCAAAAGCTCAAACCGAAAAAGACTTATTTTACCCATATTGCGCATGACTTCGACCACAAAACAGTCAACGCTGAACTCCCCGATACGATCGAGCTTGCCTATGATGGATTGCGAATCCCCATGAGCTAAAGCCTCAACGAGTTACCCCTCTTTAGCCATGCGCACCTCTTGACCATTTTTCCTAAAAAAAAGACGATCTAACTGACAGTTAGATCGTCTTTTATCTAAGAGCATCACATTTATAAAAACTGAAATTTATTTGTTACCTCTACCAGCAGCTGCTTTTAACAAGGAGACATAATCGTGGGTAATTGAAAGAATTTCCTCGAAATAAAAATCTCTTTTAACAACCTCTTCATCGTCATTGTTAATTTGGTTTTCAATAACTTTTTCATCCTCTTTTGCCG
>JALCBQ010000082.1 GCA_028066335.1 Pirellulaceae bacterium
CTTCCCATTGGGGCTATTTATACCGCTTTTAAAATCGGATTCCACCCTTTTTTTGAAAATAGAGAGACTCGATCAAGTCGGGGAGGGAGCAAAAGCCTCCATCAAGGGTAAAAATTTATCAAAAAGAGAGGCCTGTAATTGTTGTTTCTTCGGGTGAATGTTGGTAAATCGGCTTGACTTTAAGCAGTCTATGTTTGATAGTAGAGGCTTGGCGGAACAGACCTGTCACTTTTTAAAAAAGGGTGGCCGGTGCCAACAGAGAACCAATGACATACAAACATATAGAGAAGTTATCAAGGGTAAGCCATGACTCTTTGGGTGTTGCGCGCAGCGTACCTACTCGTCTCCATGGGGGTAGCAGTCCTGCTATTCTCTCATCTCCACGTAGAAAAAGCAGAGAATCCTTTCGTTCCGTGGCTCGTTTTATTTGGGACGATTGTTTTGGTCGTCGGTGTGATTTTTCTCGATTTGCGTTTAAAAAAGCAGATTGAGATTATCTCTTCGGTCTATGGAGGCCTCTTGGTCGGGGCCCTTTTGACCTACATTGTCAGTATTGTTCTGGCACCACTTTATGTCTCGCTCGGCGCTTCTGAAGGTGCCAAGGCCGGCGTGTTGCTCGTGGTCGGGCCGATGATCTGTTACGGCTGCATTAGTCTGCTATTGCAGACTCGTGGTGATTTTCGATTTATTATCCCTTATGTCGAGTTTGTACGAGAGGTCAAAGGGTTTAGTCCGTTCCTCCTCGATACCAGTGTTGTTATTGATGGTCGCATTATTGATTTGGTGAAAACGAATGCCTTCGACCATCAGTTCATTATGCCACGCTTTGTTTTAAGAGAGCTACAGGCGATCGCCGACAGTAACGACAAAATGAGGCGCGACCGAGGCCGCCGAGGGCTCGAAATATTGAGCAAGCTTCAAGAAGATCCCGACATCGATCTTCAGATCTATGAGCATGAAATGGCCGAACTCAAGGGGCAGCCCGTCGATATGAAGCTCGTCATTTTGGCAAAACATTTAGAAGGAAAGCTCGTCACTGGCGACTACAACCTTAATCAGGTTGCCAAACTCCATTCGGTCGCTGTCGTTAACCTTAACGAAATTGCCAACGCCCTAAAGCCGAATTTCTTGCCAGGAGAAGATGTCCAGGTTCGAATCGTCAAACCAGGTGAGGAGGCGACCCAAGGGGTCGGTTATCTTGAAGATGGAACGATGGTCGTCGTCGAAGGTGCCAGAGATTATGTCCACAAGCTCGTCCAGACGACCGTTACAAGTGTCATTCAGACCCATGCAGGGCGTATGATTTTCGCCCGTTTTGAGCGTGAACTCACCGAATAGAGCCCTCTGAAGAGTATTTTTCAAAAGAGGCCCTCAGCCTTGCCATACCCTCCCTCTATTGAGAAACCCTTTATTTCCCAAGACTTGGCTCCTTTTGCGCCTCTCTGAAACGAAAAGATCTTGCGAAGAAGTAACGAACAAGATTGTTACAAAGCTGTTACTCTTTGGGGAACTTGTTTGTGTCATACTGTGTCTATCGCTTTGGCCACAAACTGTGGAAAGAGCTACTGTGTTGTTAAAGATCCAATATTTGTAAAAAGGAGATGGCAATGATTCAGAAGATGAAAAGACATTGTGGAGAAAAACCGCACATTGCGGGAAAAAAAGAGCAAAGAACCCTGGCAACAGAAGGCCGTTTTTTAGGTGGTTGTCGATTTATATGGCAAAGGTGCAGGAACAGGGCCAGTTTCTCCCTTGTCGGTTTTTTCGTTTTTACAATGCTCATAATGGGCGAAGTAGCTCCGGCGATTGGTCAGGCAAATAGAGCTGCCGGCCCTCCCTCGACTGCCGTTACGAGTCGGGTCTCTGAAGTGACTCTTTACAGGACGCAGGCACTTGTTACCCGCACGGTAACACTCAGCAATGGTATTGGTGAACACGAGTATGTCGTCGGTAACCTGCCGGCTCAAATCATTTCAGATAGCCTTTTTGCCGAGACCGAAAACGGGCTGGAGGTCCGGGGTGTACGCTATCGGACAAGAGCAGTGCGTAAAGAGCCGAGCGCGGAACTTCAGGGGCTTGACGGCGAAATTGAAAAGGTGAGAAGTTCACTTCAAGCGATTTCGGGCAAACTCAATCTCTTAAACAAGAGAAAACAATATCTTGATAAAATGGAAAATTTTGTCGCTGTGACCTCGACACAAGAACTCAAAAGTGGTGTCCTCAACGCCGCCACTTTGCACGAGTTGGCCGAGTTCAATTTTAGTCAACGAGATAAAATCGATGACGAAGAGTTCGAGTACAACGCTCAGCGAAAGAAGCTAACCGAAGAGCTTGACTATTTACAAAAAAAGAGAAATGAGCTTTCGGTCGATGCAACGAAGGTTGTTAGAGAAGCGGTTTTGTTTGTCCAGAAAAAGGAGGCAAACCCTGTCACACTCCATTTGAGTTACCTTGTGAATAATTGTGGCTGGAGCCCTAGTTATACCCTCCGAGGCGATACCCAGAAGAAAAGTGTCAACCTCGAGTATAGCGCCCTTATCCATCAAATGACAGGTGAAAACTGGTCGCAGATCGACCTGACCCTTTCGACCGCCTCGCCGGCCATGAGTGCTCATGGACCTGGTCTTGCCCCCTTCAAGGTGACTCTCGGGACAGGGGCGACTGGCCAACGGGGAGAGCAGGTTCCAGTTCCACAGGGAGCAAATGTTGTTGCCGGCGACCCTTTTTCTTCAAATGGACGACCACCGATTGATCTCATTCAAGGTCGTGGCCGAGCGGCCAACCAACAACGACTTGATTACGGGAAAAACCTCCGTGCCCAACAACAGGCGCTCGAATTCAGTAATCGTGCTAACCATGATAAGAAAATACAGGCCGACACAAACTGGAAGATGAATATCGCTGCCAACGGCATGCAACAACTTGAGTTTTACACCCAGGCAAACGAGACTCTGCAACTCGCCCAGACACTCGCCGAAATCACCGAAACCCCCAGTATCGATTATTCGATCCAAGGAACTGTCTCGTTGGCCAGTCGTGCCGATCAACAGGTCGTTCGAGTTCTTAAGGCCGACCTAGATGGCACTTTTTATCACGTAGCAACGCCAGTCTTGACGAGTTATGTCTATCGTGAGGCTGAACTTAAAAACCTTACTGGGCAAGACCTTCTCGGTGGTGTAGTGACTGTTTATCTTGACAATCAATTTGTTGGACGAGGCGACATACCTACGGTAACCCGTCAGGAACTATTTGTCGTCGGATTCGGAGCCGATTCTCAGGTACGGGCCAGACGGGTTTTGGCAAACAAAACTGAAAAAGTTCAAGGTGGAAATCGTGAACAAAAATTCGATTACGAACTTTCTGTTGAAAACTACAAAAGCAATCCGATTACGCTACGACTCCTTGACCGTATACCCGTCTCTGAGAATGAGAACGATATTCGAGTGACCCTTTTAGGAGATAGCGATAAAGAACTCAGCAAGGATAAAGCTTATCTTCGCACCGATCGAAAAGAGGGCATTTTACGGTGGGATATCACGGTCAAGCCACAGGCAACCGCTGATGAGGCACACCGTGTCGACTATAGTTATAATGTCGTTTATGACCGGAAGCTACAACTCATTTCACCCCAAAATAGCAAAGAAGAAGAGCGTGAGTTCCAGGAGCTTCAGCGAAGACGGAAAATTCGTAAATAAGCTGTTTTCTTGAGATAATGTTAAAAAAAAGGGCCATGCCATTATTCGGTGTGGCCCTTTTTATTATAGTATACACTCACACTTGCCCGCTTCATTGAGTAAACAGCGATTTGAGAATAACCATTCCTTTTAAGCACTTGTTTGCAAAAGAACTGGCACCGGAAATCCCCTCTGGTACAATGGCAGACTCTCTCTTTTTGTACCCCCTTGGCCAAATAATTCTCCGATGACCGATACACCTTCTTTTGTCCACTTGCATTGCCATAGCCATTACAGCCTCCTTGATGGGGCAAGTTCGATCCCGCGCCTTGTCAACAAGGCCAAAGAATATGGGATGAATGCCCTGGCCTTGACCGATCACGGGAATCTCCATGGAGCGCTGCAACACTACCGTGCCTGCAAAGAGGTCGGTATCAATCCGATTATCGGGTACGAGGCCTATATCGCCCCTGGCAGCCGTTTTGATAAAGGGGGGGGCACAATGAAAGATTCAAGTTACCACCTTACCCTTTTGGCAAAAAACAAGACCGGCTTTAGAAACCTTGTCAAAATGGCTTCGTATGCTGCTCTTGAAGGTTTTTATTTTAAACCACGTATCGATAAAGAGCTTCTTGAAAAGTATAACGAAGGGATTATCTGCCTGAGTGGTTGTGTCTCCAGTGAATTCAATCGAAAGTTACTCACCGGCGCTGCCTCCGAAGAAAAGCTGGGGGCAGCTATCGAAACGGCCAAATGGTTTCGCAAGGTTTTCGGCGATCGTTATTTCCTTGAGATTATGAATAATGGGGTCGATATTCAGAAGCTTGCCCTTGAGGGAACGGTCGAGGTCTCTAAAAGAATCGGTATTCCACTCGTGGCGACGAGTGACTGCCATTATGTCGAAAAAGGAGACGCCGACGCACAAGATATTCTACTCTGTATCAATACTGGCAAGTTCCGCACCGATGCAAATCGAATGAAAATGCACGGGCATGAGTTCTATCTTCGTAGTCAAAGCGAGATGTACGCAAAATTTTCGGGCAATGAAGAGGCCGTCGCCCTTAGTCAGAAAATTGCCGATAGTGTCGATATCGAGCTTGACCTTGGTCAGCGACATTTTCCCTCGTTTGAGGTTCCACCCGAAAAAACACCCGATCAGTATCTTCGAGAACTCTGCGAGCAAGGGCTCCGTGAACGATATGCCGACATCCCTGAGATGTATGCAAATGGTCAGTTTTCTGAGGCCGTTGTTCAGCGACTGGATCGGGAGCTTGGGGTGATTTCAAAGCTCGGTTTTTCGAACTACTTTTTAATCGTTTGGGAATTTGTTGATTACGCCAGAAAGTGTGAAATACCGGCGACAGCACGGGGGAGTGGTGTCGGGGCGCTCGTTTGCTTTGCTCTCTATCTTAGTCATGTTTGTCCAATCAAATACGACCTCCTTTTTGAGCGATTTCTCGACGAAAATCGTCTGGAAGCACCCGATATCGATATCGATTTTTGCAAAATCGGTCGTGGTGACGTCATACGGTATGTGAAAGAAAAATATGGCGAAGAAAACGTCGCTCAAATCGGAACTTTTGGAACCTTGGCTGCCCGCGCAGCGATCAAAGATGTCGGCAGGGTTCTCAGTATTCCACTGGTTCGGGTGAATCAGATTACCGACATGGTCCCTGATGATCTTGGTATCTCGATCGACGGGGCGATCAAGAAAAGTACCGAATTACGGGATGAGTATGAACGGGATGGTGAGGTTCGCGAGCTTCTCGATTTTGCCATGAAAATCGAGGGGTTGGCAAGAAATGTCGGGACTCACGCCGCTGCCGTGGTGATCGCCGACAAGCCACTAACCGATTATGTCCCACTCGGACGGGTTCCCGGGAAAACGGACATTATTACCCAGTGGTCTATGAATGATGTCGAGGCGGCCGGCCTGTTGAAAATGGACTTTCTGGGACTCCGGAACTTGACCATTTTGCGTTCGGCAGTCGAGTTGATCAAACAGACGACCGGCGAAAAAATCGATCCATTGAAATTCCCACTGGATGATGAAAAGACCTTTGCTCTCTTGTGTCGTGGTGAAACCAAGGGGATCTTTCAGCTTGAGTCGGGTGGTATTCGTGATCTGCTGCAAAAAATGAAGCCAGACCACTTCCTAGATATTGTGGCGACAAATGCCCTTTATCGACCGGGGCCACTTGAAGGGGGAATGGTCGACGACTATATCGATGTCAAACATGGTCGAAAGCAGGCCGAGTATAAACATCCTGTCTTAAAAGAAATCCTTGAAGAGACCAATGGTGTTATGGTCTACCAGGAACAGGTCATGAGAATACTCAACCACTTAGGCGATATCGAGCTTGCCAGTGCCTACACGTGTATTAAGGCAATTAGCAAAAAAAAGGTAGAAACGATCAACGCCAACCGGGAGCAATTTCTCAAAGGGGCGACTGGCAAAGGGCTCAAGCTCAAAGAGGCAGAAGATTTTTGGAACATGATCGAAAAGTTTGCAGGTTATGGTTTTAATAAAAGTCATTCGACTGCATACGCACTGATCGCTTATCAGACCGCCTATTTAAAAGCTCATTATCCGGTCGAGTACATGGCTGCCCTTCTTACCGGCGATATTCCCGGAAGAAACTTTAAACGTAAAGATGCCCTCGTCGAGCATATGGAAGATTGCGAGCGAATGGGGATCGAGGTCGTCCCCCCTTCAGTCAATACTTCACATGTCGAATTTTCGGTCGCGAATGGGAAAATTCATTTTGGCATGGCTGCTATTAAAGGTTGTGGTGGTTCAGCTGCTGAAGCAATCGTAAAAGCACGAGATGAGGAGGGGCCGTTTAAGAGCCTCTTTGATTTTTGCGAAAGGGTCGACCCTTCTGAGTGTAACCGAGCCGCGATCGAGACTTTAGTCAAGGCCGGTGCATTCGATTGTTTCCAGGCGAAACGGTCGCAGTTGTTAGAAATCGTCGAAAGAGCCGTTTCAGCAGGTGCCAAGTCGATCGCCGACAGACGTCGCGGGCAGCAGAGTCTTTTTGGTGGAGAGGCCGAAGAGGAACAAGGCGAACTTGATACGGCCAGCCTGCCCGATCTGGAGGAGATCCCTCATAGAGAGAAGTTGCTCATGGAGAAAGAGGTTTTGGGTTTCTATATCAATGGGCATCCTTTGGCCGAATTTTCTGACAGTTTTAGGACATATTGTTCACATTCGACCGCTGCCATTGTTGATGTTGAGACGAAAAGAGAGGTCATCTTGGGTGGGATGATTTCGTCAATTAAAACGGCACATGTCCGAAAAGTTCGCAAAGGCTCAACCCATACCAAATTTGCAAATTTTGACCTTGAAGATGCTCAGGGAAGTATCCGATGTATCATGTGGCCCGAAGATTTCGCCAAACTGGGACATTTGGTCGAGCCTGACGCAGTCGTTGTGATCAGGGGAACGATCGATCGACGGGGGGGCGATGAAGCCAACCTGATTTGTAATGAAGTTATCCCTGTGAGTCAACTCGAGCAACATTATACTTCCGGGATTCGAATTCACCTTGCCGAAGCGAGAACGACTCCCGAAACAATTGTCCAACTCAAAAGAATCTTGCAATCATTTGCCGGCGACCGAAAAGTCGAGTTTACCTTAACATTGAAATCTGGTGATCGGGTTCATTTGGCTTCTGAAGAGATAAGGGCCGAAGTCACTCCGGAACTTAAAGATAGGATCAGTTCGCTATTAGGCGAAGGAAATTACCAAGTCGTCACTACCCCGCCACAGGTCTAGTTGTCTGTTTCGACCCTTAAAAACTCTTTTTTGCCGAAGGTGTCGTCGTGAAGAGTCGGTGCATAAAAAAACAGAGGCGACTTAAAGTCGCCTCTGCCAAAGCCCCGCGTGGGGCATCAAGGGATGGGGCTTTTTTCTGATTCCCATTTAGCCACCAATGTGACTGTGTTATTTACCAATGTGGAAACGGAAACCACCTTTTCCAATTGAGATGCCATGGCTACCGACCGAGATAGTTCCACCACGGCTTGTCGTTCGGCGGTAGACAGTTGTTCCGCCGTGTCGTCCGTAACCAACACCATGTCCACGTACGTAGCTACTGCGGTAGCTGTGGCCAAGGCCACGATCATAGTAGGTGTCGTAGTAGAAGTGGTTGCTAAGACCATCTTCAATTCGATGAATCTGGGTCTCCATTTTGCGAACGATTCGACTTGTTCGTTGTGAGCAGGCAAAATCGTTGCCTCGGCGTGGTCGTGCCCAAACGTCAAGTTGACGTTCCAAGCGACGAATTTTTTGCATCTGAGAATTGATCGTTGCAAGATCGCGCTCGATTGTTCGTATTGAGCCACGGACCGTTGCATTAACTCGAATCCGTTCTGCAAGAATGTCAACATTTGTCGCGGCAGTGATCAAAGAGACCTGGCCAGGAAAAGGGCGAAGATCTATCACTTCGTTCTCAAGTTGACGGGCCAGTCCTCCAAGGCGGTCGGCAGCTGATCGGACAGAGCCGAGGCCATCGGCAGCACTAGCGACATTTGTAAAAAGGAACGAAGAGCAAAGCAAGGTTCCAACGATAGTTGTAGTTTTGAGAATTGACATGGGAAGACTCCGATAAAGGGGAAGTTGAATATCAGGTTTGCGAGATACCATCTTCCTAACGCACCCTGCGTGCCAAAGTGATGGGCATAAATTATCTTTGTGTCGTAAAGTGTTTTGTATAAAGTATTTATGGGAATTTATGGGTGGTGCTTAAAGAAGAGCCCTTTCGAGGAGGGGCTGCAGGATGTTGTCAGATTGACGACAGTGCATCCTTTTGATATCGCCGTTGTGTCGCGATTGTGAGACGCATGAGCTGTACTCGAAAGGGGGTGGTACTTTTTGGGAAAGAGGGGTTCAGCTACCGATTTTGTCGTTGTTGTCGCAAGACTTCATAAAATAAAACACCGGCTGTCACTGAGACATTCAGACTGTCAACAGTGCCGAGCATGGGGAGTCTGATCGGATGAACGGGCTCTTTTTCCCAAACGGATGTAAGACCGGCCGCTTCATTGCCAAGAACGATTGCCGTTTTGTCCGAATAGTTGGGAACCGTATATTCTTGGGCCCCTTTGAGGTGAGCTGCAAAAATGTCGAATTTCTCACGAAGGAGCCATGCTTTAGCTTCCTCAGCTTTGCAAAGGTAGACAGGGACCGAAAAGATCGCACCGGTACTCGAGCGAATAACATTTGGGTTATAGAGGTCAATGATCGGATCGGCAAGAAAAATCGCAGAAAACTGGGTTGCGTCGGCGCTACGTAAAACAGCTCCAAGGTTTCCCGGCTTTTCAACCCGTTCCATCACACCGACACGACAATTTTTTTCGGGCCGAAAATCGTTTAGGTTTCGGTACCGAGTTTCCACAACAGCGATACCATTTGATTGGCGATCGCCATAAGAGATTTTTGCATAGACCTCTTGGGTAACGGGATGAAGAGGGAGGTTGGCCTTTTGTGCAATCTCAGTTAGGGTGCGAGTATCAGCTTCACTACAATGAGCACTACAAGTATAGATTTCAGAGATCGTTAGGCCACTATCGTTTGCTCGCTTAATCTCACGGAGGCCGTCGACAACAAACCGTCCTTTGTCTTTTCGGCCTTTGCGGGTACGCAAATTCATTACCTGTTTGATTTTAGGATTTTGAAAACTCGTAATCGTTGGCATAGACATAAGGAGGTATTCTTTCGACGTAACAAAGGAGGTCCCTAGGGAGTAAGGTTTTGACCTAAAAGGGAGACTTGCTGCCCACTTGGTAGGGCAGCACCGTAGCGGCTAGGTATTTGCAAAGGGGAAAAAGTAGGTTGCTGAAAGCGATCGAGTGGAATCGTTTTTGTCAGTTGGTCATTCAGTGATCGACGGCTGATCGTTTTGCTGTGCCATGTCAACAAGAAAAGGGCCACCTTCGTCGAAAGAATAGCCCCAAGGTTTTCAAGGAGGGGAGAGAGGTGTTCTTCGATTTTCCACGGCTGGCCCTTGGGGCCATGGCCATAGGTTGGGGGATCTAGGATGATCGCATCGTAACGATTGCCACGACGACGTTCGCGAGCGACAAACTTTGTACAATCTTCGGTAAGCCACCGAATCGGTGCATCGGCCAGGGCAGAAAGCTTACTGTTTTCACGGGCCCAGGTGACAACGTTTTTGGCGCCATCGACGTGAGTGACTTCGGCACCGGCCAGGGCCGCTGCCAGTGTGCTGCCACCTGTGTAGGCAAAGAGGTTCAGAACCCTCGCCGGCCTCTTTTCTTGCTCGCGAAAGGTGAGAAGTGTCTGATAAATCCATTGCCAGTTTGTCAGCTGTTCGGGGAAAAGGCCGAGGTGGCCAAAGTCGGTCTTTTTTAATAAAAAAGTTAATTTGCCAAACGAGAGGGGCCATGTCGATGGAAGCCGCCTCTCGTTGTGCCACCTTCCTTGGCCACCTTCTTCCCGCCGATAGTAACTATCGGCTTGTTGCCATACCGATTCTTTCTGGCGAGAAAAACCTTCGGCTGCCGGGCTGTACCGATCTAGCCGATAATCGCCAAATCGTTCGAGCTTGCGTCCATCTCCAAAGTCGATGAGCTCGTACTGATCGGAAAAAATTGGCAATGATGGAGGGGGTAAAGGCACGTCGATCGTTTCGGCAATGGGTCAGTAAATGGGTGTGGCATTTGTGGCCGACTGTTGTGTTGAATATAACAGTTGTGCCGCTTTGTTCTTGAGGGAGGAGAAAATCTATGGGCTACAGACGATATTTTTAGCCCTCGATGGTCGATATTATAGGGGGTATTCGTTCCCTATTGGAGGAGTTTTAAAATGTGGCGTGCCTTTTTTCTCGCTGTCGGTATTATTTGTTGTATTTTGGGAGGAGAGTGCCTTACTGTTAAGAAGGCGACGCTGGTCCCTTACGAAGTTGAAACTCTCCAAACCGACGGGCTAGGTAACGAAGAGTTGATTGTTTCGACCGAAACGAAAGATTTTACACCGCCCGAGTGGGCACCATGGAGCCTTCTTTCAACAGGTGTAGTGATTATCCTGTATTCCTTTACGATCCCTCGACTTGCAGGTGGGGTTTAGTAAGGTTTCTGAAGCGACCACGTTGCAGCTCTGTCTAGGCGCGCCCATCTGGGAATGGAAGGATCTCTGAAATCGTCGAAAGGCCAAAGGCGACCATTGCGAGTCGGTCAAAACCGAGAGCGACACCACTACATGGTGGTAAGCCGGCCTTCATCCCTTGCAGAAGATAGCTCTCTTCGGGCAGCCGCTCTCTCCCGTCAAGTTCGCGGAAGTCATTGACTCTCTCATTGCGCATCGCTAGTACCTCTGGATCGAGTAGCTCGTGGTAACCATTGGCCAGTTCGATTCCATCGACAAAGAGTTCGAACCTCTCGGCGACCTCTGTAATGATTTTGGGTTTCCCATCCTCTTCTTGAAAAGTCTGTTTTGCCGTTCTGGCGAGCGCTGCCTGACAAGCGGGGTAGTCGTTGACAATGAGCGGTCTCTCTCGCCCTAGTTTGTTCTGAATGAGTTCGGCAAAAATCCAGTTTAGCCAATCTTCTTTTTGACCATCGTCTCCCTCTGTTTTGTTCTGGTGACCTGTTGATAATGTCGATGAGATTTTTTGAGGAGAGGGGGCCAGGAGGTAGTCAGGGATTGCGTAAGAGGTCGTCGCCTCTTTGAGTTGATCAACCGTTGCAACGTGTGGATTGAGGCCAATGTGTTTGAGAAAAAGATCGGCGTATGTCGTTTGCTGTACCTCCTTGTTAAGGAGGTTTTGGGTAAGATCGGCCAAGAGATCGATAGCCGCCTGTTGGTCGTCGCCACAACGGTACCACTCGACCATGGTGAATTCAGAATTATGGAGAGGCCCCGTTTCGTCTTGACGAAAGGCATGTGTGATCTGGTAAATTTTTTCGAGGCCACCTATAAGGAGGCGTTTCATACCGAACTCGGGCGAAGTTTGAAGATACCGCCTTGCCGACGGAGGAGCCGCCCCCTTTTGTGGTGAGAAATCTGGGGCTGATTGGGTAACGATCTGAAATGGTTCAAGGTATCGGTCAACGACAGTATCGGCCGAGAGGATAGGGGTTTGAACCTCTAGGAAGTCATGTTGTCGAAAAAAGAGCCGCAAGCTCTCAAGGAGTGCGGCCCGTTTTTTTAGATTTTCGAGAGTTGCAGTCGGTAAGAAATTTTTCCGGTCGGTCATGAGGCAGGGCCTGGGCCATCTTTTAAGAAGTACTGACCCGTTCGACATAGGCACCGGTGCGGGTATCGACCTTGATAACGTTCCCCATTTCAATAAAAATCGGGCAGAGGATTTCGGCACCTGTTTCGACGGTAACGGGCTTGGTCACGTTGGTGGCAGTATTTCCTTTAGCACCCGGTTCGCAAAAATCGACTTTGAGTTCGACCTGAACGGGAGGGTCCATCAAGATTGGGTTCCCGTTGAAAAGGGTAATCTGGCATGGCATCCCTTCCATGAGGTATTTCCAGTTATCGCCGACTTGATCGGCTGAAAGTTCGTACTGCTCGAAGGTCTCTCTGTGCATAAAGACAAAGGTGTTCCCCTGTTTATAAAGAAACTGGGTTGTAAACTCCATGACATCGGCCGACTCGAGGGTCTCTCCCCCTTTGTAGGTGCGGTCGAGGGTCGTTCCACGGACCAGATTTTTGAGTTTACATTTATAGAAAGCGTTACCCTTACCCGGTTTGACGAAATTCATTTCGGTCATCAGGTAGGGCTCATTATTAATTTGTACTTTGAGCCCTTTTCGGAAGTCACTCGTTTTATAAGTTGTCACGCTCGTCTCTCGTACTGGTTAAGTCTTTTTGTATAAATAATTTATGGTAGTGCTAGAGCTTTGCTCTGCGAAGCGACTTTGGAAGAATCTCTTGGCCACCTCTCTCTAATTTGAGAAGGTCGCCGACTAACATTTTCGCGAAAGAGGTGGTATTATAAACGAAGATAGGTAACTCTGAAAGAGAGCAATTTGGCTCTGCAGTTTGGGGCATTTGTTAATTTTCTCAATAATAAAAAGCTGTAACCCTTTGTATGGAAAAGATTTGTGAGCAAGAGATTTCCCCGTGGCAGTTGTCGCTCAAGTCAGCGATCCGCACAACGGCCGACCTCTTTGATTATCTGGCCCTTTCCTCTGACGACTATCCTCTAGCGGCGAAGGGATCTGACGATTTTCCTCTTTTTGCTACACGTGAGTTTCTTGACCGAATTGATCTCTCCAATCGAGACGATCCCCTTCTGCTCCAAGTTTTACCCGATAAGAGGGAAACCCTTGATGTAGAAGGGTTTACAGCTGATTCGCTCGACGAAAAAAGGGCAACAATCGAACCAGGAATTTTGCAAAAATATCAAGGGAGATACCTCGTTGTAACGACTCAAAACTGTGCAATTCATTGTCGGTACTGTTTTCGGAAACACTATCCCTATAGCGATTCGCCCCCTTCCAGTGAGTTGTGGTCTCGCCTTGTTGGGCTCGTTAAAAATGATCGGTCATGTCAGGAGGTCATCCTTAGTGGGGGAGATCCGCTGACCCTTTCAGATCGTCAGCTTCAAAGGCTAATCGAGCCTTTGGGGAAAATTCGCCACCTTAAAAGGATCCGCGTTCACACCCGTTTGCCAATAATGATACCGTCTCGGGCGACAGATAGTCTTTGTAACCTT
>JALCBQ010000001.1 GCA_028066335.1 Pirellulaceae bacterium
GGTTAGATTCGTATAACCTGCTTCGGTAAGCTCGTCATGAAGCATCATGCGGAAAGTGGGTGAGTCGTCTGCAAAGACGAGAGGGAAATTCCTGAGTTTTTTAATCCTTTCCTCATCAGCAACATATTCGAGATTTTCATCAAAATCCTTATCGACTTCATTTGCTCGATTACCAATGTTTGCCACGACTGCAATTTTTTCAAAGTCAAGCATTAAAACAAGATCCCCACCAAGGCGAATAACGCTGGTAACGGGGGCTTCAAGAGTCTCCATAGCTGGGACAGGCTCGACTTTGTTCCAGCTAATACGGAAAATTCGTTCGATTGCACTTACGCGGAAGGCAAGCAATTCATCATTAAATTCAAGCAACAGAATGATGTCGTTTGAGTTTCTCGGCATCTCGGTCAAATGAGGCTTAAGGTACCGCTCTAGGTTGAGCAAAATAATCGCTCTGTTTCGAACCTGGATAATCCCCTCAACAGCGTGGTGGTTCGTCGGAGTTTGGGTGACAGGACAAATTTCTAAAACTTCTCGGACTTTGGCGACATTCACCCCATACCGTTGTTCGCCAATGCGAAAGATGAGAACTTCCAGCTCATTGGTGCCCGATTCGAGGAGTATATTGGTTTTTAGTGCTGTTGCTAAATGTGACACTGGCCAGGCCTTTCCCGTTAGGGACAAATTAGTTGAAACTTGTAATAGGCGTTATAATTTTTCCTTGCCGACTAAGAAACGGTTCTACCCAACATAAAGTCGAAGGATAAATTGCACCCCCAAGAGTAGCTCGCTCTGGCAAATAGATGGTGGAGAAATTTTAAAAAGAGTCCAATGAGATTAAAAGAAGCTCTTTTTGCCCCCAAGGGGGATGGGTTAGATCGGTTATGTGCTTTTTTCTGTATGCTCCAGTTTCAAAAATGTTGGTTTTAGGGTTGTAAAAAAACCAACAGCCCCGAGCTCTGATAAAGAGCCTGGGGCTGCTTATTAAAATTGTTTTGACAAGAGAATTGGTTGAGGTTTTAGGCGACCTTTCGGTCGTTGGCATAGGTTGTGTCGAGGAGCCCTTCTTGTCTGTAGAAATTCATAATGTTTTTTACAACGTAGATTTGTTCCTGTTCAGTTATTCCCGGGAAAATTGGCAGGTGCAAGACTTCTTCGACTGCTTTTTCGGTTTCGGGTAAGCTTCCATGTTCCCAGCCAAGTGAGGCAAAACACTCTTGTTGATGGAGTGGCACAGGATAATAGATTTCGGTGCCGACATTTTGATTTGAAAGGAACTCTCTTAGTGCATTACGTTTTCCGTTTGGAATCCGGAGGGTAAACTGGTTCCAGACATGTTTGCAGCCATCAGTTGTCTCGGGAAGGCTAATGATTTGGCTGAGAGCCGTCATCGACAGGAGTTCGTGATAACGACTTGCATGTTTTTGACGTGCAGCGGTCCATTGGTCAAGGTACCGAGCTTTAACGTTTAGTACGGCGGCCTGCATCGCGTCGAGTCGACTATTGATGCCAACCACTTTGTGGTAATAACGAGGACGCATACCATGGACGCGCAAAAGAGCAAGGCGATCGGCGAGCTGGCTATCCGTCGAGGTCAAAAGGCCACCATCGCCAAAACCACCAAGATTTTTCGTTGGGTAGAAACTGAAGGCGCTCATATGCCCCATGGAGCCGGCAGGGCGATTTTTGTACTTGGCACCGACGGCCTGTGCTGCGTCTTCGATGATATATAGTTTATGTTCATGAGCAAGTTGGTTCAGTGGGTCCATGTCAGCACATTGACCAAAAAGGTGAACCGGAATGATTGCCTTGGTTTTTGGAGTAATCGCTCTCTCGACGGCGGCAGGGTCAATATTGTAGCTGACGGGATCGATGTCGGCAAAGACGGGGGTTGCCCCAAGTCGCCAGACGGCACTTGCCGTTGCAAAAAAAGTAAACGAAGGGAGGATAACCTCATCGCCGGGGCCGATCTCAATTGCCATTAGCGCCAATAAGAGAGCGTCACTACCCGAAGAGCAAGCAATTGCATGGTCAACGTGGCAAATCTCTTTAAAGGTCTTTTCCAATTTCTGGCACTCGGGTCCAAGAACATAAATACCACTTGCGCAGACATCAGTTACAGCCTGTTGTATTTCTTCGAGAAGTGGCGAGTTATCTCGTTTGATATCAAGAAAAGGAACATTTTGAACTTCTTGATGAGAAAAAGCGGCCTGTTCTTTATTGTCGGTCGGTAGTACGGTAAGTTTTTGTTCAGTCATCGGTTGCTCCCGTGCATCCTGCGCGGCATGTGCATCAATCATTGATGTTTCGCCTGCAAACCAAAGTTAGCTATGTAAATCGATCTTCCCAGCAGTTTGTTTTTGCAAATCCTACTCCAAGGAGAGGGGATTGTGTCAGAAATTAACGTCCAAGGCTAGAGCAGTTTGGTAAAAAAGCTAGCTTCACCCTATAAATTGCCCAAGTTTTACCCTCTTTGTGCGAATAACTCGGGTGAAATTTTTTGAGATGTCCATTGAATGGTTGTCCAGAACCCCTTAAATGAATGGTAGGATGGCCTAGGGAAGAAAGGGTTCTATGTTCATGGAGGTTCAATTATAATAGCAGCCTAAGGTTCTATCAGTGGCCGACTTGTTGTTGCCTCCGCCCTTCGGTTTTTCGAAATTTTTGCTTTGGTCCTTTTATGTCTCTTTTTACGAACCCACAACTGTTTCAACGGGCTATTGAAGGAGAGAGTGAAGCTTTGGGCGAGCTTCTGGAAAAATACCGTCCTTTTCTCCGACTTCTAGCCGAAAGACGGCTCGATCATCGGGTAAAAAATCGAGTTGATGCTTCAGATGTTATTCAGCTAACCTTTCTTGATGTACAGCGAGACCTAAAACAGTTTCAGGGGAAACAAGAACCTGAATTGATCGGCTGGATTAAAAAAATTCTTGAAAACAACCTTAATCAGATGGTTCGGCGTCATGTGGCAACACAAAAACGATCGGCCATGAAGGAGAACCGCCTTGATAACTCAACGGCGAGTGGTCGAGTTATGCGGAATCAGCTACCGGGCGAGTTTTCTTCGCCGAGCCAGCGAGTCATGCGGGGAGAGGCCGCTCTGCGTCTTGCCAAGGAGCTCGATAAATTACCGACTTCACAACATCATGCTCTTCGGCTGAGATATCTTGAGGGATACTCGCTAGCCGAAATTGCACAGGCGATGGAAAAATCTCAGTTAGCAGTTGCCGGACTTCTAAAGCGAGGGCTTCAAAATTTACGAAAACAGTTCTCTGAAATTTAATGGTATAAAGAATTACCTTGGAAAGGCTTTATGAGCTCGGACGAACCTGCAAAGAAAAAAAGAAAAGGAGCAAGCGACCCATCCTCAGACTCTGGAGAGGGAGGTTTTGACGAGGTTCTGTGTGAATTGTTTAGTCAACGGGACGCAGAGGCTGAGTTTGACCGAGAACAATTCTTGGAAAGGTACCCCGAATATGCTGATGAGCTTTTTGAGCTACTCACAACGGCCGACCTTATAAAACTTTTGGCTGGGCCAACTCTTGAAGACCTTCAAGACCAACTGGTCGCTTCTGGTCAGACGACTGATTCCAAGGTCACCACCGAAGATGTTCTCCCCTTGGTATCTGATTTTTCTTTGGATATTGAGCAAGGGGAGGCTGGCGAGGGAAAGAGCATCCCAAAACTATGGCAACAGGTTTTGGCTGAGAATCAGTCGTTAATCCATTTTGTAACGGCAAAAACGATCGTTCCCAAATTGCCTTCCGAGGTCCCTTACCAAACCGACAAAGACTCTTCCGATGTCGTATCGGGCCCTCTCACTACCAAAACCGAGTCGTCACTTCAGTCTGCCTCTTTAGAAGAGACACTCCCCATCGGTGATCACCCAAGAGAAGGCTCGGCAGAAGAGCTCGATTTGGCAACGTTTGCTAAGCGCTTTGGCCTTGAGCCTGTTGTAAGTGAGGGGAAAAAAGCATTTCTATTCGGCGATTACGAACTCTACGAAATTGTCGGGCATGGTGGCATGGGAATCGTTTGTAAGGCGCATCAACGTGGGATTGATCGTATGGTGGCGGTAAAAATGATCCGCGATGGTCGTCTCGCCAGTGGAGAAGAGATCGATCGATTTTATTCCGAAGCACGTGCAGCCGGCAAGTTAGTTCATCCCAATATTGTAACTATCTACCAGGTTGGTGAAGTTGATGGCCAACACTATTTCTCTATGGACTACGTCGAAGGAGGAGACCTCTCCAAGTTTATTCAAGAAGGGACATTAACCGATCGCGAGATTGGTGAGATCGTTCGAACGCTTGCCCGTGCGATCGCTCACGCCCATGAGAATGATATTCTGCATCGGGATCTCAAACCGGCAAACATTTTATTAGATGAAAAGCGGCATGTTTGGGTCACTGATTTTGGTTTGGCCAAACATACAAGTGGTTCGGCAAAAATTACGATGTCAGGAACGGCCGTCGGTACTCCGAGCTATATGTCGCCTGAGCAGGCGGCAGGTCAACATGATGTTGTGAGTGAAAGGAGCGATGTCTATTCGCTCGGTGCAATTCTTTACGAGATGTTAACGGGTAGACCTCCTTTTAAGGCTGATTCCGTCGTGGATACTTTGTTGTTAGTTATTCATAAGGAGGTCGAGCTTCCTCGAAAACACAATCCTGATGTTTCCTCTGATCTTGAGACGATTTGTTTGAAATGTCTTCAGAAAAAGCCGAACAAGCGTTATGGCTCGTCGGCTGAGTTAGCCGATGATTTAACTCGATACCTCGAAGGAGAGCCGATTTTAGCAAGGCCCATTAGTGAGTGGGGGCGACGCCTTTTGTGGTTTAAGGGAGTGCCCCTTGTGGCTGCGCTTTCAGGCTCGCGGGTGAATGAGCCGTCAAGGGGACATACTATTTTTCAGTGGTCGGTGTTAGGAACCCTGTTGGCCACCTTTCTTTTTTTTCTATACTGGATTTTTGGTTCGAACATAACGCCTGTTAAAATTCGTCTTGCGAGTGCAACTTCTGGGGGACTGTACCACCAACTTGCTCTTGATCTGCAAAAATCTTTAGAAAATATTACATATCGGGCGGTCGAAACCGTCGAGACCAAAGGCTCTGTAGAAAACGGTCATCTTCTCAAGCAAAAAAAGGCCGAGGCTGCCTTTTTACAAGCCGACACAATTGATAGTGATTCAATGGCCATTGTAGCGCCACTGTATTACGAGGTCGCCTTACTCATCGTTCGAAAAGAAGGTGAGATTCGTTCGTTCGACGATCTTGCCGGTAAAAAACTATGTCTTGGAGAAGAAGGCTCCGGAATGCATTTAACGAGCCAACAATTTTTATTAAAGGCAAACCTTCTTGGTGAAGAGGTCGATGAGGCGAATAAAACAATCCCTATGCTGAAACATTTCTTGGCACTTGAGGAAGAAGAGGATCTTGATGGTGCGCTTGTCGTTACTGGTTTGCAGAACCAAAATCTTCATGCGTTGTTATCAACGGGGAAGTATAAAATATTACCGTTTTCAGACAGTCTGATCGATAACCTCTTACTTGACGACCCGAACTTCAAACAGATATCAATTTTTTCAGACCACCACCCAGAATTATTCATTGGTACCAAGGGTACCAAAATACCGAATGGAAATAACAAAAAAGATGTGGAGGGTTTGTCTTCTGTAATTGAGCTAAAGGTCGTTGCCGAACCGACGTTCTTAACCGTTAATCGAAAAGCATCCTCAAGGTTAGTTAGTGACCTTTTGCAGGCACTTTATGAAGAGAGTACGATGGTTGACGACTATGAGTTGTTAACGCCCGAAGATATTGCACGATGGCGAGCATTTTCGTTTCACCCGACAGCCAGTGAGTATTTTCAGAAGAAAAGAAAGTGATATCTCTTTGTCTTGCGTCATGCGGGTGCCTCTGCCTCTTACTGTTATGTAGATCTTCCTTTCTTTGTTAAAGTTTAGTCCCGGTGGTGTTGTTTTGTGAGGGACGTTGCTTCACAACCTGTTGAAGGTAGCTATGAATTTCCTTTAAGAATTGTTCTTTAGAGAATTGAGCCGCATGTCTGTTGAGGTCATCAGGTTTAAAGCGATCTTGAACTACCTCGAACTTGTTGATTGCCTTTATGAGTGAGGCCGGTGTCTGTTTTGGAAAGAAAATCCCGGTTGGTGGAGAGTCATCAAGGGGAAAAGAGAGACCACCGGAGGCGAGGTAATGGCTTGGCTTGGGAGTGGTTTTCGGTTCTTCAATATGGGATTCGGCTTGGTTTTGGTCAGAGACCATTCGGTTTTTGCTATACTTCTCCTCCTTTCTTCCCTTTTTCTCTGTGAGGGGAATGACGGTTTCGGTCGCTCCCCCTTCTCCAAAAGCGAGGACGGGTGTGCCACAGCTTTGAGCTTCGACAGGGACGATTCCGAAATCTTCTTTGCCGGGAAAAAGAAGAGCTTTAGCCCGTTGCATGAGGTGTCTGATTTTTTCATCTGATTGCCAGCCTAGGAAGGTGATATCGGCAGTGGCGAGCTTCTTAAGCCTTTTCAGTTCAGGGCCTTTCCCAACGACGATCAGTCTCTTTTTCAGTTTTGCACAGGCTTGCACCGCTAAATCGACCCGTTTGTAAGGGACCAGGGCCGAAACGACAAGATAGAAATCTTCCTTCAGGGTAGTGTCAGCCGGTAGAGTGTAAAACTCGGTATCGACCGGGGGATGGATGACTTCGGCCGTCCTCTCGTAATAGGTCTCAATACGGTGGGCAACTGTCCGGCTGTTTGCAATAAAGTGGGTAACTCGGCTACTCGTTTTTTTATCCCAACGTTGAATACGATTGAGTATGAAATCCCGAAGACGGTGAAGGGGTGAGTCGTACAAGATATTTTCGAGTCGTTTCCGCCGAGGTTCATGGCGTCGTTTTCCTCGTTTGCCAAAATAATCTTTTCTCATCTCCCAGGCGTAGCGAATAGGGGTGTGACAATAGCAGACATGAGGGATACCTTCGGGAACAACGACTGACTTGGCAACGGCATGGCTACTGCTAAGAACGAGGTCTGCCGTTTTAGGGATCCTTAACCATTCGACCGCAGTTGGCATGAGAGGTAAGAGATAGCGATAATAAGAGAAAACTCCGGGGAACCACTGCAAAAAACTGGCGTGGATTTTTCGTTGTTCAATAAGGGGAACAGTCGTCCCTTTTTTCCAGAGAAGGGTTGAGAGTTCGGCCTCGGGAAAGAGTTTGCAAAAGGCGAATAAACACTTTTCACCACCACGCATTCCGGTGAGCCAATCGTGGACGAGGGCGACCTTTTTAAGAGGAGGTTCATCCTCTGAGGAGAGATCGGTGGAGAGATCAGTTTTTGAAAGAGGAGTTTGCGCCACTGTGTGTGAGAATTGTTTGTAAAAAACTAAAAAGCAAAGGCTAAGTGCTTATCACTGATGACTTGACTTGGTAACGGTAGTAGAGATTTGCTATGGGGTACCATACCAGAACTCACGTTGTGTCGAAATCCTGAAATTGGTATGTTATGGCCAAACTTCTTTAGAAGCTAGAGAGTTTAGGCAATTGCCAATTTAACATAAACTGGTCGTTTTTTCGGCAAAAATATCAGCAAAGAGGGTCTGGTTACCTCTTTTCAGAATCTATAGGAGTCCCATGACTAAGGCGATCGCAGCGACTTCAGACTATTTTACCCAAATATGGCAAATGCGTTATTTTTGGTTGTCTTTAGTAATAAAAGACCTTAGGACTCGGTATCGTGGGTCGGTAATCGGTATGGGATGGTCGTTGCTTCATCCGATTGCTATGACCGCTGTCTTCTGCCTAGTCTACACAACCCTTTTTGATGTTTCGCTCATTGAATATGCTCCCTTTGTTCTTTCTGGAATGACTTTATGGGGGTTTTTTATGACCGTAACGCATGAGGCGAGCCAAACCTTTCTGATAAGCCAGGCCTATCTACGGCAAAATCCTGCCCCGTTAGCAATTTATCCATTGCGGACAACCCTTTGCGGTAGCTTTCATTTTTTGCTGGCAATGTTAGTGCTGTTTGTTTACACGTGGGTGGTTCAAGGTTTTGGGAATTTAACCGCATTTGGATATTTGTTGTCGTCTCTTGTGCTTCTGTTTGTAATTGGCTGGAGTATGGCTTGCTGTTGTGGGATTTTGAATGTGCTCTTTCAAGATACGCAACATCTTTTGCAAGTATTTATGCAAATGATGTTTTATTGTTCGCCCGTTTTTTATTATCCTGAGATGGTTGAAAAGCGTGGGATGGGGTGGTTGGTCGACATCAACCCCTTTGCAGCCTGTATGGAGCTTATCCGCGCACCTGTTTTACGTTCTGAAGCCCCCGAGATACAGTCAGTTTTGTTTGCAGGTGGCTTTGCGTTGGTTCTACTTTGTACTGCAACGTGCCTTTTGGCAAGGTACCAGAGACGGTTGATCTTTCATCTATAAGAGACAACCTATTCCACTTGATTTTTAACAATGAATTTATTCAATTACTGAACCAATAGAGATATGGCCCAAATTACATTCGAAGATTTATCGCTCTCTTTTCGTGTTCGAAAGGGGGGAAAGATCGGCTGGAAAGACTTTATTGTTCAGGGGCTTCGGGGTAAGGGGCAAGATGACGACTGGTTGACTGTAAATCCTCTCAGAAATATTAACTTATCGATTACCCGAGGTGAGCGGGTTGGCATTCTTGGCAATAATGGGGCCGGCAAGAGTACGATGCTCAAGGTCTTGGCCGGTATCTATCCACCGACAGTCGGAAAACGGACGATTGAGGGGACAATCAGTTCACTTTTTGACTTGTCACTTGGCTTTGAATACGACGCGACCGGTTGGGAAAATATCCGATACCGAGGTTTCTTACAGGGCGAGACTCCTAAATCTATTGAGGCAAAAATAGACGATATTGCCGAGTTTACCGAACTTGGAGAGTTTCTCGATATGCCCCTCCGTTACTATTCTGCCGGTATGGTTGTCCGGCTAGGCTTTGCAATAGCAACCTCTGCCATGCCCGAGATATTTATTGTTGACGAGGTCCTTAGTGCAGGTGACGCAGCCTTTCAAGAGAAGGCCAAAAAGAGGATGAATAAAATGATGGATACTGCCTCGTTAGTCGTTTTAGTCTCGCACGACATGTCTCTTCTTGGCGAGTTTTGTACCCGGGTCCTTTGGATGGACAAAGGGCGAATCAAAGAAGATGGCCCTGCGAAAAAAGTCATTGCTCAGTATTTGGAGGAATCTCGGCAACAACAGGCAGCCTAATGGAAAAGATGGCCGGTTGGGAGAATAGATTGGGAGACTTGGGTTGTAGCGGCTGCCGGGAAAGGGTGCCGAAACTGGCCCCATGTACCGAAAAAAGAAGATGGCTTATTCTCTTTAGGCCGGCCCATACTTGCTTCCATGAAAGTTGACTTTAGGTCGTGGCAAAACAGAAAAAACGAGAAATCAAGCGAGACCTTTTAGCCCTTGGAATGTTAGCGATTTTAATATTTCTGGGGGTTTCTCTCGTAACCTATGATCGGGCCGATCCACCCGTGTCCATTGCCCAATTGTGGGAATCGGATGTCGTTGTCTATCCGACTCATGCTACCTTTCAGAATGGGTGTGGTTACTGGGGGGCCTTTGTCTCGACAATCCTCTTTGCTCTTTTAGGCGTTGGTGCTTACTACCTTTTGTTTTCGATGGCGGTTGCCGACTATTTTTTATTAGTACGTAAGGAAATTTCTGAACCCTTGGTCCGCTTGACTGGCTGGCTTTTTTCACTCATCGGTTTTGTTGGTATCGCTCAGTTTGTTTTCCCCAGTTATTCGCCAGGGCCACTGGTCGGATCCGGTGGTTACCTCGGTGCACTTATTGTTACAATTTTAGGCGCCTATTTTGCCTTGGCTGGCAGTTTAATCCTTTTAAGTAGTCTGAGTTTGTCGGGGTTGTTCCTTTGTACCGATTACCTTCTTCTCCAGTTAGGGATGAAGGTTGCCAAGGCGACCTCCAGGGCAACGGGGAAAAGTTGGACCCATGGCAAAGAAATTTTAAAGCGGGCTCCGAAAGAGGGAACGCCCTCTTATGAAGAAGAATTAGAGGAGAGCGATCATGTACAGTTAACGGTCAAGAAACCGAAAAAGACAAAAGTTTCTACCGCCGAAATCGTCGAGGAAGAGGTTGAGCCAGAGTATCCTGAGAGAGACACAAAAGGGGCGGTTTCTCCTAAGGTTAAAAAGCCAAAACAGCGGGATGAACGGAATGAAGTCATTGAGCAGCTCAATGCGATTGATGAGGGGGAGACACACGATAATTATCAGCTTCCTTCTGTTGAACTTTTGCAGGCTGGCGAGATTTTTTCGTTTGATGAACAAGAGAAAGAGATCCTTCGCAAAGCAAAGGTATTGGAAGAGACGTTCCAAAATTTTGGTTTTACCGTTAAAGTCGTTGAGATTGAGACAGGGCCTGTCATTGCTCAATATGAAATCGAACTTGAGGCCGGGCTGCGTCTTTCAAAAATAACCAGCCTTGCTGACGATCTGGCGATTGCGCTCAGAGTTCCATCCGTTCGGATCGTTGCACCGATTCCGGGAAAAAACACCGTCGGTATTGAGGTCCCCAACGAAGAGCGGCAGATCGTCCATCTTCGCGATGTTATTGAAGAATCGGCTGAGAAAACGCAAAAAATGCGAATACCAGTCTTCTTAGGTCAAGATGTTTCGGGAAACCCGTTAACCGTCGACCTGGCGACGTTGCCCCACTTGTTGATCGCTGGCCGTACGGGAACTGGAAAATCGGTATGCCTGAATGCGATTATCGCCTCAATACTCATGACTCGTTCACCTGACGAAGTCAAATTGTTAATGATTGACCCGAAAATGGTCGAGCTGAGCGGCTATGGGACGTTGCCCCACTTGATGCATCCTGTTGTTACCGACATGAAAAAAGCAGAGGCAATCCTTGCGTGGGCTGTTGAGAAAATGGAGGAACGTTACACACTGTTGGCTCGTGTCGGTGTTCGTCATATTAGTTCTTTTAATCAACTTGATGAGGCCGAGCTTTTTTCCCGCTTTAAACCTAAAAGTGAAGAAGAGCGGCAGCAGACGCCGACTCACCTGCCGTTTATTGTAATTATCGCTGACGAAATGGCCGACCTCATGATGACCGCCGGAAAAGAGGTCGAGCAACATATTATCCGCCTTGCCCAGAAGAGTCGTGCCGTTGGGATTCATTTGATTTTAGCGACACAAAAGCCGACCGTTGATGTCATTACTGGTCTTATTAAATCGAACTTACCCGCTCGCCTCTCTTTTCAGGTCGCTAGCCGGACCGACAGCCGGGTCGTTTTAGACGAAATGGGGGCTGACAAACTTCTGGGGAATGGAGACATGCTCTTTTTATGGCCAGGAACAAGTATGTTACTACGGGGGCAGGGGACCTACCTTAGTGATCAAGAAATCGATAATATCGTTGAGTCGGCGAGCCAAGGTGAGCAACAGTTTGTTGATGAGCTTGTTAACCTTAAGGTTGAGGAAGAGGGTGAGAGCCCTTCGTTAGAGAATCTCAAAAATAAAGATGAACTCTACGAACAGGCGATTGAGATCGTCGTACGGGAACAGAGGGGGTCGGTCTCGTTGTTACAGCGGGCACTTGGTATTGGCTATGGGCGTGCTGCCCGTCTCGTCGATTATATGGCCGAAGACGGCATCGTTGGGAATTACTCGGGTTCAAAAGCCAGAGAAGTTTTGCTAACGATGGACGATCTCAAAGATGGGCACCCTCCTTTCGGCCAGAGGGATGTGGTAGATGGAAATGATTTGCCAGAGAAGGAGGGCTACGAAGAGGACGAAGGCGAAACATGGGAAGGGGACGACTCAGGGATTCGGGACAAATCGGTCTAGAGAAATAAGAGCAATCGTAGCTGACGGGGCTGATATTACCTAAGACCCTTACTTTATTCAAGGACAGGAAGTGCTCGAACGAACCTTTTTCGAGCTTTAGGGCTCCCACTTGATAGTATATAATGAAAAGGATGAGGATTGCATTGTGCTAAAACACTCTTTGATTTCCCACCTTTTTGTCTTTTGTTTAACCCATTTGGTTTATGTCTACAAGCTCTTCACAATCAATGTATCAGAATCTCCCGAACCGGTTCGATTTCTCGACTTCACAGGCCAAACTCTATAAAATGTGGGAAGAGAAGGGGTATCTTTGCACGAAACCCGATTCAGAAAAAAAGCCATTTACGATTGTAATTCCTCCACCAAATGTCACTGGTGCGCTCCATTTAGGTCACGCTCTCAATTGTACTCTTCAAGACACTCTCATTCGATTCAAGCGTATGCAAGGTTACTCGGCTCTGTGGATGCCAGGGACCGATCACGCAGGTATTGCCACCCAGGCTGTCGTTGAAAAGCGATTGTACGAGGAAGAGGGGAAGACCCGTCATGATTTTGGCCGAAACGAGCTTGTAAAGAGAATTTGGGACTGGAAAGATCAATACGAAACACGAATATTGTCTCAATTGAAGGAGATGGGCTGTAGTCCCGACTGGCAACGGACCCGGTTTACCCTTGACCCTGTTTGTGCTAAGGCGGTCCGCCATACTTTTTATGATCTCTTTGAGAAAAAGCTCATCTATCGTGGTAAGCGACTGGTCAACTGGGATACCTTCTTGCAGACTACCGTCAGCGATGATGAAGTTTTTCACGAAACGGTCAGTGGGCATTTCTGGCATTTTCAGTATCCTGTCGTTGATCCTAAAGAGGGAGAGCCGACCCATGTTACGATTGCCACCACCCGCCCGGAAACAATGCTCGGTGATACTGCGGTTGCCGTTCACCCTGATCCGGCTACAGCTCTTAATGTTATTGAGACAGAGCTCTCAGAGCGACTTGCAAAGGGACCGGAAAAAGAGAGAGAAGCTCTTGAAAAACAAATTCAAGAGATTCAAACTCGTCGGGAGATGGTGTTACCACAATTGATTCTTTTACGAGATATGGCCCAAGATGGTCGGAATCTTATGTTGCCATTGTTAGATCGGGAAATTCCACTCGTAGCCGATAGTTGGGCCAAGCCTGAGCTTGGTAGTGGGTGTGTTAAAATTACCCCCGCTCACGATCCAAATGACTATGAGGTCGGGCTTAGGGCAGGTTTACCAATGATTAATATCCTCAACCCCGAAGGGACCCTAAACAGCAATGCTGGCCCGTACAAAGGTTTGACGATGTCAAAAGCACGGCGGCAAGTCGTCGCTGATTTAGAAGAACTTGGCCTCATGCTCAAAATTGAAGATCGAGAAATCGATCTGGCTCATTCGGACCGAAGTAAAACGCCAATCGAGCCCTACTTGGCCGATCAATGGTTTATCAAAATGGAAGAGCTCGCTCAATCGGCGATGGATGCTGTCACCGACGAATCTGTTCAGATTTTCCCCAAACGTTATGGGAAAGGATACCTCGATTGGCTTAGTGAGAAGAGAGACTGGCCCGTCAGTCGTCAATTGTGGTGGGGACATCAGATTCCTATTTGGTCACAAGTTTGCAAAACAGAGGAAGAGCACGATCAACTTGTTCGTGAGCTTCAAAATGATTCTGCGGTCGTTTCTGGAGAGGTCGCTTATCAGGTCGAGCTTGATGTCGAACGACAGTCAGCTGAGGCACATGGTGGGGTCGTCCACGGTGCAGCCAAGGTTCAGCTCCCTTACGCGACTATTCACGTTTGTATTCAAGAGGAGAATAAAGAGTTTGCCGCCCGCTATGAAGAGTCCGGTTTCGTTCGGGAAAGCGATGTTCTCGATACATGGTTTAGTTCGGCCCTTTGGCCTCATTCGACCCTTGGCTGGCCCGAAAAAAATGCCGATTTTGATTACTTTTTTCCAACGGATGTCCTTATTACTAGCCGGGACATTATTACATTGTGGGTCGCCAGGATGGTCTTGGCTAGCCTCAATAACACAGGGGAAGTTCCTTTTCGCCGAGTCTTTATCCACCCCAAAATTCTTGATGGTTTTGGGGAAACGATGTCCAAGTCAAAGGGGAATGGAGTCGACCCCGTGGACGTTATCCAAAAGTTTGGTGCCGATGCACTCCGGTTTAGCCTTGCCTATATTACGACCGAAACCCAAGATGTCCGCATGCCGGTCCAGTTTGAATGTCCCCATTGTAGTGAATTGCTCCCACAAACGAAAAAAAATCGTGTCTTACCGGTTATTGAGTGTACTTCTTGCAAAAAGATATTCTCGACTCAATGGGCAAACACCGATGAAGAGAAAAGGGCACCACGTGGGGCTGTTGTCAGTGAACGATTTGAGACATCGAGGAACTTCGTCAACAAATTATGGAATGCTTCCCGATTTGTTATGATGAATCTTGAGGGATTTGAGCCCGAGCCGATCGACCATGCATTGTTAGCTCTTGAAGATCATTGGATTCTCAGCCGTCTATCAACGGTGACGACAAAGGTAACTGAGGCACTTGAACATTTTCATTATGGGGAAGCAATGCGGCAAGTCTATGACTTTGCCTGGGATGAGTTCTGTAGCTTTTATGTCGAAATGGCGAAAAACCGCCTTCAGAACCGAGAGAGCCGCGCTGTTGCGCAACAAGTGATGGCCTATGTTCTCGATAACCTTTTACGACTTCTTCATCCCGTTATGCCGTTTGTCACTGAGGAGATTTGGCAACTGTTTGGAGAAGTTAGTCCAGCTCGTGGCCTTGAAACGATCGAAGTCGCTCACGAATCGGTTATGGTTTCTTCGTGGCCTGCAGTTGGCACTCGCTATCAAAATCCGGTGATCGAAGATCAGTTTCAGAAATTTCAGCAGACCCTGGGCGCCTTGCGCGAGATTCGTTCACGCCAAAACATTGCTCCCAAAAAGAGCCTTGAGTTTCTTGTCGAATGTCCAGATGATGTTACCGAATTGCTCAAACCGATGGAGCCTTATTTTTCCTCAATGGCAAATGCCAAGGGGGTTTGTTGGCAAGAAAAAGTTGAGATCCCAGAGACGAACGCTCACTTGCAACTAGATGGGTTCGATATTTATGTCGACCTCAAAGATTTTATCGATGTTAAGGCTGAGCTCAAGCGAAACCGAAAACAACAGGAGAAACTTGAGAAAATGGTTCTCGGCAAAGAGAAAAAATTGCAAAACGAAGGCTTTCTCGCACGGGCTCCTGAAAATGTTGTCGAAACCGAACGGCAGTCGTTGGTTACTTTGCAAGAGCAGCTTCATGCTGTTATGGTCGCCATTGAACGACTAGAAAAAATTGAAGCATTGGCCCAAAAGTAGGGCGCTAGGTAGAAGACAGTTGCGGTGTCGTTCAATGCGATATCGCATTGCCAAAATTAAGGTATTCAAGACGCTCTCTATATTTTTTAGGTGGTTAGAAAATCATGCCAGTTCAAGTAGAGCTTTCACGGATTATTCTCTGTGAAATTAGTGAGAAGCAGGCGATCTATCTTCGTGAAGTCGGAGGGATACGAGAGTTTCCAATAATCATTGGAATTTACGAAGCTTCTTGTATTGACCGTCGTGTGAAAGGGTACCATCCTCCTCGCCCTCTTACACACGACCTCATGTCAGGGATTATCCACGCACTAGAAGCCGATTTTGAGAGTGTTGTTATTACAGAGCTTGTCGACGAAACCTATTATGCTAAACTTTGCCTTCGAAGAAATGACAACGCAGTTCTCGAGATAGATTCGCGTCCTTCAGACGCCATAGCCATTGCAGTAACTCGATCACCTGCAATACCGATTTATGTAACCGAAGAGGTCCTCTCTGCGGCTCTGGCTGACAACAACAAACCACAAGGGTGACTCGCAATTGCCTCAATACCGCCTTGGAATTTTAGTCCGTTTTGACATAGGGCTGTGGTCAATAAAATAGGATAGAAGAAGTTACCGAAGAACGTCGGCAAAAGCTTCTTGCAGTGACCGGAGTCCTATTTGACCTTTATCCCCTTCGATAACAACGTTGACTCGCACTTCGCTTGTGCTAACCATTGAAACGTTGAGGTTTGCCTTGAAGAGGCTCTGGAACATTCGGATCGCTACATCGGTATGGCTTCGTAGGCCAAGGCCGGAAACGGACAGTTTACTGATTGTTTCGCTATGCTGGATCGTTGCGCAATCGAATTCTTGGCAAATTTTATTGGCGATCTTTAGTGCTAGGGTCAAATGTTCTTTAGGAATGGTAAAGCTCAAGCTCGTCGTCCCCTCATTGCCATCGTAGCTTTGAACGATCATGTCGACAAAAACATTCTCATGGGCGACACGATCAAAAATATCTGAAGCGACACCGGGACGGTCAGGAACGCCCAATATTGTTATACGAGCCTGGTCATCGTCAAGCTCGACCGTATCAATGGTGAGGTCTTCCATACCAACGACCTGGAGACGTTTGACGACCTCTAGCGCATTTTGTGGCGGTTGGCAAATTTCGGGGAGGACTGGTTTTTCATCCCACGGTGGTTTTTCCAGCTGAAATTCTTGATGGACAGCACGAAGGGCTGTTAATGCCGACTTTCTATCGACAAGGACCGAGATTTTTATTTCGCTTGTGGTGATCATTTGAATATTCACTTCGGCTTGTGAAAGGGAGCGAAACATTTTATTGGCCACGCCGATCTGTTCAGCCATGCCTAGGCCGACGACCGAAATTTTGGCGACTTCAGAATCGTGGGTGATTTGTTCAATGTCCAAGGCCTGCTTGGCATCTTCAACCGCCTCAAGGGTCGATTCAAGATCCGACTCCAGTACTGTAAACGAAATATCGGCTTTGCCATCAATACCAACATTCTGAACGATCATATCGACGGTAATTGCCTGATCGGCAAGTCGAGAGAAAATGGCCAGGGAGCTACCAGGAACGTCGGGTACACCAAGGAGAGTAACCCGTGCTTCATTTTTGGTCATAGCGGCACCACTAACGGGGAGTCCGTCGACCTCGGGCTGTGAGACGATGAGCGAGCCGGTAATGTCGGTAAAACTATTTCGTACATGAATCGGCACACCAAATTTTTTGCCAAATTCGACAGCCCGACTGTGCATAACACCGGCGCCCAGGCTAGCGAGTTCGAGCATCTCTTCGTAGCTAATATGTGAAATACATCGAGCTTCTGGCATGACCCGTGGATCGGTCGTATAGACTCCATCGACATCGGTATAGATTTCGCACTGGTTAGCGCCCAATACAGCAGCAAGAGCAACAGCCGTTGTGTCACTTCCCCCCCGACCTAGCGTTGTAATATTGAAATCTTCGTCAATTCCCTGAAAACCGGCAGCAATAACGATGTTCCCTTCACCGAGAAGGCGTTGGATTCGTTCAGTCGAGATTGCTTTAATGCGTGCTTTCGTATGTGAACTGTCCGTTTGAATTCCGATTTGGGCACCGGTTAGGCTAATCCCTTTTGCTCCAAGTGAGTCTACTGCCATTGCCATAAGAGCGACACTTACCTGTTCCCCTGTCGAAAGGAGCATATCCATTTCACGGGCGGGTGGTTCGTCGCTAAGTTCGGCAGCAAGTGCGACGAGCTGATCGGTACGAGCCCCCATTGCGCTGACGACCATAACGACTTGATGACCCTCTTGTTGGGCACGGATCGCTTTTCGTGCGGCAGCCAAAATCTTTTGACTGTCAGCGACACTGGTTCCACCAAATTTTTGAACAATAAGTGACATTGAGAAGTCTCTTTAAGGACGAATTGTATTGAAAAAGAGGAAGTAAAGGAAAAGACTATTTTAAAATGAAATGGTTCATGAGCTCATTTCCTTGTGGCTTGGCAAGTCCTTGGCCAGCAGTCGGTTCATCGTAGGTTGTGTGTTCGTCAGGTATTAGTTCAGTGCCTGCCATCGTAAAGGGAACAAAGCCATGGCTATGTGTTTTCGTCCGGACTGGAGTAGGATGGTCAGGAGTGACGAGTATACGGTAGTCCCCCAGGCTTTTGAGTTTTTTCCAAACAGGGCCGACAATATCGCGATCGATCGCTTCGAGCGCCTTGATCTTGGCGGTAACATCACCTTCGTGAGAAGCTTCGTCAGGGGCTTCAATATGGACACAGATAATATCGGCCGAATCTAAATGGTCAACGCAGGCTTGTCCCTTTGCCTGATAATCGGTGTCTGTATAGCCTGTTGCGCCTTCGACTTCAACCCGTTCCCAACCGATTAAAGAGGCAATCCCTCGTAAAAGGTCGACGGCGGTTATCATTTTGCCACGTAGGCCATGAAGTTTTTCAAAAGAGGGAAGTTGTGGAGTACGGCCAAATCCCCACAGCCAGATGTTTGTTGCTGGTAACTTGTTCGCATGAATACGGGCGTTGTTAACAGGATGGTTTTGAAACACTTCAAGGCTGCGACTCATGAGGTCGTTCAAAAAGTCGCTGCCAGCGCCTCGAGGAAAATCTTCACCGACTGATTTGTCTGTGAGGTCATGGGGTGGGGTGGCACGGGTCTCCATAGAGAAGGGGGCTCTCTTTTCAGGGGTACCACGGTAGAGAAGAAGGTTTCGATAGCTAACCCCAGGGATAAATTCGAGTTCACTTTCGGGAGTCGCTTTTTGAAGATCGGCCAAGAGCTCTTTGGCTTCTTCGCTCGAGATATGTCCGGCTGTAAAGCTCTTCATGATTTGGTTATCAATCGAGACGAGATTACAACGGATTGCCCAATCATCGGGGCCAAGCTCAATCCCTTGTGCCGCCGCTTCGAGTGGGGCCCTGCCTGTAAAAAACTCGTTCGGATCGTATCCAAGAAGGCTCATGTTCGCTACGGCCGAGCCGGCTGGAAGGTGTTTAGGGACATTGTTGGCATAGCCGACTATTCCGGCGGTAGCGATCGCATCCATGTTCGGGAGCTTTGCCGCTTGAAGGGGTGTTTTACCAACGAGGGACTCTTGTGGTTCGTCGGCTGCTCCGTCGGGGATAATAATCACGTATTTCATAACAAGGGCCTTATCTCGTCTGCAATAGATTCATTTAAAAATTGCAATGGAAGAAGATTAACAGAAGCAGGTTTCTAGTCTAAAACGCGGAGTCGGATACATTGTTGTTCAACACACTTAAGGGTGTTGATTGCCGCGACAGCTTGTCGACTGGCCCCCTCGCTCGTTTTATGAGTCAAAATAACGATAGGGACGTATTTCCTTGTCTGACCATCGGTTGATTCGATTTTGGAGAGTCCCTCTTGTTGGAGAATCGACTTGATCGAGATTCCATGTTCTCCGAGGGTTCCAGCGATTTGAGACAAGACACCCGGTTGTTCGAGAACAGTCAGGCGTAAATAAAATTCGCCTGCAAGCGTATTGGGTTCACGAAGATTAACCCGAGGTGGTTGTTTCGACCATAGTTTTAATGTTTCAAAAGTTAATTCAGTCCGGCCAACGGCTGTGTCAATCATGTCGGCGACAATAGCTGAGGCGGTTGGCATTTGTCCTGCCCCCGGGCCATAGAAGAAAAGGTTTCCGGCGGCATCGCAATCGACACTAATCGCATTATTGGCATCTTGGACCTCGGCGAGAGGACGCCCCTTTTTGACAAGGGTTGGCGAGACATGAAGCTCGAGCCCTTCTTTGGTGAGTTGGGCAATCGCCAAGAGCTTAATACGGTAACCGAGGTGATCGGCACACTTCATGTCGGTCTGGGTAAGGACATCAATTCCTGTTCGGGCGATCTCCTTCCAATTGACCCGTGCCCCAAAACCGAGGTGGGCCAAGATTGCCAGCTTTTGGGCCGCATCGGTTCCGTCGACATCCATAGTAGGGTCGGCTTCCGCATAACCAAGCTCTTGTGCCTGTTGAATGACTTTGTCGTAGGAGGCTCCTTTTTCAGCCATTTGAGTAACAACAAAGTTACTTGTTCCGTTGAGGATTGCCTGGAGCCCATTAAGCTGGTTTGCAGATAAACATTGGCTCATGTTCGTGATAATCGGTATTCCACCAGCAACGGCCGCTTCGAAGGCGATCGATCGCCCCAGCTCTCGGGCGCGATCGAAAAGCTCGGCCCCATGTTCGGCTAAAAGAGCTTTATTAGCAGTAACAATATCTTTGCCACTTTCCAGAAGCTTTAACAAAATTGTTCGGGCCGGCTCTAGGCCACCGATCATTTGGGCGACGACCTTTATTTCTGGATTGTCGAGGACTTCGTTGAGGTCTTCGGTGAGTAGTCCTTCTGGTAGATCGACTTGTCGTTTCTTGTTGATGTCACGTATGACGACCTTTTCAAGCCAAAGTGTACGGCCAGCGTGGCGGGCAGTTCGGTCTCCATGATCCAAAAGGAGGCGGGCAACACCGGTGCCAACCGTTCCCATGCCAACAATGGCGACTTTGGTGACTTTCATTCGTTTGTATTTATTCCTGTCGAGTCGACGCAAGGCTAAGATGTAAGGAACATTAAACTGCCATCGTGCAACAACCCCGATTTTCCGTCAAGGTATTTCTCGACCACATCTAGGAAAACGGTATAAATTCGGCCCCTATAGGACGAAAAGTTTTCTGACTTTTGCCATGATCTCTGTTTTTTCACAAAAGTGTAAAGATTAAGGCCCCACTAGTAGTTTTCCGAAAATAGGCGATACTATCCAATGGTCACAATGAGAAGTTAAATAAGCGATTGTTCTCTTGCGTCTCTCTCGTCGTTGGAGGTCTTCTCAGTTGTGTGTGACAAACTCTATTTTGCACACGAAAGGTCAAAAACGATGAACAGCTCTGCCGAAACTTTTTTTAAGAAGTTACTGGAAACACCAGGCCCTTCCGGATACGAAGAACAGGTACAAGAGATTGTCCGAGAATATGCTAGCCCTTTTGCAGACTCGGTTTCGACCGATGCACATGGGAATGTGATCGTATGTAAGAACCCTGAGGCCGATTTCAAGCTCATGTTGGCTGGCCATTGCGATCAAATAGGGATGTTAATTACCCATATCGACGAAGATGGTTTTCTGTACGCTCAGACAATTGGTGGATGGGATCCTCAACAACTCATTGGGCAGAGAATGACAGTTTGGACAGAAGAGGGGGGCATACCTGCTGTGATCGCCCGAAAACCGATTCATCTTTTGACCCCTAAAGAGCGGGAGCAAGTCGTACAGACCAAGGAGCTTTGGCTCGATATTGGTGCAAAGAACAAAGAAGAGGCGAGCCAACTCGTCTGTATCGGTGACCCTGTTACACTTGAACTTGGCTACCAACCAATGCGCAACGGTTTAGCAAATTCCCCCGGGATGGATAACCGGACCGGTGTTTGGGTCGTGATAGAAGCTTTGAGGCGGGCCGCCGAAAAAGGGGTGACAATTGGCCTTTATGCTGTGTCGACAGTCGCCGAAGAGATCGGCCTCCGTGGGGCGCAAACGAGTGCCTACGGCATCGACCCAACGGTCGGCATTGCTGTCGATGTAACACATGCGACGGATTGTCCCACGATCGATAAGAAACAAAACGGTGATCTCGCTTTGGGGAAGGGGCCTGTCATTTATCGAGGGCCAAATATTAATCCCGTTGTTTTCAGGAGGATTACCGAGGTGGCTAATGGTAAGGAGCACCCTTACCAGCTTTCGGCCCTTGGACGCGCTGCGCCAAACGATTCCAACGCGATCCAAATTACACGGGCCGGGGTAGCGACTGGCCTCGTTGCGATTCCAAACCGTTATATGCATAGTGCGGTCGAGACGATTTCGCTAGACGATATCGATCATGCAGCCGAGCTTTTGGCCGATTTTGCCTGCGAACTGAAAGAGGGGGACTCGTTCACTCCATGATTTTCACCTTAGGGTACCTCAGGTTAAGGGATGGATCGAGGCTTTGGTCGTTGGAAAAAGTAATCCAAGATGAGAATTGATGATTTTGAGCCGAAGAAGGGAAGTGGCCGGTTGCCATCCCCTTTTACTTCTGCCAAAATGGCAAAGGACTTAGAGCAGGGGCCTTTTTCGGCTAGATATTGAGTCGAAATTAGGGGCTATCTCTTTGTCTGGTAGATGTTTAGAGAGAAGTGTCAGGTTTTTGGCACAATGATTGCATGATGCGGGTCAACCTTTGCGTTTGGTGGTGGGGAAGGTCTTGGCTGCCAAGAGGTGCAATCAGGTAAATTCGATTTTTGACAAATAGAAATATATACATTTAATTTAGTCTTTCGAAAGGGAGAAGAACGTGGCAAAGCAGATAGTCTTTGATGAGCAGGCACGACAACCTTTGTTGCAAGGGGTGTCCAAGTTAGCTAAGGCTGTTCGGAGTACACTTGGACCACGGGGCCGTAACGCAGTACTTGATAAAGGTTGGGGTTCGCCCAAAGTGACCAAAGATGGTGTTACTGTCGCTGAGGAGATTGAGCTCGACGATCCTTATGAGAACCTTGGGGCTCAGTTAGTTAAAGAGGCAGCCAGCAAAACGAACGACCTCGCCGGTGATGGGACGACGACAGCAACGGTCTTGGCCGAGGCAATTTTTCGCGAGGGCCTTAAGATGATAGCCGCTGGCGCTGATCCGATGTCGCTCTCACGTGGTATTCAAAAAGCGGTCGCTGCCGTGACAACCCACATTCGAAAGAGTGCAACGAAGGTCTCTGGGAAAAGCAAGAAAGAGATCGAACAAGTTGCGACAATCGCTGGGAATAATGACTCTGCCGTTGGCAAGGTTCTGGCCGAAGCGTTCATGAAGGTCGGCAAAGATGGTGTGATCACCGTCGAAGAGGGACGTGGTAGTGAGACGACAGTCGAAGTTGTTGAGGGCATGCAGTTCGATCGTGGTTACCTTTCTCCACATTTTGCCACCGATCAAGATAAAATGATCTGTGAGTTCGAAGACTGTTATGTCCTTGTTTTCGAAGACAAAATTTCCTCCATTAAAAAATTAGTACCCCTTCTTGAAAGTGTCTCGAAAGCGAGCAAGCCTCTCTTGGTCATTGCAGAAGACGTCGAGGGTGAAGCGCTGGCGACCCTGGTCGTAAATAAAATGCGGGGTATTTTGAACGTTGCCGCAGTTAAGGCTCCTGGATATGGCGATCGTCGTAAAGCGATGCTCGGTGACATCGCAGCATTGACGAAAGCGACGCCTATTTTTAAAGACCTTGGTGTCGACCTTGAGAGTGTTAAACTCTCTGATCTTGGTCGTGCGAAAAAAATCCGCGTTACTGCCGACGAAACGACTATGGTTGGTGGTGGCGGTAGCAAAGCCGAAATCGAAGCACGCGTTGCCCAAATTCGTGCCGAATTGGATGCGACTGAAAGTGACTACGATAAAGAAAAGTTACAAGAACGACTTGCCAAATTAGTCGGCGGTGTCGCCCAGATTAATTGTGGTGCCGCAACCGAAACCGAAATGAAAGAGCGAAAAGATCTTCTTGAAGATGCTCGTTCGGCAACTTCAGCCGCATTGGCTGAGGGGGTTGTCCCTGGTGGTGGTGTGGCCCTTCTAAGAAGTGAATCGGCGTTGAATAAGCTCGACCTTGAGGGTGATGAAAATCTTGGCGTGACGATTATCAAACGTGTTCTCGAATATCCGTTGAGTGCCATTGCTGAAAATGCGGGTAAGGACGGTCCTGTCGTTGTCAATCGCGTCCGCCAAACAAAGGGAAAAACCGAAGGGTACAACGCCAATACCGATACCTATGGTGACCTAGTCGAGGCAGGGGTCATTGACCCAGCTCGTGTTGTCTGCACTGCATTGCAGAATGCTTCGAGTGTCGCCTCGTTATTGCTAACAACCGAATCGTTAATTACCGATATACCAACCGATGAAGAAGAGGGTGGTGGACACGATGAGGGTATGGGTGGTGGAATGCCTCCAGGAATGGGCGGAATGGGTGGCGGTATGCCAGGAATGGGCGGTATGCCAGGCATGGGTGGCATGCCTGGAATGATGTAGTCTGCTCGCTCTGTATTCCCCAATTTTATTTACAACGAAAATCAATATTTACTCAGGGTACCCAAAACTTTAAGGAACCATAAACGATGTCTAATGTCAATATTCGTCCACTTGATGATCGTGTTGTTGTCGAGCCGGCTACTGCAGAAGAAATCACCGCCGGTGGGATTGTTCTGCCTGATACCGCAAAAGAAAAACCACAACGGGGAACCGTCGTCGCTGTCGGTCCTGGCCGTTTACTCGATAGTGGCCAACGTGGCGCCCTTTCGGTTACTGTCGGTGACGAAGTCATTTACGGCAAGTATGGCGGAACCGATATAGAAGTCAACGGCCAAGATGTTAAGGTATTGCGTGAAAGCGACATCTTGGCAAAAGTTCTTGCCTAAGAAGCTCAAAAGAAGCAGGAGTGATTTAGAGATACTCTTTTCTAAATCATCAGAAGGCTCTTTCTGCCCCTGTTTGGTTTTTACGTTTTTACAAGTCTCCATTTTACGAATTCATTTTTTATAAATAAAGAGGATCCAGTCGTGGCGAAACAGTTACTTTTTAAAGACCACGCCCGTGCCAAAATGTTGCAAGGTGTGGAAAAGTTGGCTCAGGCCGTTGCAACCACCATGGGGCCTGTCGGGCGAAATGTCCTGATCAATAAATCGTTTGGTGGACCGACCGTTACCAAAGATGGCGTTACCGTTGCCAAGGAGATTGATCTCGAAGACCGCTTTGAAAATATGGGGGCCAAGCTCGTCGTTGAGGTCGCTCAAAAGACCTCGGATACTGCCGGGGACGGTACAACGACGGCAACCGTTTTGGCAAGAGCTATCTTTAAGGAAGGATTGCGGAATATTGTTGCTGGTAGCAATCCAACGGCGATTCGACGTGGAATCGACAAAGCGGTCGAAGCGGCTGTCGAAGCACTTGAAGGTATGAGCAAATCGGTTTCCAGCAAAAAAGAAGTCGCCCAAGTCGGTGCCATTAGCGCCAACAACGATATGGAAATTGGTGAATTGCTTGCCGATGCTCTCGAAAAAGTTGGCAAAGATGGCGTTATCACTGTCGAAGAAGGTAAGTCAACGAAGACAGAGGTCGATTTTGTCGACGGGATGCAATTTGATAAAGGCTTTATTTCCCCTTATTTTATTACCGATCAATCGACGATGCAGTGTGATCTTGAAAATGCACTCGTTTTGATCTGTGAAAAGAAAATTGGGAATGTCCGCGAGATCGTGCCAATTCTTGAAAAAGCGAGTCAATCTGGTAAGCCACTATTGATTATTGCTGAAGACATAGAGGCCGAAGCACTCACCCTTTTGGTCGTGAATAAATTGCGTGGTGTTTTGAATGTCGCCGCTGCAAAAGCTCCTGGCTTTGGTGATCGTCGCAAAGCAATGCTTAGTGACATTGCTGTTTTAACTGGTGGAACGGTTATCAGCGAAGACCTTGGTCTACAACTTGAAAACCTATCGTTGGATCAACTCGGTTCAGCCAAGAAAATTACCCTCGACAAAAACAGTACGACCATCGTCGAAGGAAGTGGAGATCATAGCGAAGTTGAAAAACGTATTAGCCAACTTCGTAATCAGGTTGAAGCGACCGACAGCGATTACGATAAGGAAAAGTTGCAAGAGCGACTTGCCAAACTAGCTGGCGGTGTTGCCGTTGTCTCGGTCGGTGCAGAGACAGAAGCCGAGATGAAACAGAAAAAGGCCCGTATCGAAGATGCTCTTCATGCAACACGAGCCGCTGTCGAGGAAGGTATCTTGCCTGGTGGTGGTGTCGCACTTTTACGTTGCCACGATGCACTCGACGATGCCCGAAAGTCGGCCCGCGGTGATGAAAAAATTGGTGTTGACATTGTTAAAGACGCTCTCTCGTCACCTCTGAAGCAGATTGCCAGTAACGGTGGTATTGATGGGTCAGTCGTCGTTGACGATGTTTTACAGTTGAAAACTAACCACGGCTACAATGCACACACTGGTGAATATGGTGACATGTTTAAAGCAGGTGTGATTGATCCAGTCAAGGTCGTCCGATCGGCATTAAGTAACGCAGCAAGTATCTCGGCCTTGCTATTAACGACAGAGGCCTTGGTTACTGATCTTGATAAAGAGGACAAAGAGAAACAACAGGTCGAAGGAAGTATTCGCTAAGTTGGGCAGGCTCCTGTTTCTCGTTTGAGTATTTTGAAATGAGCCACCTGGAGGCTGGGTGGCTCATTTTCGCATTCTGTTCTTCCCTTTTTCTGTATTTCCTTTCCACCTTGTAGGCCAAAATGTCCGGAAAACGTGATTATTATGAAGTCCTTGAGGTAACGAGAGAGGCTTCTGAGAAGGAAATTACCCGTGCCTATCGGCGATTGGCAGTTAAATACCATCCTGATAGTAACATTGGAAACGAGGAAGTAACTCAAAAGTTTAAGGAGGCGGCAGAAGCTTTTGAGGTTCTGGGTGATACGCAGAAGCGGGCTCGCTATGATCGTTACGGCCATGCTGGGGTTTCGGGTGCTTCTGGCGGTGGCGGTTTTCACGATGTCAGTGAAATTTTTGAAGCCTTTGGTGATATATTTGGTGGTGGAGGGAGTCCTTTTGGCGATATTTTTGGTGGTTCGGGTCGTGGAGGGCCGAGAAGGCATCGGGGGGCCGATATCCGATGCGAAGTGACATTAACCCTCGAAGAGGCGGCCGAAGGGATTACTAAAACAGTCCATGTCAACCGGCACAAAGCATGCGAAGCTTGTGAAGGTTCAGGGTGCAAAGATGGTGCCAAACCGATCTCCTGTTCGACCTGTAGTGGATTAGGACAAGTCGTTCAGTCGGCTGGTATTTTACGAGTACAGACGACCTGTCCCACCTGCCAAGGTACAGGGGAAAAGATTGACGACCCTTGTTTGAGTTGCCGTGGCGAAAAGTTTATTCAGGAAAAAATTGCCCTTGAATTACCTATTCCCGCCGGTATTGATGACGGAATGAAGATCCGCCTTACTGGTGAGGGAGAGCCGAGCCCTGACGGGGGACCTGCGGGCGACTGTTATTGTTTTGTTCATGTTAAAGAACATGCAATATTCAAGCGAGATGGACGCAGTCTCGTCATTCAGGTGCCGATTTCCTACAGTCAGGCCGCTCTTGGGACTACAATTGAAATTGCCACCCTCAATGGACCACACAAGTTAACGATTCCAATGGGAACTCAATCGGGTGAACTTTTTCGAGTTCAGGGGAAGGGGGTCTGCGATCCAAGGGGTGGTCGTAAGGGTGACCTTCTGGTTCATGTCTATATCGAGGTTCCCAAAAAGCCATCGACCGACCAAGAGAAATTATTGCGTGAGCTTGCCGAGTTAGAGCATAACGACGTTACCCCCGAACGGAAAAGTTTTTTAGAGACGATTAAAAATTATTTTACAACGACCTCCTGAGAACTTTTTTAACCAGATCGACCAAACAAGTTTCAACATAGCAGGATCTAAAAGAGAATGACCGACGAAACAAACCAGACTGAAAACGAGTCTGAAAAAAATCAACGAGTAGAACAGCCACAAACGGCTGAAGAAAAAATCATTGCCCTTGAGGCACAGCTTGACGAAAGTCGCAATGATGCATTGCGTCACCAGGCCGAGTTGGAAAATTTCCGAAAACGGGTTTACCGTGACCAAGAGCAGGAACGAAAATATTCGACACTCCCTTTGTTAAGTGATTTGTTGCCAGCGATTGATAATTTACAGCGGGCGACCGAATCGGCTAAAGAGAGTGAAAATGCTGCTAGCCTTGTGGAAGGGGTCGATATGGTTATTGACCAACTATTAACCGTTTTAGAGCGGCAACACTGTAAGAAAATCGAGGCTTTGGGTCTTCCCTTCGATCCAAATTTTCACGAAGCGATCGGCCAAGCTCCTAGCCCTGCTGGTTATGAGCCGGGAACCGTTACAATGGTTACCCGGGAAGGTTATCAGCTTCACGATCGGGTCGTTCGACCGGCTCAAGTTTTTGTTGCAGCTTCTGCCAGTTCATAGTGACGATAACCACACAGCCACTCTAAAAGGAAAAAAGTAATGCCAACCTACGATTACGAGTGCCATGGCTGCGGGCATGAGTTCGAAATCTTCCAGTCGATGACCGAACCCCATAAGCGGAAATGTCCCGAATGTAAAAAGCTTAAACTTCGTCGCCTCTTTGGGGCAGGGGCTGCCCTTGTTTTTAAGGGGACCGGGTTCTACGAAACCGATTATCGTAGCGATTCCTACAAAAAAGGGGCTGCCGCTGAAAAAGAGAAAAACAAGGCTCCCAAAGGCGATACCTCAAAAAAATCGCCCAAAAAGAAAGATAAGTAAACAGCCCGTTTCCTGAAAGGCTATTGAAATATGTCGAATCCACAATGTCCTAGCTGTGGTATTCTCTTTGAAAAAGCGAATTCCAAAACGATGCCATTCTGTTCACAAGATTGCCGACAGCTCGATTTGGGAAAGTGGCTTAACGAGTCGATTCGAATTCCACTTTCGCCCGAAGAGATGGCTGAAAGACGCCAACTAGCTAGTTTTGAGTTCGATAACAACGACGAATCTATCGATGAGGAAGAGATTTAAAAAGAGAGCCTTGCCTCTTCCCTGTGGTGAATTTCTATTGTCGCCGGTTGTTCTTGTCGAAATCGTTTATTATATTGTGGGTCAAGGAGAGGTTCTTCCTCTCTCCTTATTTTGATTGATGCACAACTTCTTTAGTGGGCTAACATCGATGTGTATTTCAATGCAATCGAGAAATTTCAGACAGACTTTGGCGGTACCGCGCCGTCATGTTTGTCTTCACTTTGTAGCTTGGCTTGTAATTTAAATTATTGATTCGGTCATTTTTTGCCCTCTATCGAGCCTGCTTTCGCTTGCGCGATAGAATGGATGTCTAATGATTCTCTTCATGTCGTTCCCACGATGTTTCTCGATTCTGTTGTAGAGTATTTCCGCCCCGGATAATGGTATTCATTGTTCGCTGGGTCATTAGTAGAATAAGGTGGTAATACAAAGGGGGGGAAGGAGAGATTATTGAGGCAGAAGAGGGGTAAAAGGTAGCCAAAGACGAGCATTCGAGAAATCTTGCTAAATAGTTTTTATTTCAGAGAGTATTTAATGAAAAAAATATTACTACTAGGTTCAGGGAAGATTGGCCGAACGATCGCCTCTTTTCTCTCTAGCACCGATTATCAAGTGACGGTCGCTGATATTAACCAGGAAGAACTCAATCGCCTCAAAAAAAGGGTGCCCAACGTTCACAAGGCGGTACGAATGAATGCAGAAAACCGTACGGAATTGGTCGAGGCAATGAGTAAGAATGATGCCGTTCTATCGGCTCTTTCTTTTCGGTTCAACCCTTTGATTGCCGAGGTCGCTTTAGAGAGAGGGCTTTCCTATTTTGACCTTACTGAAGATGTCGAGACGACTAGAAGGGTTCGAGAGATTGCTACCCAAGCAAAGGAGGGGCAAATTTTTATGCCTCAATGTGGCCTTGCTCCCGGCTTTATTTCTGTCGTTGCAAAATATTTAACCCAAGGTTACGAAAAACTGGATACCGTCCACATGCGTGTCGGTGCTTTACCAGAGTTTCCAAGCAATATCATGAAATACAACCTGACATGGTCGACCGATGGACTCATTAACGAATACTGTAATCCATGTGAGGCAATTCATGAAGGAGAAAGGCAGGAGGTTTTACCACTAGAAGGGCACGAAGAGTTTTCGCTCGATGGCATCCGATATGAAGCATTCAATACTTCTGGTGGTTTGGGAACTTTATGTGAAACATTCGATGGAAAAGTGCGCGAGCTAAATTATCGGACAATTCGGTATCCTGGTCACCGTGAATTGATGGCTTTTTTGTTGGATGAGTTACGTCTTTCGCAACGACGAGAACTTCTAAAAGATATTTTGGAGAGTGCCATTCCTATTACATATCAAGACGTCGTCGTTGTTTTTTCATCGGTAACAGGTTGGAAAGATGGCCGCTATGTTCAAACTTCGGATGCGAGAAAAATTTATATGCAGAGGGTCGATAATACGCCGTGGAGTGCTATCCAAATTACAACGGCGGCCGGTATTTGTGCCGCGGTCGATCTTCATATGCTTGGAAAGCTTCCTGCCAAAGGGTTTGTCCGACAAGAAGATATTGCTTTTCCTGATTTTATTGAAAACCGATTCGGTAAATATTATGCAACAAGCTAGTTCGTAATCCGACTGTTAGAGACAAAGTATCGGTCGGAGAGGCTGTTTTGGCCTTAAGCTGCTAGCTTTTATTTGGCTGTTTGGGGCCGTCGATCATCGGGAGTTAACTGGCCGCCGTTATAGGAATAAAACGCCAGCCCCAAGAGATATCTTGTGTCCTTCCAAAAGAAGAGAAAATCGATCAAAATAACTTATCCTGCAGATAGTAAGGTGGGGCTATTTGTAGTAAAACAAATGGGTCAGAAAGTCGCTTTAGAGGGCTTGATATTTGGAGGGATTTCTCCTCGAGATTGGAGCCGTCTGGGTCGGGCAGGCGACTTGAGACAAGTGCAAAGAATACACAGAGTAGGAAGACTGTTCTTTCTTCGGGTTCTTAGGAGGAGTGGTTTGAGATAAAGATTACTGCTTTCCTCTTCTATTTTTCGTATAAATGGGGCTTTTTTACCAAATAATTGGCCAAAATAAGGGTATTTTTCTACCCATATCAGGCTGTTATATATACCTAGTAAGGACTGTGTTATGGAGACTTTAGACCTTCTAAAGCGTTTGGGAGTTCCCCCAAATTACGGTGGTTCGGCGATCGGTTCTGACTGGACTGTTAATAATGAAGGTGGGAATAGCCGCCCTAAATTCAGTGTTCATTCGCCAATTGATGGGGCACTTCTAGCCGAAATAGAAGTGGCCAATAAAGAGGATTTAGAGGTCGTTGTCGCTGAATCGGTCAGTGCCTTTAGGCAGTGGCGGACCGTTCCAGCCCCGATTCGTGGTGAGTTTGTTCGTCGGTTAGGTGAAAAATTACGCCATAATAAAGAGGACCTTGCAAAGGTTATTACTCTGGAAGCGGGTAAGATCATGCAGGAATCGCTTGGTGAAGTCCAGGAGATGATCGATATTTGTGAGTTTGCCGTCGGTCTCTCTCGTCAACTTTACGGCCTTACGATCGCTTCGGAACGACCTAACCATCGGTTAATGGAACAGTGGCATCCTCTTGGCCCTGTTGGAGTTATCTCGGCATTTAATTTTCCGGTCGCTGTATGGGCCTGGAATTCTGCCCTTGCCCTCGTCTGCGGCGATTCGGTCATTTGGAAACCTTCTGAGAAAACGCCACTTTGTGCAATTGTCTGCCATGCTTTGGCAATGGAAGTGGCGGCGGAAATGGCTGAAGTCCCTAAGGGGGTTCTTTCTTACATTGTTGGAGACGGTCCCGAAATCGGAAAAGTACTGGCCGCTCATCCTATGGTTCCGTTGGTTTCGGCGACAGGTTCGGTTCCGATGGGCCGTTCCGTCGCAGCGACAGTCGCCTCCCGTTTGGGTAGGTCGTTATTAGAGTTGGGCGGAAATAACGCCCTTATTGTCTCACCTCATGCCAATCTTGACAACGCACTGCGTGCGATCGTTTTTTCTGCTGTTGGAACGTGTGGTCAGCGTTGCACAACCTTACGCCGCTTAATCGTTCACGACTCGGTTGCTGATCGTCTTTTGGAGCTACTATGTAAGGTTTATACGACATTGCCGATTGGAAATCCATCGAATGAAGCAACCCTTATTGGGCCATTGATCGACGAACAATCGGTTCAAAACTATGAAGCTGCCTTGGAAAAGGCGAAGGCACAAGGAGGGAAGGTTCATGGTGGTGGTCGACTTACTGAAAAGGTTCCTAAAGGTGGATACTATGTGAAACCTGCAATTGTTGAAATCAGCTCGAATGCTGAGATTTTACAACAAGAGACCTTCGCCCCGATTATGTATTTTGTTCGGTATTCTGACCTTAAGGAGGCGATCGAAATTCAGAACAATGTCCCACAAGGTCTTTCGTCGGCAATCTTTTCAGATAACATTCAGGAGGCCGAGTTCTTCCTCTCGGCTGCCGGGAGTGACTGTGGAATTGCGAATGTTAATTTGGGGACAAGTGGTGCCGAAATAGGTGGTGCCTTTGGTGGAGAAAAAGAGACCGGTGGTGGTCGCGAGTCGGGTTCGGATGCGTGGAAAGCCTATATGCGTAGGGCGACAAACACGATTAACTATGGGACAGAACTTCCTTTAGCCCAAGGGATTAAGTTCGATTTCTAATCGATTTCAAGGGAGTTTCCCTTTGGGCAAATGCTTTTGATTTGGCAGTTGACTTCGGTGAGCTGCTTTTTTTTAAAGTTTTTTTGCAAGGGGCGAATTCTTGTTTTGGCGATAGTCCAAAATGCTCTTGTCTTAGAAAAATAATTATCTTATAGATGGGCAGGGCAGAGAGACTTTCGCCATTTTTAAAGCATTGTTTGAATTCAAGGATGAGTTCTCTATGAACAGAATGTCGGGTGCGTTGCTGTCAGTGGTTATTGCCATTGGTGGTTTCTTTTTCTTTAAGAATTTTGAAATAACAGGGTTAGAGGGGGTTTCGTTTCGGCCACGTGGTGAGCATGTCGATGATGGAGCCGACCAGGGACAGGGTAGTGTTACCAAGACATCAGGTGAACAGGGATCTGGTTTATCAGGAGGGGGGACATCTTTTTCAGAAGGTTCTGCCCATCGAAAAGATTCTATAAAAATCGCCTCGTTTAATATTCAGGTTTTTGGAACCTCCAAGTCGAATAAACCTGATGTAATGGCCAAGCTGGCCAATATTGTACGACGATTTGATGTTGTTGCCATTCAGGAAATTCGCTCTAAAAACCAAGATATTATTCCACAGTTTGTAAATCTTATTAACGCAACAGGGCGAAAGTACTCATTTGCGATCAGTGAACGGATTGGTCGAACTGTCAGTAAGGAACAATATGTATACATTTTCGATACGGAAACTTTATTACTTGATCGGACAAAATTATACACCGTTCCCGATCATAACGACCTTCTTCACCGAGAGCCATTTGTCGGTTGGTTCCGTACTCGGGGCCCTCCTGCCGACAAAGCATTTACTTTTACGTTGGTCAATATTCACACCGACCCCGATGAGACCAAGCAAGAGCTGGATGCACTCGCTGATGTCTATCGTTACGTAAAAAATGATGGACGAAACGAAGACGATGTGATTATTTTAGGAGACCTTAACGTCGATGAGCATCACCTTGGTCGCCTTGGGAGTATCCAGGGAATGACCAACGCTATTACTGATGTACCGACAAACACGAGAGGGACCAAACAGTACGATAATCTGATTTTTCACGGGATGCATACCGACGAATATTTACGCCGATTTGGTGTTTTTGACCTTAAAAGAGAGTTTAATATTAGCGAAGCAGAGGCACTGAGAATTTCAGACCATCAGCCTGTATGGGGGGAATTCAGTATCTACGAAGGTGGGCCTGATGTCGGTATTGCAAACAAACCCAATCTACCTGTCAATCGTTGATCATGTAAAGTATCTTTGCGTTTACAGTAGAGGCGACTCTGCCTAAGCTTTTCCTGCGGCAAGACTCAAGTTCTCAGCAAAAAAGAGTTATTCAAAATGAGACCTTCAGAATCTGAAGCATCAGATTTCAGGGTCTCTTTTTTTATTCTGCCTTTAGTGATTTTCGCTCCACGGGTTTTCCCAGTGCCCCCAATTTTCCAGGTATTCTTGGTAAATCGAGCAGACTTTGGACTGATCTTCTACCCAACGTTTGGTTTTGGATAGAAGGGCCTGCTCTTCACTAAGCGAGAGCTGCCCTAACATGACCCGACTTCGTAGGAAGAGGAAGTAGGTATCCAGAACATCACATCGGCAATAGTCGTTTATTTCAGCAAGTTTACCATCGTGAAACATGTCTTGAACCATGTCACCTTGAACCCGCATTTTTCCCGGTTTTCCTAAAAGGTTTGCTGCAAGGTTCAGCCCTCCATTGAATCGGGTCGCTCCAAAGTTTGTAAGAAGATCTTGAAGATCAAAATGGGCCGAGGTGTTATAGCGATTTCTTGGCTGTTCATAGCTTGGGGCATGAAGCCGAAACCATTCCGGGACGCTAATGCCATATCGAAAAGCGGCAAGTTCTAGGAGAGGAACATCAAAGGTGCGGCCATTAAAAGTCACAAGAGTCGGCTTTTTATAGGCTTGCCAACCTTGCCAAAAATGTTGCGTAATTATGTGAGGACGAAATTGGGGTTCGTCCAAAACAACAAGGTCAATGAGTTCAAAATTAGCCCCAATTTTTGCGAGAGCAAGAGAAACGGGTAGTTGGAATGTATAAGGGATAAAATCGGAGCCTCGAGTTTCCAGTAGCTCTTTGCGGTATTTTTGAATCGCCTCATTAGGAGAAAGTTCTTCATCGGGAAAATGGATCGTTGAAATAAGCTTGCCATCAGCGACACTTTCAATATCAAAAACAAAATACTGAATTTTTTGTTCTGGCATTAGTGGAGACTTTTTAAAAAAGGCCTAAGAGATAAAAGGAAGGCTGTCCTCATCATAGACTATTCATCATTGTGCGTCGATGGGCGAGTTGGAGCCAAAAACAGAGCAGGCAAGAGGTAGCTCAAGGAAAAAGTCGTCGCTGTGCTATGGATGAACTGATGGAGAAGGATGTTCCATGAGTGGAACAAGAGAGATTTTATCCGAAAAGAGTAGCGAAAGAGTGTTATCAATTAGGCGGATTGTTTCGGCTGAATCTTTGTTAAGGGTTTGTTGGTTTTTCAAAAGGGAGTTGATCATTTCTGGACCATCGGACCAGCGAACCTTCATAATGGAGGAACATTTTCCGAGAAGTTGGTAAATCCGGGTGCGGGCTACTGAAAGTTTTTCAGCCTGTTCGATAACTGAAGGGGGAGCTTGATAAGGGGTTAAATAGCTTTTTAGCAGTTCATAGAGCATTTCCCCACCATCATGTTGAATCTGATTTAGGATCAGAGTGATAACCTTACTGTGGAAATCTTCGGGGGTTGGAAACAAGTTATTTTCAACTTGATTACGTATCCAGTGTTTAATTTGAACAATAAATCGGGGGCGGAGGCAAATGGCTAGGTGGTAGTCGAGCAGGCTTTTTTCGAGAAAGATATGGAGACTATTAAAGATGAGAAAAATTGATTGAAGTCGTTTGGGGCCGTATTTTTTAAGACCCTTAATTTCGAGCAGCGAGTATTGCAGATAAGTATCGACTGGGGTGTTCCAAATATCGAGAGGAATATTTTGGAGTGAGAAGGCAAGGCGACCGATTGGTTCGTGAGTAAGATAGTGGTTGTGCAGTGTTTGTTGCCAGCTTCGCCATTGTCGTTCGGTGACTTCACTCGGTTTGATTGAATGTATTGCCTCGAAGTTTGGTAATATGTGAGAAGAGGTCGCTGATATTTTTAGAGGTCTTATTCTTGTCGGTGACTCTAGTTCTTGTAATGTTCTTTCCAGGAGAGAAAGAAGTCCGTCAATTTTTTTCTTGCCAATCCCCCTCTTTTGAGAGAGTTCCTCAAAGTCAAAGGAGAGAAGATCGCAAATCGAGTGCCTTAAAAAAACTTTAGGAAGGTTGCGATCAGTATGAAGTACCCAATAGGCTAGGCTATTTTCAAGACAAGGATCGTCAATAAGTGGTTGGAACCGTTCTAGTATTGTGTGATAACGAGATTCAAGTCGTTTAAATTCGGCAATTGAAATGTATGGCATTCGGGTTATTGATCAAGGGGTTCTAGACAGTTAAGCAAAAGGGAGAAGAGAGGTGAATGTGCTGTAAGGGCAAAAAAGAGAATCTCCCTATTCAATGGTTTTATTATTCCCCATCGAGGGTATTCATTCTGATTTAGGATTTTTAAGTAGTCAACCCTAAAAATAGCCAGGGATCCCTCTGTAGTGGGGTTTCTGAAGGAGTGTTTGGCCAGATAATTGAGTACCATTCTTCAGGAAGTGGTTGCCGGATGTGAATGGTTGTCATAGAGTAGAGGGGGGAGGGGCTTTTCTCCAATAGGCTCTCAAAAATGGGTGGTTACGCAATGAAAAGATCAAGAGAAGGGGCAAAATTTTGTATCATTGGTGCGGGACCCTCTGGACTGACGATTGCTAAAAACTTCAAGCAGGTCGGTATTTCTTTTGATTGGTTTGAAAAGGAGGGCGACATTGGTGGGGTTTGGAATTACAAAACACCTCATGGTGCTGTCTATGATTCCACACATTTAATCTCTTCAAAAAAGCTGACAGAGTATACCGATTTCCCCATGCCCGAAGAATATCCTGATTATCCTGCCCATCGTCAGGTTATCGAGTACCTTCGCTCTTATGTGTCTGCTTTTTGCTTGTCAGAGTCTCTTAGGCTAGAGACAACGGTCGAATCTGCTCGTCCCATTAGCCGCCAGAATAAGTGTGTTCTGCAAGTTGAGGAAACCGAGTTAAGCCAATCTCCTCTTTGGGAGGTTAGAACGACACATAAAGGGATAACACAAACGGATCATTACCAGGGACTTGTCATTGCTAATGGGCATCACTGGGACTGTCTATGGCCAGAAGGACTTGGCGACTTTTCGGGAGAGGTCATCCACTCACATGATTACAAGTCAGCCGAGCAACTGAAAGGAAAACGAGTCTTAGTTATCGGTGCAGGAAATAGTGGGTGTGATATTTCCGTAGAGGCGGCTCAAAACGGGGTAAAAGCGTACCAAAGCATGCGTCGTGGGTACCATTTCTTGCCAAAATTTATCTTGGGTAAACCGGCTGACCACTGTGGAGATCGGTTAATGCGGTGGCGCATGCCGTTGTGGCTTCGACGGAAAATTGCAGCAATTTTTATTCGAGTAACGCTAGGAGACCCTCAACGGTTTGGCCTGCCACGACCCGATCACCGATTATTTGAGACCCATCCTATTATCAACTCTCAACTTTACTACTATGTTGGTCATGGTGATTTAGAAGTTAAGCCGGCAATCAAAAGTTACCAGGGCAAGAAGGTGATTTTTGTTGACGGTACCGAAGCCGAGGTCGATTTGATCGTCTGTGCAACAGGGTATCGTATTCGTTTCCCTTTTATTGAGACTGATCTGCTCAACTGGAAAGAGGGGCGACCAGACCTTTTCTTAAATACCTTTCACCCGAAGTATAAAAACTTATTTGTTGGTGGTTTAACACAACCCAATAGTGGGCAGTGGGGGCTAACTGATCTACAGGCTCAGCTGATGGCCGGTTATGTGTTAGCTCAAAAAGAAGATCACAAACTGGCCGATTGGTTTTCGAAAAAAGTCGCTGGACAGGGACATGATCTTAGTGGTGGCATTTCGTTTAAGGATTCAGCACGACACCTCTTGGAGGTCGAGTACTTTTCTTACCGTAAGCTACTTTTACGCTATGGAAAAAAATTCGAGGCAATTCGAGAAAAAAACAATAAATACGAGGGACTATCAGCAGAGTCGGTTCATTCTCCCGTTTGAAATAGGAGCATTAGAAATCGAGAACCATCTCGTCCGTTGCTAAATAAATTTCTGGAAAAATATTTCGTACCGAGTCGAGACCGAGGGGATCTTCTTCAGTGGAGAGAGGATTCATGTGGACGAGGTACATCTTTTGGACATTTGCCTTTTTGGCGACTTTTGCGACCGGGGTTAAGCAGCTATGTCCGGTCAGTTTTGCCTGATCTTCTTTGCCATCGGGAAAGTAGCACTCATGGATAAGGAGATCAACATTTTTAATTTTTTCAATATATTTGGCATGCTCGGTCGCCGTTGTGTCGGTAACGAAGGCAAGGCTTTTGTCGGGCCAGTCGAGTCGAAAGCCGATCGAGCCACCAGGGTGAATCAAAGGGAAATAGGTTAGTTCCCCATTGCCCGGAAGGGGATAACTGTCAGTTAATGGAACAAAGTCAAAGGGAGGTTTCACCGGAAAAAGGGTGGGATGAAAAAGGTGGTTTTCAAGTGCGGAAAGGCAGCCGGGAGCACCATGAACGTGGACATGGGAGAGTTTTTTTCCTAAGAGAATATCAAATAAAAAAGTAAGACCGATTGAATGGTCAAGATGGGCATGAGTAAGAAAAATATTGAGAAAGTCGGTTTGCAGAAGCTCGCGACTACGGAACATACCTGTTCCTGCATCTAGAATAATTCCCATCTCTGGAATCATTATAGAAAGGGTATGTCGTCTGTTGTTAGGGTGGTACCCGGTCGTTCCAAGGAAATGGATTTTCATGGAAAATATAGAGATTCATATAGGCAGAAAATTAAGAGACTTCGAGGCTCGTTTCAAAAAGTTGATCGTCATGGCGAAATGCTTTGAATTCCAGCCCGTTACCACTTGGGTCGTTGAGAAAAAAAGTCGCCTGTTCTCCAGGTTGTCCCTCAAAGCGAAGGTAAGGCTCCAAGAGGAAAGTTGTTCCGCTGGTTTTTAGTTTTTCGGCTAAATTGTGCCAATCTTGCCAAGTTAAAATAATACCAAAATGTCGGACTGGTACCTGGTGATTATCAACAGTATTCGTCGGGGTTTCGCCACATTCCTGTTGGCAAAGGTGAGCAGTCACCTGATGGCCAAAAAAATCGATGTCAATCCAATGATCGCTCATTCGCCCAATTGTACACCCTAGTTTTTCTTCGAAGAAGGTTTGGGTTGCTTCCAGATTGGTCACGGGAAAAGCCAGGTGAAAAGGTCGTAAAGTCGAATGCATCGTTTTACTTTCCTACGGTGAGTTATATTAAAAAGTACAATTAAGCAGGTTTTTTGATTTTGTTAAGAAGTTTATCAATCCCTTTTTTAATCTGGTCGTCGACGGTTTTTTGCAAAGTTGATTGGAGAAGTTGTTGGATACCTCGCTTGTCAATCTGAGGAGATAATAGTGTTCCAGTAAGGGGCAATGCAAGACGTTGATTTTGTAAGTTAGCCAATGCTCGGTTTGCATTTGCCCATTTTGGTGGCACGAGGAATTCTACAAGAAGGTTTATTTGTTTGTCTAGAGTAACCGAGCCTTGGGTTTGAACAGTGATTCCCTGAACCTGCATAACAAAATTACGGTGTGTAACGATTTCATTGATCATTTGAATAGGAACTTTTTGGGGTGGCAAGAGCAACCAGGTTGTGTCGGCAGCAAGGAGCTGATTGAGATCACCAAGGTTACTGAGTTGGTTGATTTGAGAAATCAGAGTTGTGATTTCCTGGGCAACAGGGCCGGGGCCTACACGTCCTTGATGGATTTCAAGGGTTGCAGCGACCTCGCTTTTACTGGAGTCAGAAAGTGCGAACATCGCTTTTTGCACGTCCAGCGAGAATCGGCCGTTGGCCCGTGTCGCTTCGGCAACGATCGGAGTGGCATATTGGAGCCAGTTCTGACACATTTCTGGGGTGATTTCAATATCGGTAAAAAGCTTCCCCGTCGCTAATGTCAGAGGGAGTATGGGATCACCAAGGTCGAAAGTTGCAGTCGTCGTTAGTTCACCCCCGTTGACCTGTAGTTTAAGAGGCATCGTTGCGATAATGCCTTTTTGTAATGCAAGGCCAAATTCACCTTCGTTTATTGTAAATCCTTGTACGGCGACCTTCTGCCAGCCGATTTTTCCACTGGCAGTTAAATTGTCGGGCCACACAATTTGTCTTGTTGTTAGCTCTGAGGAAGTAATCGGTGTAATTGCCGAAGGTGACGGTTGGATAATGACCTCTTTCCAGTAGGGGAGATCGCCTTGGATTGAGAATGAATCGGTCCGCTCACCGACGAGTTCTAGTTTTGTCGCTAGAAACTGTTGGAGGTTTGGGCTAAGTTTTTGCAGATTATAAAGAATATTTCCTTGTAGGTCGATGGTGTGTGTTGTGCCATTTGGTGTTAAGCTCCCCCGAGCGTTCATTGCCGAGTGGATGGTACTTCCTTCGAGTTTAGAGAGGGTCCATTTACCCGTAGTAGGCGAGTAAGAAGCTTCTAGATTATTTTGGAGAAGTGGCTCTTGCCAAAGTGTTTTCCAGCTATTTTGATCAGGGACCCATTCGACAAGTTGCAGGTTTTCCCCGTGAAGTGCCAGATTAAAGTTGTTTGAATCTCCTTGAGGGAAGCTGTTCAATGCACCTTGCAACGCTCCAGCTCCGCGCCATGGAGCATCGCCTTCTTGTTCGAACCAATTCGAGATTTGCCATACATTGAGGTTGAACTGGAGGTTCCCTGTGAATTTTGAAGGATCGCCTACAGGAAGTGAGGTTCTATCGAGCAAAAGAGCAAGGCTGTTGCCTGTGAGTGAAAGTTTTTCAGCGCTTACTCTTTGGCTTTGTAAAAGGTACGAAAGGTCACCTTCGAGAACTATTTTAGGTTCGTTGATGGTAAGGCCGTATCCTGTAAATTTTCCCTCATTAATTTCAACCTTAAGGTTGGTTGTGGCGAGCTGTTCGGGTGAGGCCTGAAGCCTCCCTGTTAAGAAAAAGTTACCGCCTATCTCGTTCTCTTTTAACCCTTCGACAAATGGGATCCGATCTGCAAAGGTCGCCAAATTTCCTGTCGCCTCGATTTGAAAAGGCCACTCGCTCATGAGCGTTTTGGCGGGCAAAGATTGGAAAAGTACAGCACTAAGTTGATCATTTCCAGAGGCGACCTTGACCGTTAGCTTGTCAACAATCGTTTTGTCTGAGGTAAGGTCATCATTGTCGATTTTCATCTGTGCGTCGGTAATAAAAATCAACTTTTCTTCTTTCCAAGGGCGTTGGCCTTCTGAGGCGAGATGAAAATTTTGGGCGACGAGTTCTGCCCGAGCGGCTAAATGACTTTGGTCATTTTGATCCCACTGAATAGCCCCGTTAAGGTCACCTTGTAGTTCTGAAAAAGGAAGATTAAGAATAGGGGACATTTCATGCTTTAATTTGTTTAAATCGCCACTAAAACGAAGAAGGCCCTGCTTGATATTGCCACCCCCATTTGCCTGCAAAAAGGGAGAGTTAAGAGCGAGGTTATCAAGGCGAAGTTCTTGACTGAGATCAAAAGTGACCGAGGCATCCATTGCGGGAAGCGAAGAGACGCTCTGTTTCTTATCAATACCTTCGATGTTTTTAAGGGCGACCTGACCGGTGAATTTTTGGCTGCTAGCTTGTTGTGCGACGGAGAAAAGAAGTTGTCCATCGGTAATTTCTAACCCTTCCTGAATAAGGAGTGTTTTAGGGATGGCTTTACTCAGGGTAGCCAGATTCACTTGGCCTGTTGCTTGTGCTTCTGAGAGAGTTTGAAGGAGTTTTGTGTAGTCATCGAAGTTAAGAGGGAATGACCCTGAGGCGGAGACGTTCCCAAGATCGGCTACAGCCTCGAATGAAGTAATTTCTATCTTCTCTGTATCAATAATAAAGTCGCCTTGAACGTCAAAGTTCTGAATGGCTATTTTTTCCTCTGCGGCAAAACTTGGGTTTTGGTAGTGAATGCGAGAAGACCGTAGAGGAGTAAAAACAATTTGATGCTTTCCATTGGTAAGGAGCTCATATTTTCCTACCGCCGTGAGGTGACCGGCGAGAGGAAGAGGTTGAACCGGGAAGTTTTCTGTCGAAACATATCGATGTACAATAGGGTCAAGAAGGCCAAGGTTTACGTCGGTCGAGTCAAACGCAACAGTGCAGTGACTTGCACCAGTAGATAACTCTGCGTCGCTTCGGGGATGATAGTCAATCGTTGCTGCAAACGTTCCATAGTCATTTTGAGAGGGGAATTTTTTGTTGAGAACTGTTTTCCCTTCAACGACACAGTGGAGTTGATTTTCTTGGGTTGGATCGTATGTTAGCTCAGCAGCGATTTGATTAAGCTGCCATTTCTCGTTAGAACCTTTTTGAGCCACCATGAGGCTCCCGTTTTGGACAAGAAGGTCAAGGTTGATTTTGGAATCGGTGCTTTCCTGGTCCCATAGTGGTTTAAGAAGTTCTTCGAGATCGGATGATCCTTGCTCGACAGTGATAGAAATTTGTGGATCGGTCAAAATGATCGTGCCAAGGTTCGTTTGATCGGTTAGAAGAGTCAACAGTGAGTTCTCAGTTTTGGCCTGTCTAATGGTTACCAGGGTTGCTGAACCGTCTTCGGTTGTAAGCTTGATGTTGGTAAGTGTTACTGGTGAGAACCAGCCTAAAGAGAAGGAGCCAGCGCGCCCCTTTGCTGCAATGGGAAGTGAGCTCTGGAGGAGATAGTTAGGCAATGGCGTAAATGAGAGAATGGAGGGGGCTAAATAAAGAAGTAGAAAGAAGATTGTAAAAGAAAGGCTTCCACGAAGAATACGCCGTCTTTGTCGCTTGATTTTTTCGATACGTGATGTTTGACGGGAAGGTTGCCCTTGAGGGCTTTCAGATGTCGTTGGAAGTTCCGTAGTGGTCTCTCTTTGAGTCGGTTGCGTCACAGGAACCCCTTTGAGTTTAATAGATGGTTAACTAGTTTGGTCTTCCTCATTTTAGAAGATTAAACTCGGAGGACAACAGAGGAGATAAAAATTCTCAACAAGTAAGGGTATGAGGCTATTACAGTAATATTCTTTTCGCTTATGATAGGGGAGAGGGCGGCTAACGTCTACAGAAACAGTGGAGCCGTCGGTTTATTGAGATTTAGGGTTTTTATAATCGTAACCGAGTATGTCCAAATTACCTAAGTTTTTTACCGTTTGCCAACATTGGGAAACGACCAAGGTTTCTGATATTCAAAAAGAGGTCGAAAAGGAGTTGTCTGCATTACAGCTTGGGGAGAAGGTTCGAAAAGGGCAGACGGTTGCGATTACCGCTGGTAGTCGAGGTATTGCTAATATTTCGCTGATTTTGCGTTCAATCGTTGACTATTTCAAAAAATTGGGAGCCGTCCCTTTTTTAGTGACGGCCATGGGAAGTCACGGTGGGGCGACTGCTCAAGGACAGCGTGAAGTGTTGGAGAATTATGGGATTACCGAAGAGTACTGTGGTTGCGAGATTCGGAGTGACATGGAGACTATTGCAGTCTGTCGGGCAAAAGAAGGCTTTGAAGTCCATATGGACAGGCACGCCTGGGAGGCCGATCACTTAGTCGTCTGCAATCGAGTGAAGCCACATACCGGATTTACAGGTGATTTACAAAGTGGCCTCATGAAGATGTTGCTCATTGGGCTGGGAAAACACAAAGGGGCAACGATATACCATCGAGCGATCAAAGATTATTCGTTTGGTCAAATTGTCCGAAGTGTCGTTGGTGAGGTAGTGGGGCGTGGCAATCTGTTGGCTGGTTTGGGAGTTGTGGAAAATGCTTATGAAGAGACATCGGTTGTTTGGGGAGCAAGAGGAGAAGAGCTTGAATCTCTTGATAAAAAGTTATTGCAAATAGCGGCCGATCAAATGCCGACACTCCCTTTTCCTAACTTAGATATTCTATTGATCGATGAAATTGGAAAAAACATTAGTGGCACAGGAATGGACACAAATGTTGTTGGCAGAAAGTTTGATGATCACCGTGCGGCAAAGGACGAATACCCTAAGATAAAACGGATTTTAGTCCGAGGGTTGACCCAGGAGTCGAAAGGGAATGCGACAGGAATTGGAATGTCCGAGTTCTGTTTATCAAGGGTTGTTGAGGCGATGGATCTAGAGGTGACCAATACGAATTGTCTCACTTCTGGTCATGTAACCGCAGCGATGATACCTATTCATTTTCAGACCGATCGTGAGATGTTAGAGGCGGCGTTAGGAACGATCGGCTTGACACATCCTGAGGAGGCAAAGATTGTTTGGGTGCCCAATACACTCAAGCTAGATCAGTTTATTTGCTCAAAAGTTTTTGAAAACGTGTTGAAAAAACAGGAAGGCCTGACTATTTTGTCTGGTCCCAAGGCATTGCCTTTTGGCGAGAATGGACTACTTGTCTCACCGTTTGAGTAGTTGTTTTTTAAAGATCGGGGTAGTATTTCAGTATTATTTTATGTAGAAATATGGTGTGCGGAATCGTCTATTTTAAGGCACTTGAAATTAACCAGAAAAACCCAGAAATTGACCGAGCAGAATCCGTATGACGAACCTTTGTTCCCTTGAAGAACATTTTTGTTTAGAGCTAACTGATGAACTACGAGAGTGGTTCACGGCTGGGCCTCCATTAGATGAAAAGCTTTTTGAGTTTCATCAAAAAGTGACCCTTGAAGAACTTTTAGACCTTGAGAAGGGGGTGGAGAAAAACATTCAAATCTGGCCCGGCTTTTTGCCTCCCGACACACTTCCGTTACTTAGTAATGGTCTCGGAGATTGGTTGTTGTTAAGAGTTTTGCCGTCAGGGGAGATAAGTGAGGTTATTTGTTGGCGACATAGTGGTGGTGATTGGGTTCCATGGGGAAGGACGTTAGCCGAGGCGTTACTATTCGATACGATTCGACAACAGCAGGGGGTTGCCCAAGAGGATACTCGTCAGATCGATAAGTCGGAGCCGGCAATGCTTTGGTGTCTGGAAAATTTGCCTCTCGATTCGACCCAAGAATCTAACTTGCTTTATGAAATTACCAAAAGTCGGCTTGTGGCAACGCCGAAGGTGAGCGATCCAGTTTGTTATCCTACGCAAAACCCCATTGTTCCCGATTTATGGGAGTTGCTAGTCGATTATCGGCTGTGTGAGGTCGTTGCACGACGAGACTTGTGCCAATATTACCTGAACTCGCCGCTAAGAGAGCGGGCCCATTTGACCGATGCCCAAAAACTAAACGTTTCATGGCGACCCGATTTCATCCAGTGGTTAAGTGATACAAGGACAATCCCTGAGGAGAAAAGGTCATTATTGCAAGAGTATTATAATCTTGGCGAAGATGAGCTATTTAACCAAGACTGGGAAAAGGTCAGGGACTTATTACACCCTTTGGTTCAAAAACGTGGCGACCTGATGTGGGTTTTGAATTTGGCCGGTTGGCAAGCCGAAGTATTGCATCAGCCTGACCAAGCGATCATGTATTATTATCAGGCGATCAAAGCGTCGTCGTTTACCGATGAGTCGGTTCGTTTTCGAATGAACTGGACCGAAGAGTCCTTTTGGAAATTTCCTGCAGCGCGCCTTTACAGTTATGCTAAAGTTGTGCCGGAAGCTCTGAAAAAAGATGACTACTTGCAGATATTGTGGGAACAAGATATCTCTAATTTGCCTAACACAGTTGCACGATACTGGTTTGAAAAAGGGGTACAGTGTAAACGAAAAGGTGAGTATTGGCAGGCTTATCAGAACTTCTATAAAGCGGGGTGGGACGTCGAGCATTCAACCCTTCAAATGTTTCCCACCATCTTGCAAGAGCTCTCGGTTTGTGCGAACAACAGCGGGGGCCGTGGCCTTGCCCGGTTGGCAGAGATGTATCACCAGGCACTCGTTAGTTAATTATAGAAAATAGTTTCTCTAGAGGGGTTTGAGCCTGTTTGTGGGGTGATCCCATGGAAAGTAGCGGAGTACTTAATTCTCCACCTAGCCTATAGATCAAAATAAAAAGTTTGCAATAGGGTGCGGTATAACCTTTGACCAATAGTTTGGTAACCGGTGTGGATATAGGCTGTCCCACTTCCGCCATTAAGTGTCGAGTCGGGGTTTTTCTCAAGTGGTACACTCGCCTTGTAAGAGACGTTTAGCGATGAAGTAAGTCTGCTTTTTTCGTTTCGAGATGGACTAGAGTCTTTTTCCCGATTTTCCAATAACGCTTGGTGTTGATGGTCATCTTGAGCGATATACTCAATCGTTCCCTGGAAAACTTTCCCTGGCTCACTCGTTAATGTTAAAGCGACAGTTTGGTTTTGTTTAATAAACTCGATTTTATTTTGTGGAATGGTAAGAATCGCTTCGAACTGATTAGTTGGGGCGATCTCCAGTAAAAGCTGATCACCACGGAGGTAGGATCCTAGTTTTTCTTTTTTTAGAAGAGGTGCATTGTTGTTTGGAGTTGAGGTTGTCGCTTGTTGGTGACCAGTATAGCGGACTGGCAAATAGGCGGTTCCGGCTAGAGGAGAACGTATAGTTAGCCCTTCTTTCTCCTGTTGATATGCTTCGAGCTGTTCTGTGATTGCATCGATTTTTGCTTTTAATCGTAAGAGGTCAAGGCTGGCATTGTTTTCCAAAAGTGCAAGCTGGTTAGCAGTCTGTTGCTCTAGTTCTGCTAACTCGAGATCTCCTTTGAGTTCTTCAATTTGTCGTTCGAGCTCTCGGTTTTCAAGAAAAACAAGAGGCATTTCTTTGTCGACAACAGCCCCATTCGTAACATGGAAATCCTTTAGTTGTCCAGCGACGGGAGGATAAACTTGAACGGCATTTTTGGGTTGAAGGTAGAACTTGCAACGGACCGAATAGGGGAGGGGAATCCAAAGGATACCAATGATAATACCAGTCAGGAGAGTCAACGAAATAAGGATAGATCTTGATTGGAGCATTGTTTGTTTTCCCGGGGTTCGAAGAAAGGAAACGAATCGGGTGGCAGGTAAAACCAAGAGTGTAAAGAGAGAGAGAAATACGAGTAATTGGCCGATGATTTGTAAGCCATAGGGTTTAAAAATATGGTAAAGCATCCAAAGAATTGATAAAGAGAGTATCCAGCGGTAAACCAAACAGGCGACACTATACAGGGCAAAAATAATACGGTTCTTCTGGGGTAAAAAGGGATCGCGTTTCTCAGGGAGACCTAGACACCATTTGCCTGCTGTTTGTCTTAGTGAGGCATTTGCCTTATCACGTAGGTTGGGTATTTCTAAATAATCTGAAAGGATGTAGTAACCGTCGAAACGCATGAGAGGGTTTGCGTTAAACAACAAGGTGCCAGTTGAACAAACGACCATCACATTCAGGGCTAAAAAATGAAGCAGCCCCTCTTGGGTAAACCACCACAAAAAGGTCGCCCCGGCCGCTAGCAAAATTTCAAAATAAATTCCACCTGCCCCAATTGTTATTCTTTGCCACTTGTTTGGTAAAGTCCAGCTGTCTGAGACATCGCAATACAGACAGGGCATAAAGACCAGAAACATGACCCCCATCTCGTGGCATTCGCTTCCATAGTATTTGCAAGCAATTCCGTGACCAAATTCATGAATGATTTTGGTAATTGTTAGTGTGATTCCAAGGAGGAGCCAGTTTTCAGCAGAAAAGAAAGTATAAAAATCAGGAAGCCTTTCAGTAAATTCATTAAACTGAGAAAAAATTAAAAAAAGTGCCGAAAGGGCAAAGAAACCTCCAAAGGCGATAGCCGGTAAAGAGAATAACCATCCAAAATAATGGGTTGCTTTCTCCAGAATTGTTGTTGGATTCATCCCTGGGAGGCGGAGAAATAGAAAGTTCGAAAAGAGAGCAAGCCTCTTTTTTTGTTGGTTTTTTTGTTGTCTTTGGTATAAAACATCGCCTTGACCAGACTGCTCAGAAATAAGAAGGCCACTTTGATGGAGGGAGCCAAGAAAGTGTTCTAGTTCCTGAAGAGAGAGTTGTTTGGGAGCATGTTTTTCGTAAAATTGCTTTTGAATTTCGGCGACAGTTTTCTGCCCATCTAGTAACTGAAGAAGAGTGTACTCCTCTTCGGCAAAACGGTAATATTTAAGAGTAAGAGGGTCTTTTAGCAGCCAGTAGTTTTGTCCTTGATACGTCTGTACGACAGCTTTTAGTTCCGTTCGAAACCTTAAATTTAAAGGGCGAGTTGTTTCAATCGAAGAAGACAATGAGTTTCTCTTTGATCAAAAAATCAATGGTTTATTGATGAACTAACATTGAGGCATTCATTCCGGGGCGGAGTAACCACTGACCTTTGTGTTGCATGTTGTTTACTTCGGCGCGTATTCGGTAATTGTTTCCCGCCCCAACGATCGGATCGATTAAAGTGACTTGACCTTGAATTTGAAATTTCTGGTTGCCGGCAAGGCCTGCTTCAATGGTCACTGGCTTACCGAGTAAGTCGGAGGGGTTCGCTCGATCAACACGAATTCGGCCGACGACACGTAGCTTATCCATTTGGATAATACGTAGTATCGGCTCACCAACGTTCACCCACTCTCCTTTTTGCTTTTGAATTTCCCAGATGAGTCCTTGGGTCGGTGCAACAATTTTTCTCCGTTGGATACTCAATTGCGAGGCGTCGACCTCATCTTGTTTTATTTCGGCAGTTAATTTGGCGACTTTAAGGTTAAGGCGGCTCCGGTCTATTTGAAGAGCGGCTTGTTCTCGGGCTAACTTTAGCCGGCGAATGTCGGCCTCGGGAACGGCACCAGGAGATCGTTTGTTTATTTGTTCGTCTTGTTCGAGTTCGGCCTTTGCCACGGCAAAAGCTGCCTCGGCAAATCGGACTTCGATATCATCGTTTGCTTCGACCTGAGCAGCAAGGAGTTGGCGATGGGAGGCCTTTTTTTGCAATTGAGGCTGGTCGTCGTTTATCTGAACAAGGAGAGTGTTAGCCTGAACATAATCACCTTCTTTAATATTCATTGCAGTGATTGGGCCTGCCTCTTGGGCTGAGAGGCGTACATCTTGAATAAGGCTAACCAGGCAGAGAGGAATAACAATTGGTTCAGTGGCATGGCGATTTTGTTCTTTAGTAAGCTGAGTCGCCAGCACTTGTTTCTTTTCAGGGAGAAAAAAGGAGAGGCAAAAGAGAGGTACCCCGACAATAAGAAGAGAAAAAGCAAGTTTTCTAAAAGAGGAGGTATAAAACCTATAGGAGAAGTAGTTCATAATAACGCTTCCATGAAAAGTAAATTTACAGTTTTGTTTTTGGCGTTACCACCAAAGAGCTGCTTTGGTTTGAATCGTTTCTATAAAGTCCTGGAAAATGACATAACCAAGAGATTGGCGACCACATAAAATTTGGGCGCTAACACTTGCACTCGGTCGAAGATCAGGGATTTTTTCTCTCTCGACAGCAACATAGACAGGAACAAATTGTTTTCCTTCAGGGGTACGGGTCGTTGTCGTGTCGATTTGGGTCACGGTGCCGTAAAATGATTCTCCGGGAAGGGTCGCTAGAGTAAAGTGGACGGTGAGCTTTTCTTTTTTCTGGTGAGCAAGAAGGTGCTTAAGGCGACGTTCAGGGACCTGAAGTTCAAGTTGCCATTGGCCTGTCGCCTGAACGATTTTCATTAAAGTTTGTCCCTGTTGAACTGGCCGCTGGGTAAGTTGTTTTTTAACTTGCCACGTGGTGATTTGGCCATCAAGGGGACTATGGATCGTCAGTTGTTTTTGTTTGAGCTGCTGCAGATGTTGTTGGCGGAGAATATTTTCCTCTTCTTGCCGTAGTTGGGTGAGGTTCCCGCTTACTTGTAATTCTTCTTGTTGGCTTAGCTTTTGATGGTTGAATTTTTGTTCATGGGCAAAAATTTTCTCTTGAACATTACGGAGATCACCTTCAAGCTTGTTGGTTTGAAGGTCAAAGTTAGCATTGTAGAGCTGAGCTAGTGGTTGGCCTGCTTTGACCTTTTGGCCGTGCTCAACAAAAACCTCCTCCACGAGGCCCTCATAAGGAGAGAAAACCTGTTGTCCGACAACGGGCTGCAGTTCGCCTTTTGCAAACATTTTAAAGTCGGCCGGTATACAGAATAAGGTTGCCAACGTAGCAAAGAAGATTAGGAAGAGAGTCGTAGTCCTAGACTGTGGAAGCTCCTTTCTGATCACCCCTAGTTTTTTCCAAAGAGGGAGTAGAAAAAGATGGCTATGTTCTTTCGCATTTCCTAAGGCAAGGGTGCTATGTTCTACAGCAGAGGCGATAAGATTTCGGTCTTTCGGCGCAAAGGTTCCTTGTTTTAGTCGTTCAAAGAGAAGCAATCCAACGAGATGTTTCTTTTTTTTCTTAGGATGTTCTTGGGAGGAGGTGTTACCTTCTCGGTAGAAAAGAGGCTCAATTCGAAGCGCCTTAGTATGGGACAGGTCAAGATAATGTTGTAGAGGTGCTTCAAGTTGAGGTGGAAGGGGAGCTATAGACTCATTCGCCGATGGGGATGGTTCCTCGTAGTGAAACGGTTTGAGAGTTTGGGAAACGCTCGAAACGAGCTTTGTTAGAGCAATATTTGTTTGCGAACGGGGTTGGATTTGGTCAATTCCACTAGTTGCTACGACCTCGACTTTGGAGCCTCGAATATTGAGAAGACTTACTCGATCTACATTAGTGAGATGGCGGCCTTCATTCACGACGGTGTAAGCTGTCTTTTTCCAGTCAAGGGATTGATGAACTTGTCGGATAAATTGTTGTTGTGGTTGCCACTGGCTTTGCATGCGGACGAGGTGACGGAGATGACGATCTTTAAAATAGGTCGATGCTAAACGACTCATGTTTTGTAGAAAGTTGAGGTAGCCATGGCGGATTTTAGGGTCTTGTTGAGGGCGTTGGAAAATTTCGAGAAGTCCGATGACAGTTTTCCCTTTGGGGACATCTTGAGAAACATCAACGAGAGATTGATCAAGATAAAGTGGAACGATTATACGAAGATACCCTGTCGGATTCCCTTTTTCTCCTGGAAGGAGGACTGTCGGTTTTGCTTTTTTTAAGAAGATGGCTAAGAATTGTTGGTGTTTTTCTTGAGTCTCTCTGTTTTGTAGAAGAGGCAGGTCATTGTTATTGACCTGAAAAGAGAGGTCAGAGATTACGCCTTTATCAATTTCCCATAGGAGACCGGCTGGAGCAGCGAGGGCTTCGACGACTCGTGGGAGAAATTCGCTGGCGAAGACGTGGGGATCAGGATTTTGGGCGATAATTGCTTCAATTTCGTGAACAAGAGACTGAATTTGTGAACGGGTTTCTAAAAGAAGTTTCTCGCCGATATGATCGGCCGGGTTAGCTGATCGTTGAGAAGCTGAGTTAGGCAGTTGGTTTTCAGAAGGGTTGGCCGTGGGGAACGGGATCGTTGAATCGTCTTTTCTGCTCTTCCTTTTTGTGTGAAGAGTTCTTTTTTGAGAAGAAGATTTTTGTGGTTGAGGTATCGGCTCGGACGACATTTATTTTTGGTGAGGTAAATGGAAAGATTTCAGGCAAGAGACTTGCCCCGCAGTTTAGTGAAAAGGCAGGGAATATTCCTTCGAGATAATTTGTAAAAATGGGACACAGCTAAAAGGGAGAGGGACGACGACTATAGCAAAATAGAACGTTTGGGAGAATGGCAGTTCGGTGGCGGGTATGGTTGAGGGAATAAAATGATTGTAAAGGATAATTTGGGGTAGCTTTTCTTGACGGGCTGTGCGAAAATATCGAGCTTTGGCCCCCTTTATCTAGCGGACTATTAGGGACGTTCTGTAGTCGTTTATGGGGTTAAGGCTCTTAAGAAATGTGGTTCCCATAAATCTCCATGGCAAAAGAAGAAGCACTCGAAGTTGAAGGTACAGTTGTTCAGGCGCTGGCAAATACCCGTTTTCGCGTTCAATTAGATACCGGAACAGAGGTAATGGCACACGTTGCCGGACGTATGCGAAAATTCTTTATTCGAATTGTTCCGGGCGACAGGGTTCGAGTCGAACTCTCGCCTTATGACCTTACCAAGGGACGGATTGTTTTCCGTGAACGGTAATTCATAGCCGATTTGATAATGAGCCCTTACATAGGGGCTTTCGGTGTGTATTCTTTTTACTTTTAAAAGATTGCCGTGTCAATTTGAGCCCCTTTGTGCGCCATTTCACCTTTTGTCGTCTCGTTTTCAAAAGAAAAGCTATTTGACATCCCGTTCCTTGGCATGTTTCGGTAATTTGAATGCCTCTTTTTCTCTTGTAACCTATTTTATAACAATAGGTTAGGAAGAATGTTTTGTTTTGTTTCCCTGGAGTTTTCTTTATACGTTAAAATTTGTAAGTTTTTGAAACTTTCAAAAAAAGCTTTGGTAATGTTATCAGAAGGTTTCCTTTTGGAGGCCTGTGCGGTATCTTGGTAGGTTCTGTTTATATAGAAATTATTATTTATTTAGCTCAAGGTAGGAGAAATTTCGTGAGAAAGTTTGTAAGCAAAACAATCCTGTGTTTGGCGGCCGTTGCCTTGTTGGCTTTGCCCCTTACTCGGGCAAATGCACAAGATGTTGAGTTGGCAGGTGGCGTTAAGCCGACGATGATTGTTGCAACAGCGAGTGTCGATGAGCTGCTCTCTGATGCGAATTATATTGCTACCGCCGTTGGTAACCCTGAGTCTGTGATGATGGCCCAGTTTATGCTTCGTGGAATGATTAACGGCGTTGACACAGGGAAACCGGTTGGTGCTGTTCTCGGATTTGATGGTATCGAGCCAGTCCCCTTTGTTATGGTTCCGGTGAGTAATTTAGACGCCATCATGGCGAGTGTAGGACAGGCAGGGACAGTTGAGTTTGAAGAGCTGGAGGAAAACCTTTATTCACTAGAGATTCCTCCAGGAGAGACGGTCTATCTAACGGTTGATAATGGGTATGCCCTTTTGGCGACCGACCTTGATGTTCTGGAGAACTCTTCGGTCTCCCCTGAAAAATTGCTTTCCAAAATGACGGAAAAGCACGATATTGCGGTTGATATCTTTGTTCAGAATTTCCCTGCAGAGTTCAAGGACCAATTCCTACATGAAATGAAATTAGGGTACGAAAATTCTATTCGTTTTATGAGCGAAGAAGATCGTATTAATTCCCAAGCGGTCATGGACACGATGTTCAATAATTTTGAACGTATCTTTGATGAACTTACCCGGGTAAGTTATGCAATCGGTGTTGATGAAGATAGTACCAAAACTTATCTCGATGTTGCTGTAACGGCCCTTCCTGGTTCTGAAATTGATGAACTCATTGAAAGTTCTCGCTCGTTGCAATCAGATTATCTTGGGTTCTTGGTCTCTGACGCAGCTGTTACTTACAACGCAGTCGGTAAATCGGCCCAAAATGACATCGATAATGTTGTTGCAATGCTCGACAATGTCGAGACACAAGTCCTTGATCAAATGGAGGGTGAACTTAGTGGAGAAGATCTTCTCCTTGCTCAGGGTATTGTGAAAAAACTTCTTGATGTCACCAAAGAGTCCGTCGCTCAGGAAAAAAATGATGGTGGAGCTGCCCTGATTCTAAAGCCGGGCCAGTTTACCTTTGTAGCTGGCGCTTATACGGAATCTGGTGACAAAATCACTGATGCAGTTAGCGATCTCTTTACCCTTATTTCAGAAAAGGGCGAAGGTGTACCGATTGATCTTTCGACCTTTAGCGATGGTGGAATCGACTTTCATAAGATGGTCGTCACCTTGCCTGAATTAGACGAAGGACGAAAGGTATTTGGCGAAACGGTCGAAGTCTTGATTGGCAACAATAATAAGTCTGTCTATGTCGGGTTAGGAAACGAGTGCCTTCCAACTTTAAAGAAGATAATCAGTAACCCTGGTTTACCAACTGGCGCAAAAGAGTTACCTACTCAGTTTAATATTTCGGTTGTTCCTATATTGAACTTTGTTGCTGCATTAGATGAGAACCCTGTCATGGATGCTGTTGCTCAACAGGCTGAAAAGTATGCTGGTGACGACAGCCTTCGATTGTCTGCCGATTACATCCCGAATGGTGTTTCGATCCGTCTTCAAATTGATGAAGGTATTTGGAAAATTATTGGTGAAGTGGCACAGTTAGGCCAATAAGTTTCAAGATAGATTTTTAACGATTGGTTGGATAGCTTCTCCGAGTTTAGGGATTTGCTTAAAGCCAATAGTTGACCTCCCAAAGGCACTGCCGATAAAAGCAGTGCCTTTTTTGGGGCCCTTCTTGTATACCAGATGTTCTGACATTTAGGTTACCTTTTCTTTGCCCTTTCTTATCATGAGGCACATTGTGAGACTTCTATACCGATTCTCAATGGCTCTTATTTGGCTTTCTTCTTCTCCTTTGATGGCAGGGTACTCTCAGGAAGTAGTTGTAAAAAGTGAGGCCCAACTTGCGGCATTCCAGGAGGAAGAGATCGGTTTTGTAGCTATTAAAAATCTGGGACGGGTCCAGGCGATTTTTCAAAAATATTCTCAAAAATTAGGGCTAGGGGCAGAGGCCATTTTCGTACAAGCTGCTCTCAACGGCATGAGCACAGTCGTGGATAACGAGCGACCAATAGGTATCGTCTTCGATCACTCAAAGGAGAAAAAAGAGTACACTCTCGTGTTACCCGTTAAAAATAAAAAAGGATGTGAAGACCTTTTTCATAGCTTTGCCTCTCTTGGAAAAGCAGAAATTCAGAAACATGAGGGTTACGAGACTGTGAGTATCCCAGGTTATCCTAGACCTTTAGCAGTCTCGATTACCGATCAATGGTGGACGATTACCTTAAACCATGAGGCGTTACAAGAGGTTCAAAATATAGAAGGGCTTGAAGAACACTTACAAAAGCTCACCGAGGCCAATGATGTTAGCCTATGGATGCCAATTAAGCCACTCATTGCTGACTTTGAGAATTTAATACCCCAGGTACTAGATACCAACGAGGTGATTGACCCTCGGTTTTCTACCGGCTTACCACCTGAGAAATTGCACGAATTACAAACGTTACGGGCGTGTGTGCAGTGGGCAAAACCTTATGTTCTGGAGGGGGAATACCTTGAGCAAGGGCTAACCTTTGACTTTGAAAAAGAACAGATCCGCTACCATTTTCACTATCAGCCGGCAGATGGATCTTCTATTGAGAAGGGGCTAACGGGCAAGCATATTAAGAGTTCCCAAGGAGGGTTTGTTAGTAATGAAGTCGCATTTTTTTCCCAGTGGAATTTTGAACTAGGAGAAGACCTCATCAATGTGTTCCAGCTCCTTTGCAAGCAGCTTAAGGCACAGATGCGAGGAAGCTTAGAAACCGAAATGCCTGCTCAAGTCCGCGAGATGGTAATTTCTCTCGGTGACCGCCTGCTAAACCTTATTGAAGAAACGGCGGCGGAAAAACGGATCTATGGAGGAGTTCGGTTTGAATTCGCAGGAATGGAAACGACCTCCGTTGTCGGGACCGGTCTCGCTGATGGATATGAGCTCGAAGATATTATCGGAACCCTAATGGAAGAGGGGGGGGAGTACGATGCTATAGTCTACGATTACGATTGGTATAAAGGTTTCAACATTCATAAAATTGAAGTTCCAGCTGGTGATCAGGAAGACGAAATAGCAGCTGCCGATTTTTTTCTTGCCATCGCTGAAAAAGAGGCTTATCTAGCTCTTGCAGATGAGCGAGGTCGCCTAGCTCTAAGAAGAGTTCTAAAAGATGCTGCAGAAAGAGAAGAAGACCTTAAGGCGGCTGGCTTTATCGTACAAATTAACGGTAAACATTTTGCCGGAGGAATTTACAATACTTTCCCCGAGGAAAGCTCGATTCCTAGTATTCAACAAAAAAGTGAGGCACTCCAAAAATTTCTCACCGACCCGAAATTACAAGAGAAAAGTGACTTAATTCAACTAAAAGTGACCCAGGAAAAGGGAGCGGTTCAGGGCACCCTGATTTTTGATGAGGTAAACCTAGGGTGGCTAATCCCGTTAATGAAATAGTAGAAGAGGTGCCTCTTCTGGGTAGAAAGTCACCAATAGAGAGCCTTACAATATTTTAGTAACAAACGAAAAAGAGGGATGGCATTTCATCATTCCTCTTTTGTTACACTTAGCTCTACCTTGGGCTCACTCGTTAGACTTTACTTTTGAAGTAAATGCGGCATCGAGAAGGCGAGAGCGAAGGTTTTGGCATGTTTTTTGGAAAGTCTGAGGGTCTTTAGAGAGCTTCTCGACGTCACTATTTTTTGTGCGGCTGTCGGTTGGGGGATCTTTAGCAGGAGCAGAAGAGGGCTGGAGCGGAGTCCCACAAATATAATGGTTGTCCGTTCCATCGTGCCAAAAAATTTGGTTACGCCCTTTTTCCTTTGCAGCATAGAGTGCTAAATCGGCCTGTCTTAGCATTTCGCTCACGTCATTGGCCGTCGAGGAATAGGCGACACCACCACTTAGAGTAAACTGCAGCGTTTGCTGTTCATAAGAAATTTGCAAACGTTCGGCTGTTTGGCGACATTTTTCTGCGATTTCAGCAACGAGTTTTGGGTTGGCTTTGGGTAGAAGTAGGGCAAATTCTTCGCCACCAAGTCGAAAAACAAGATCGGGCTTGGTATGGGAGCTTTGCAAACATAGGGCGATTTGCTTAAGGACGAGATCTCCAGCTGGATGGCCATAGGTATCATTGATCGATTTGAAATAATCAGCATCAAATAGAAACAGAGCGGCCGTTGAATGAGTAGACTTTCCCGAGAGGATCTTCTCAAGAGTTGTCTCGAAGGCGCGGCGGTTACCAAGCCCGGTTAGACTGTCGGTGCGAGCTTCACAAAGGTATTTTTCTAGTTGGCCAGCTTGATTATGGATTCGATGCTCGGCTTGTTCAAGGCGAGTTTGTAGCTCTTGGTTTGCTGCAAAAACTTGTTGCCAGAGTGAATTGTCCGTTGGTTTAGTATCAAGAGGGGAGGTCTCTGCGATTTCTTGCCACTGTGCGAGGGTGTGGCGATATTGAGAGACGTCATCTGAGACCGTATGGGCAGTTGCCGAAAGTTCGCTAACCAGGCTCGCGATTTCGGTTTTTTCAGCGTTGCTCATTTTGGGTGATTCTTGCCATCGAAAAGAGGCCCAAACCCCGAGGGCCAGCCCTAGAATCAAAAAGAGGGCACTAAAAAGAGAGCCTAAAATAAAGGGATCATAGCTCATTGTGGCTGTTGGGTAGTCCATCTGGAGTCAATAACTGGAAAAGCCGCTCTTCAATTGTAGGTTATGGTAGCCCTTTTCGCTTGAGAAATTGTGGAAATCAGAAGGAAACTGGTATTAATTGGTTTGGTTTTTACCCTGAAATAGTGTAGAATCCCTCCCATTGAAATTCATTTTTGGTCGCTATCTAACCATTGGGGGATGTTTTTGTGAATAGTAAAGGGCGTGGCAAAGAAAAAGTTCTTGCAGGTATTTTAGGAATTCTAATTGGTGGTCTTGGAGTTCACCACTTTTATCTCGGCTCGACAACTTCGGGAGTTATCCTTTTAGTAGCATCTCTATTCACGTGTGGTTTTGCCAGTATCGTCGGGCTTATTGAAGGGATTATGTTATTGGTGATGAATGACGAGGAGTTCGATGCTCGTTATAACCAACGGGAACCGGAAGGGATGGAATTTGTCTTTACAAAGCCTAATCTTTAGTCGATAGGCTCAAACGGCCTATACCTGCTCCTTTTACTTCTTTTGGTGAAATCTGGTAAAAGTGACCGTAGTTGATTTTCTGAGAGCCTTCATGTTGAGGGCTCTTTTTTTATGTATTTTACCTTTGGCAAGGTCCAACTAGAACCATTAAAGGGATTAAAGTGACTAAAGGAGATACCTGTATCGAGAAATGGGGGAATTTGCAAGGTGTTTCTTAAATATCTGTTTTTAAAAGTTTATAATGTACCAACGACGACCAAGTCTAGGGTTTTTAGTAGCCAGTTGACTTTTAGGGGTCGCCCTTTCTCGCCATAAGGACTGTTCATCGGCAATGTCTCTGTTATTATTTGAAGATCAATATGTTACCGATCTCTACCCAATAACGATCAGCCGACCTGCCTATACGATTACTTGTGGTAGCTTTCGACTTATGGACTGGATCGAAAAGCTGGATCGGCCTGTAAAAACGATCATTCGCCGCTATTTACGTGAGATTGAGGAGGCCGATTTTCCAGCAGTGAATGCAACAACACTCACTGCCAACTCCCTTTCAAAGCCACTTATCCTTGTTAATGCTCGTTTATTACCCTCGGCGAAAAATTACCACTTACTCGCTGAAGTGATTCAAAGAGGTGAAGAGATTGCCCTGTGGTCTGGCGAATGTCTGGCGATTGCTCTTTTGCCCAATGAGGCGTCCTATCCGCCGGCGACCCTTGCTAGTAGTGAACTGACGACCTATTTTGATCGATTGCAATTAAATAAGTTGCCACGAGGGGAAGAAGAGCCTGTGTTGTTGCGATATCCCCATGAAGTCGTTGCCCACCACATGGAGATTTTAGGAGACAGCTTGGTACATCGGCTTGAAGAAACGGGAAAATACGAAGAGGTTGACGATGGTGTTTTCGTGGCAAAAGGGGCAGAACTTGGGCCTTATTGTGTGACCGATAGTTCTCAAGGCCCTGTTATTCTAGACGAGAATGTTACGATTGGGCCGTATTCACTTTTAAGTGGTCCCCTTTATATTGGTCCAAACTCTCGGGTGCTGGAACACTCGGCAATCAAAGACGCCGTTTCATTGGGGCACACGACCAAAATTGGTGGTGAAGTCGAGGCGTCGATAATCGAGCCTTTTACGAACAAGCAGCACCATGGATTTCTAGGACATAGTTATTTGGGGAGCTGGATCAATTTAGGGGCAGGGACTTGCAATAGCGATCTCAAAAATACCTACGGTACGATCAATATGGATTATAGTGGTCAAAAGGTCGCCACAGGTATGCAATTTATGGGGTGTATTATTGGGGATTATTCCAAAACGGCAATCAATACGTCTATTTTCACTGGAAAAACGATCGGTGCCTGTAGTATGGCCTATGGGTTTGTTACTACCAATGTTCCCAGTTTTGTGAACTATGCACGTTCTTTTGGGCAAGTAACAGAGATTGCTCCCGAAGTGATGGTTGCTACTCAACAAAGGATGTTTGCTCGGCGTAAAGTCGACCAGCGGGAGGCCGATCGGCAACTTATGTCAGCGATGTACGATCACACACGTTATGAGCGACAATTGGCCGACGAGCCACTCTCTCTCTAATGAGAAGGCTTTCCTCGATCCTTCTTTTAGGCCCAATGGAAAGAGACTTAGCAAACAGATTAAAGGGCCTGAGAAGTGATGAGCTTTCGAGTCTTTGTCTCTTCTTGGGAAGCGATTAGGCAAATTTTAGCTTTTCAGTCTGAAAAACTCTAGGCAGGCAGTTTTTCTGTTGTACAAAGGGATTTGATCCTTAGTGACAGCAAGGTTCGATTATTTCTGTGAAGAGACTCTTCAATTAACAGATTGTATTTCATGGGAGTGGCTAAGCCAGATTTAGCCAAGAGCCTACCGATTTCAAAGGAATAGAGACAAAGCATGCCTTTTTCAGATATTTATAAGCCGAGTGGTCTGGCGATTACCTACGAACTGTTTCCACCAAAGACCGAATCAGGGGCCGAGGCCCTTTTTCATCACGTCGAGCAACTGTTGCCGTTTCAGCCTTCTTGTATTACCTGTACCTATGGGGCAGGGGGGACGACACAACAAAAGACTCTGGAAATTATCTCATCGGTAAAAGAGCGGTTCGGCGTGCCTGTCGCCTCTCATTTAACATGTGTCGGTGCAACCGAAGAGGAGTTGCGAGGTTATCTTCAAAAAGCCCAAAATGCCCAGATCGAAGGAATTGTTGCCCTACGAGGGGATCCACCAAAAGGAGAGAAAGAGTTTAAGGTGACCAAAGGGGGACTCGCTTACGCAAACGAGCTCGTTACCCTTATTCGAGAAGAATTTCCAGACTTTCAAATTGCAGTAGCTGGATATCCTGAAAAACATCAAGAGGCGCCTTCTCTTGAGGTCGATCTTTTGAACTTAAAGAGAAAAGTTGATGCCGGTGCCGATGTTGTTCTGACCCAGCTTTTCTATGAGAACCAAACGTTTGAGTCATTCCGGCGTGAGTATGAAAAGGCTGGAATTACCAAACCCCTTGTCCCTGGGATATTACCAATTACAAGCTTTTCCCAGATCAAACGGATAACGGCCCTTTGTGGTGCTATTTTACCACAAGGACTTTCAAATCAGTTGGCTGATCGGGAAAATGATCCTGAAGGGCAGTTTGAAATAGGAGTTGAGTTTGCAACGCGTCAGGTTGAGGAGCTTGTAGAAATGGGGGTTCCAGGCATCCATTTTTATGTTCTCAATAAGTCGCAAGCGACCTGCCAGGTTTTGAGAAATCTTAATATTGTCGGGTCGACCTGTTCGTAAGTCGTGAGGCCCTCTATAGAAGGCTGTTTTGCGCCGAAATTTTACAATCGCTTAAAAAACACAAAGGAGATAGACCGCCCAAGCGGTCTATCTTCTTCTCTTGTTTCGAAATAAGTGGGCTCAGCGTTCCTTAAAAAAACGTGTTCTTTATCAGAACGAGCCTCCAGAAACTCAAGTGCCTTTTTATTTCTACATGGTGAATGCTTCTTGGGAGAAACTAGGTAAGAATAGCCACCCGGATAAACACTAGCAGCCAGACTTCTCTTCGAGCCCTTCAACAAAGCAAGCGAGCGACCGGCTACGATATGGTTGTTGTAGTTTGCGAACGGCCTTGGATTCGATTTGTCGGACTCGTTCGCGGGTAACGGAGAAGATTTTGCCGACCTCTTCAAGGGTATATGAATTACCATCTTTGAGACCGTAACGGAGTTGTAGAATATCTCGCTCTCTTTGGCTAAGGTCGCTCATGAGGCTTTGGATACGTTGTTTGAGAGCCTCTTGATTTGTCTGGAACATTGGGTCGTTATCTCGATAGTCTTGGAGAAACTCGCCAAAATAGCTGTCGTCGTGATCATTAACAGCCTGATCTAAAGAGAGAGGGTGCCGTACCATTTTCATAATGCACTTGGTGTCGGCTAGGGAAATGCCTGTTTTTTCGGCAACCTCTTCTGCTGATGGGTCACGTCCAAGTTCCTGGACCAAATCGACTGTGACAGCCCGAATTTTGCTAATAGTATCGATCATATGAACAGGTACCCTGATCGTCCGGCTTTGGTCGGCAATCGCACGGGTAATCGCTTGACGAATCCACCACGTAGCATAGGTCGAAAACTTGTAACCACGAGCATGTTCGAATTTATCAACGGCACGCATGAGGCCGGTGTTACCTTCTTGAATCAGATCCAAAAAGCTCAGACCACGGTTACGATACTTTTTTGCAATCGAAACGACGAGTCGGAGATTACCAGCCGAAAGGATCCGTTTGGCAGCATCGTGTTCTTGACGAATAGAGTAGGTCTTTTGGATTCTACGCTTGAGCGTTTTGGGGCTCTCGAGAGTCAGTTTCATAAGGAGGTGGAGTTCCTTGCGGAGAGAGAGTCGCTCGGTTTCAGTCAGTCCCTCTTCTTGCTGAAGGTTCGTTTGCAATTCGACCATCCGTTTGCTGATCTCTTCGAGTTGTTCAAACAACGGCTGGATACGGTTTGTTCGAAGATCGAGCTCCTCAATGAGGCGGACCGCTTTCCCTCGTCGACGGGCAAGACGTTGCCATGCTGATTTACGGTCAGAAGAAGTGTTCTTCTTGTTAATGGCAATTTTAAAATCTTTACGATTGCACGCGACCAAATGACGTAATGTTTTGATATTGGGTGGCAGTAACTGCATGAGATGCCGTTTGCCACTTTCGTTCGTAACCGAGACCTCAATAGTCCGGTCGAGCCGTAGTCGACCATCAAGAACTTGTTGAAAAAGTTCAATAGATTGGCTAATAACAAAGTCAGTCGCCAACATTTGATACCGATATCGGTTACGCGCTTTTCGAATTCGGTGGGCGACATTGAGTTCTTCTGATGGGCTAAGCATCGGAATCTCACCCATTTGCATGAGATACATCCGGACAGGGTCTTCAACAGAGGTTACCCCGGTCTCTTCATCAAAAGTAATTGGTTTTTCATCACTCTCTTCGCTACTCGCAATCCCTTCTTCATACGAAAATGTTTCACGATCGGTCGAGTTGCTCGTTAGATAATCTGAATCTTGGTAATCGTCAAATTGGTGTACCGAAGGACTCATCGTCTTCTCCAAGTGGGGCTTCATAAATCAAAAGTTGCTCAGCTCGCAGGACGGCTCTACTTAGTCGCATCTACCATACCAAAGCAATCTTCAAAGACAATTTCGCCGGGTTGGATGATGTTAACTCTTTTTGTATAAACAGGTTATATCTATTGGTGTAACTGAAAAAGAGTGGGATCAGAGAAAGAAGTTTTCTGAAATGTGCTCATTTTGAAACAATGGTGATCGCAAAAGAAGACAGTTGAAAAAAATCAACATCTCAAAAATCAGATCCGTCTGGTAAGAAACTACCGGAACTGCCGGTAATGTTGTCCCAAAGATGACATCGCCCAATTTAAGGTTTTTATCGAGGGGATACAATAGTTAATTTGGGAAATATAGAAAAATAGATATGGCAGGAGGAAGAGGGAGTTTTCTTACTCTCTAATTTTCTGAGAAAAATCAGGAGAGTCGGCGTAATATTGTGCTCGGCCTGTTACGTAAGCAGCCGATTTGACATCTGCAAACGGTTCATCATGACGTATGAGCCCTAGTTCGTAAAGAAGGCGATCGGAATAGCCGGGCATGAGAACCTCTAAGGTATATGGGATGCGTCCAGGGTAAAGCCGATTCACATGTTCCAGAAGGTTCGTAGTACAATTATTTTTAATCGTGTGATAGTACTCAGGCTTCTCTGCTAGCTCGTTTGCCCGCTCCATTACGTCGACAAAAAGGGAATAAACCGCCTCTTGCTCGGCCTGGATACGGTACATATAGACATCATTTTTTAGTTCGTTTGTCCGCCACCTTACGATATCTTTTTCATCGCCGATGACATAAATAAGCTCGTATTGCCCTACCATTCCATGCAAAGGGTTATAATTTTCCCCTTTCTCTTTTCGAACTTCGACCGAGACAGCGACGTATTCTCCATCTTCGAACCCAAAGCTAATAAAGGTATGGGCCATCGAAGGCATCTCGGGAAAAGGGACCAAAAAAAAGTCGACAGTCGTCAGTTTTCGCAGGTCGTATGTCTTGTCATAGTGATCCAATACATAGAGGTTCCCTTCGTCTAAGTGTAGGCAGTTTCTCACGTTATGAAGGGTAACAGTCTCGTCTTCATGGAAAGAAGCCTGACAAAGGGTCCCCTGAGCAGGTTCCCAGTCTCGGTCATTGGAAGGTTCTTCGAGTGCTAATAAGTCGAGAGGGCCGTCACTCTTTTCTACCTGACTACAGCCATAAAAAAGGCAAAGCCCAATCGGTATTAACAGTTGTAAACCGTTATTTAGAAAAGACATAGGGTTAAAAGACATCCGGTGAAAATGGAAGGCAGCAGGACTGGTACGCTCACGAAACCAAGCAGGCATATATGGCACGATTCGATCGGCTTATCGGCCGGCAGAAGGAATACTCATACAAAATCGAGCCTGACAGGACAAGGTCAATTACGATAACCAAAGGACAACGTCAAAAGAACACGCCCCAGTTCAGGGCTTTGGTTTTTTGAATAAATACCATAACAAGAGGGGTGTATTGCCACCTGATTGTACTAGAAAAATAGGTCAATTATTGGGAAAAAGTAACCTAAAAGTGGTCCCATAGGGGGTAGAAATCGACCTCTTTTGCAATTTTTTACCCCATTTTCTGAGCTAACAGACTCGGAAGAACAAAAGAGTGTTTCCGAAGTTTGCCTACATGTCGAAACCATCCCATATCTTCTATCTTAAAAAAGGGGTATAACATCTTCCACTTCAGATTTATCCCATTTGTAATTTGGTTGCATGTAGTAGTTCGCTTGGTGAGCAGATGATAGCGAGTGGGTATTTCTCGTAGGTATACATGGCAACACCTCCTCCTCAATAGAGTAAAGTCGACTCTTCCCTGAAAAGAAAAAAACTTCCTCTCGGCCGTCATGGAGGCCCGGGCAAAACTCTGTTATAGTTGGTAGTTATAGCGAGATTTTGTCACAGAAGCTCGACAACACTGTAGATCTTCATTACAAACCTTATTCGTCCTTGAATCGACTATTTATCGAAACCAATAAGAAAAAGAGATTGCTCCATGTCCGAAGATTCTTCCTCTCCAACGATGCAACAACTCGTCGAGATATTCCAGGCACAACAAGAAAAAATCGCTCAAGGGGGAGGAGAAAAGGCAATCGCTCGCCAACATGCCAAAGGTCGCCTTACAGCCCGGGAACGAATTGCACATCTTATTGATCCCAATACGACCCTTCTGGAAATTGGTGAGTGGGCCGCCTATGAAATGTACACCGACTATGGTGGAGCTGTCTCGGCAGGAGTCGTTACTGCTGTTGGTCAAGTTCAAAATCGAAAGGTCATGCTCATTGCCAACGATGCAACGGTCAAGGCAGGTGCCTTTTTTCCGGCGACCTCCAAAAAAGTCTTGCGAGCTCAGAAGATCGCATTTCAGAACCATTTACCTCTTATTTATCTCGTCGATTCGGCCGGTATCTTTTTGCCATTACAAGAAGATGTCTTTCCCGATGAAGACGATTTTGGACGTATTTTTAGGAACAATGCAATCATCTCGGCTGCCGGTATTCCACAGACAGCAGCGATTATGGGGAACTGTGTTGCCGGTGGTGGCTATCTCCCCGTCCTTTGTGATGAGGTTTTAATGACCGAAGGTTCGGGCCTCTACCTTGCTGGCCCGGCCCTTGTGAAAAGTGCCATTGGTCAAGTCGTCGATAGTGAAGATTTAGGTGGTGCCCAAATGCACGCCGCTATTAGTGGAACCATTGATTATCGTGAGCCAAACGACGAGGCATGTCTCGACCGATTACGACAACTCTACGGAAAGCATCGCCCCGACGACCCCAAGGCGGTCGCCCCTTTTTTTCAAAACGAATCCAAAGAGCCGGCCCGTCCCCCAAAAGATATTTATGAGATCGTCGATCCTGATTCTCGGAAAGAGTATGAGGTCAAAGATCTACTCGAATGTCTCGTCGATGAAGGGACCTTTGACGAGTATAAAGAAGAAATTGGCCAGACGATCGTCTGTGGTACTGCTAATATTGGAGGGTATGCCGTCGGGATTGTTGCAAACCAACATCACCGTGTCGTCTCTGCGAGTGGTCAGTTTGAATTTGGTAGTGTCGTTTATGTCGAGTCGGCTGAGAAGGCGGCCCGCTTTATCATGAATTGTAACCAACAGTGGTTACCGATTCTTTTCCTGCAGGATGTCAATGGCTTTATGGTCGGCCGAGATTCCGAACATAGTGGGATTATCAAAGCAGGTGCCAAAATGGTCAACGCTCTGAGTAATAGCCGTGTCCCCAAAATCACTGTCTTAACAGGTGGTTCGTATGGTGCAGGAAATTACGCCATGTGTGGCAAGGCATTCGATCCTCGTTTTATTTTTGCTTGGCCTAATGCACGTTGTGCAGTAATGGGAGGCGCCCAAGCGACCTCGACTTTGCTCGAAATTACAATTCGTAGCCTCAAAAGAGATGGGCACGAGGTTGATGCAAAAGAGCTGGAGACCTTGCGACAAAAAGTTCAGGCCGATTACGATCGTCAAACCGATGTCCGTTATGGCGCTGCACGGGGCTGGGTCGACGCGATCATTGACCCTGCTAAAACGAGGGACGTTTTGGTTGACGCTCTGGCTCTCGTAACTCGAAAAGCGAGCGATGAACCGTACCGTGTCGGTGTCTACCAAGTTTAGCCGAGCATTCCTTGCGACCTTGGCAGTAGGCTAAACAGGAGACTAACAAGGGTTTTGACAAAGGTACAACACAGAATTTCATGACAAAGGATTTGCCAATGACCATTCGAATAGGTGGGGGAGCCGGTTTTCTCGGTGACAACCTTGATGCACCCAGAGAGTTGGCCGAGCGAGGGGAACTCAACTATTTGACCCTTGAGTACCTTGCCGAGCTGACCCTTTCGATTTTGGCAAGACAGAAAGAGAAAGATCCAACCAAAGGGTTTGCGGCCGATTTAATTCCTGTTACCGAGAGTCTTGTTCCTATATTTCAACAACAAACAGATCTTCGTCTTATCTCCAATGGAGGCGGGATGAATCCTGCCGCTGCCGCTCAGGCCGTCGCTGCCGTTATCGCTCCTTCACTCCCACAAAAAAAAATCGCTGTTGTCACTGGCGACGACCTCTATCCCCACTTGGAAAATTTTCTAAAACAGGGGAATCGGTTTGAACATTTTGAGACAGGGGAGCCGTTGGTTGAGGCACTTTTTCGAAAGGAGCTTCTCCCTAAGAGGGTGGAGCAATCAAGTGACCGATTGGGTGATTGCCTATTACCTGTTGTGAGTGCCAACGCCTATCTTGGTGCCGAGCCGATTTGTAAGAGCCTTGGCGAAGGTGCCGAGATTGTTTTGACCGGTCGTGGCTCAGATGCGGCATTGACGGTCGGGCCGGCCCTTCATGAATTTGGCTGGAGTCTAACTGATTACGATAAAATTGCAGCCGCAACGGTCGCTGGCCATCTTATTGAGTGTGGTGCCCAGGCGACGGGGGCCTATACAACGAGTTGGCAAAATGTCGACCTCGCCGAGGTCGGCTACCCGATTGCTCAGCTCGACGCTGCGGGGGCACTCGTTTTAACAAAACCGGAGGGGACCGGTGGGGTCGTTAATCGACGGACGGTCATTGAACAACTGGTTTACGAAATCGGCGATCCAAGCCTCTATTTTACCCCTGACGTAACGGTCGATTTTACAACGATCAATGTCGACGAAATCGGCCCCGACCGAGTTGCGCTAACTGGTTTGACCGGAAGTTCCCCCCCCGAAACATACAAAGTCTCACTTGCCTACCGAAATGGTTTTACAACGAGTAGCCAACTGTTGGTCTATGGGAGCGATTGTATCGACAAGGCACGGGCCTGTTCCGAAATCGTCTTTGACCGGTTAGCCAAAATCGGCCTTAAGTACGACCGGAAAAATGTTGAACTACTCGGTCTCGGCCAGGGGGTCGTCGGCGTCAATGAGGCGACGAGTGCCAATGAGGTCGTTCTGCGAATTAGTGTCGCTGACAAAAGTCGTGACAAGGTAGTCCGATTTACTCAAGAGATCGCTCCCTTAATTACGAGTGGCCCGGCCGGTTTGGCCGGTTACGCTGTTGCCCGTAGTCCGGTTCGCCCGGTCTTTGCCTATTGGCCAACGACGATCTCCCGAGAGCTCCTCTCTTCAGAGGTCGTTGTCAAACCGGCTGCGAGCTGGCGTTAAAGTTGTTCTTGGAAAAAATGTAGAGTTCTAAAGCGATTCAAAATATATGGCGAGAGGTACAATGCCAACCAAAATTTCAGAACTAGCGACTGCAAGGAGTGGCGACAAGGGAAACCATGCGAATATTGGGGTCGTTGCCCACAATGAGCATAGTTACGCCATTCTAAAAAAGTGGCTCACCAGCGAGGTCGTCGCCGAATACTTTCGATCTCTTGGAGCGACCGAGGTCCGCCGCTACGAGCTTCCTAGAGTGCAAAGCCTGAACTTTGTTTTATACAATAGCCTTGGTGGTGGGGCGAGCGAGTCACTTAGAATCGACACTCAGGGAAAACTCCTGGCGACAGCACTTCTGGAGCAAGAGTTGCCCGAATAGTTTTTGACCCATACCGTGGTTTCTAAGGTCTCTAAGCGACTCTGCGATTCTTCTGCGATATCTGTAAAAGTAACGATAAAACGACAATAAAATAGCTAAAGAAAGAAAACAATGTCATTGGTCGAGGTAAAAAAACATGGTCCCAGTGGAACGATTATTCTTAGCCGTTCGGAAAAACGAAACGCACTTTCACGTGGGTTAATTGGCGACCTTAAACAAGCTTTTTTTGATCTTTATCAGGAGAAGTCGGTCAAGGCAGTGATCTTAACGGGGGCAGGGTCGGCTTTTTGTGCCGGGATGGATCTTAAAGAGATGCTCCAAGCTTCGCAGGAACAAGATCCTCACCTTGTATGGCAACAAGATGCCGAAATCTATCAAGAGCTTTTGGAGCAGATGCTTCAGTTTCCCAAGCCGATCATTGCAGCGGTCAACGGTCCCGCAATGGCAGGTGGTGGTGGACTTGTTTTGGCCTGCGATATCATATTGGGTTCACCGACAGCGACTTTTGGTTTCCCCGAGCCCAAGAGGGGGCTTGTTGCCGGTATGGTTTCACCGATGCTCGCTTTTCGAATTGGTGGTGGCAAAGCGACAAACCTATTGTTAACGGCCAGAACCCTCTCGGCACAAGAAGCTTTCGAATGGGGGGTTTTTCATGAATTACTCGAAGAAGAAAAACTTTGGGCGAGGGCACATGAGATCGCTTGCGAATGTAGTGAGTCGGCGCCTTCGGCACTTATGTTGACCAAACGCGTCGTCTACGAAACGATCGGTGAGTATTTGCAGACGCAACTCGGATCGGGGGCGGCCCACAGCGCAGCGGCCCGATCGACTCCATCGGCCAAAGAGGGATTGGCAGCCTTTTTGGAAAAACGGGAGCCGAGTTGGGACTAAGCCGGTCCAAAGATAAAGGGATAAAAAGAGCAAGGTAGAAAGAGGGTTCTTTCTTTTGAGGAGATGGCTCCACGACTCTTTATGAGGTCGGTCACCCTTATTTGTCACCCTTATTTGTCACCCTTATTTGTCACCCTTATTTGTCACCCTTATTTAGAGTCTCTTAAGATAAAAGGTTCTTCTGGAACGGCGCTCTTTTGGTAGAGAGGGGCGTAACGGTAGTAGACTTCGAGAATCATTGCTGACATTGCTGTGCAGTAAAGTCGACCACCGGCCTCGTTATGTTGGTCACCTTCGAAATACCAGCTTCCACTTTCGTGCCCTCGACTTGCCTGGGTTCGAATAAGATACTCTCGCATCTTTTCGTTCCACGCCTCCCATTGTGGCCCACCTTGATGGCGTAAAATTTGGGTCGTGTAGAAGTTAAAATAGATGTCATTAGGGGAAGGACCTAAATCGACGAGATAGTCGACCCCTTTTTTAAGCTGGGGATCCTCTCTGGCTATCCCAAAATACATTCTGTTCAAAAGTCCGATACTCGTCGGTCCTGGTAATTTATCTGGTTTGATATAGCCGTAATAAGCCCCCTTTTCGGTCTCCATTTTGTCGAGAAATTGCTCGGCCCGTTTGAGGGTCTCTGGCGGTATCGACATACCGGCCATTTGGCCACTACGAAGGGCCATGATCTGCCAACCGGTCACCGTCATGTCGCCCGGCTGTCGAGGGGTATAACGCCAGCCACCATCGTTCGGATTTTGAGTATAGACGATATAGTTAATCGCCTCTTGGGCAGGCTCTTTGTATTTAGAATCGCCTGTCATGGTATAAATTTCGCAGAGGACAATGGTTGCCAGTCCGTGCGAATACATGTCACCGACTCCACGAAAATCAGAGAGAATCTTATGACTGTTTTCGGTATTGGTGGCTGTTCTTTTTTGTTTAAGGAGATAGTTCAGACCGTTTTCAATCGCTTTTTTATATTGTCCTTCCTGGTGTGTTTGACCAGAACCCAAGAAGGCATAAAGGGCCAGGGCAGTCGCGCCAGTATCGTGTTCTGAAAGTCCCTGATGGCGACATTGTCCATTGCATGGCTCATGTTCGGCGAACTGAAGCCTCCACGAACCATCTGCGAGCTGGTGTTTGGCGAGCCAGCGGAGCGCGTTAGCGACCGCTTGTTCACTTTGAGCTGTTCCCCCCCCTTCGGTGATCATTTTTTGCCGTTCATTCTCTTTTCGAGAATCGAGGCCTCCCCCTTTCCGGCTGGCAAGTGGTTGGACCAGTAAGGAGTCAGTTTTGTGGGCATTCAAAAGTTGATTAGGAAGGGTAAGGGTCGTTTCGGCCGTTGCGTTGGCCTCCTCTTGGCTTTCATTTTGCGAAAATTGTTCGGCGAGTTCATTGTGTTCAAGAAGCTCGTTATTAGCACTTTGTTCTAGTAAGTCTGAAAAGTCGGTCGCGTTGAGTTCGATTTTGTCTGCCGGTAGGATCGAGTCGTTATTAGCCGAACTGATATAAAGGGAAGGGGGGCCATGGCCAATACCGGCTGCCTGGGAGAGAACGAGCAACAAGGTGAGGAAAATGAGGTGAAGAAAGAGGCTGGCCAAGAGGCCGGAGTATGACTGGCTAGATTTTGGGTGTGAGAGAGAAGGTCTGTACCTTTGGTAGATACCACCTGTTGATTGGGGAGAGTCGTTCTTATCTTTTTGGGCTCGTCGGCCAAACATAGTCAAGGAATGGGGTGCAGAAGGGTAGGGGCGTGAGGCAATCTATAGAGAAGATCACGTGACCGAAAATTATAGCTCACAAGGGAAAAAGAGAGGCAAGGAAATCTCCCTTTTTAGGGGAACTTTTTAAAGGTCATAGTGGTTATACGGGCCTAGGTTATTGCCCGATTGTTTCGAGGAAAAACGTCAAGAAAGTAGGTAGGGGTAGGATTTTGCGGAGGTTTTCTCGAGTTTTTCAGGCTAGCCACTAGCGGAAATGGCGAGTCTATGTTTTAATGACTGGTTCAAAAGGCGATAGAATCGTTTGTAAACCTGTAGGCTATTCCGTAAAAGAGACGAAAAATGGCTAAAAGTAAAAAGAAAAAAGAGACGATGTTTTTGGTCTGTCAGGAGACAGGCGATTACAACTACACAATTCGCAAAAAACCGGGCACCGAAAAGCTAAGCCTCAAGAAATATTCGGCCCGTTTGCGTAAACATACACTTCATGTCGAGAAGAAAAAATAACTCAAAAGACGTCGTCTGGGCCCCTTGCCAAAAGCAAGGGGCTTTTTTTGTGCTGCGCCTTGTTTGCCTTTACCACACCATTTTGCTGTTCTGATGTTTCTGTCTCTTCGACTTGAGATATGGGTTGCGGCTATTGGGCGAAATAGAGAGAATGTAGAGCAAGAGAATCGGCTCTTGGAAGGAGAGAGGGTCGAGCACAAAAAGCCAAAATGGGGCAACAGCTAGGATGACCAAAACTTGGAAAATTTGTCACCACGACTTGGCAAAAATCGCTCATCTTGAAAAAAACCTTGCGATACCGGCCGTCGTTGCCCAGCTACTCACCGCACGTCAGTTAACTGACCTTGAGGTGGCCAGACAATTTCTCAATCCCAAACTTTCAGATTTACGCGAGCCGACCGACCTGCCGGGAGTTTCCCAAGGGGTCGAAGTTATTCTACGGGCTATCCAGGAGAAGAAGAAAGTCACTATCTACGGTGATTATGATGCCGACGGGATGACCTCGACGGCAATTTTGTACCGTTGTTTGGAGTTGCTGGGGGCGACGGTCGATTACCTTATTCCCAATCGGTTGGGTGAAGGGTATGGCCTTCATCGAGAAAACTTAGATCAACTTGCCGCACGGGGTAGCGACCTTGTTGTTACGGTCGATTGTGGGATTAGTGATGTCGACGAGGTCGCCTATGCGACCAAGCTCGGTATAGAAATTATTATTACTGACCACCATCGGGTCGGCCCGACGATTCCCGAGGCGGCGGCCGTTGTTCATCCTGCCTTGCCAGGTGGTGGCTATCCATTTGATGGCTTGTGTGGTGCGGGGGTCGCTTTCAAGCTTGCCTGGGCACTTTGCCAAGAAGTTAGTGGCGAAAAAAAGGTCAGTCCGCGAATGCGGAACTTTCTTCTTGAAGCCGTTTCCCTAGCGATGATCGGCACCGTCGCCGATGTGGTTCCCCTGCTCGACGAAAATCGTGCCCTTGTAAAGTATGGCCTCTCATCCATTTTGGACCAAGCCCCGATGGGTCTTCAGAAGCTTCTTATCGCGACGAAGCTCGATCAAAAAAAGGGACGCCTAAAAACGACCGATATCGGTTTTGGCTTGGCACCTTTACTCAATGCGGCTGGGCGGCTCGGTCAGGCGCCGTTGGCCGTCGAATTGCTAACGACGAGTAACGAGGCTCGGGCTGAGGCGATTACCGAGTATATTTGCCAACTTAACGAGAGTCGTGGGACGCTTGAGCGGTCGGTCTATCGTGAAGCTCATAAACAACTCCAGGAAAAGTATAATATCGAGGAGGCCCCGGCCTTTGTTCTGTCTGGGAAAGGGTGGCATTCGGGGGTTATTGGAATTGTTGCGAGTCGACTTGTCGACAAGTATGGTAAGCCCACTTTCATTGTGGCACAGGATAAATTGGGGCTCAAGGTAGGGGTCGGGTCAGGGCGGGCTGCAAATGGGCTAAACCTTTACCAGGCTCTTGCGGCTTGTAAGGATCACTTGGTTTCGTTTGGCGGTCATGCAGCGGCAGCCGGCTTTAAAATAGACGATGACAAAATAGAAGCCTTTACCCAACAGTTTGAAGAATACCTGGAAGAACTTCCCGGTGATCAGGTCGCTGAACTGACGATTGATGCCGAGATCGCCTTTGGGCAATTAACTCATGAAAGTATTCGCCAGTTCGATCTGTTGGAGCCATTCGGGCAAGGGAACAAATCGCCACTTTTTTGTGCCATGGGGGTTGAGCTTGTCGGTGAGCCGAAGACGATGGGTGGAGGTAAACGCCATTTTTCGGCCCAGTTTCGCCAAGGGAACCATACCCTTCGGGCGATCGCTTTTGGCCGGGCCGATTGGGTCGAGGAAATGTTAAAAGTGGGAGGCACATTTGACATTGCGTTTCGGCCAACGATTAACGAATTTCGAGGACAGTTTAACGTTGAAATTCGTCTGGAAGATTGGCGTAAGGCTAGCCATGCGGCCGCCGTTGCCGGCTAATTTTTGGAGAATCTGCTCTCGAATCATTCAGCTCTTAGGACTGGAATTTGCCCCTTCTTTTCCTAAAGCTTTTTAGCCCTCTCTTTTTTTTCAAAAAAGAGTTGTTTCTGCTAGTGGTTGTTGTTAAAGTGGTATTCGCACAGGGAGGTCGATAGAGGCCTCCTTGCGTAGATCTCTATCGGTACCTCGGTACCTTTTTTGTTGCGTTTTTGATTTTCTTCCTTTACAAGAGCTTTCCCCGCGAGACGATATCATGAGACGAAATCCTACCTGCCTGGCCGTTGCTGCCCTTCCTCGAACGGCCTCCAATTACCACTTGCTGCCAGTTTTCTTTTTTGTGTTTGGCATCGTTCTATTTAGTTCGACCCTCTATGGTGGAGAACGAATTGATGAAAAAAATGAGAAGAATAAAACGGTAGAGACCCAAGATCGACCGACCAATCATCAACTGTTTCAAAGCTTTAGGTATCGAAATGTCGGCCCGAACAATATGATGGGGCGAATTGCAGCGATCGACGCACTCAATACTGACTATCGGACTGTCTTGATCGGATCGGCCTCGGGAGGGGTTTTTAAATCGACCAATGCTGGGTTGACGTGGGAAGCAATCTTCGATGACTATGGGAGTGGCTCTATCGGCGATGTCGCTTTTTTCCAGAAGAACCCCAACATTATTTGGGTTGGAACGGGCGAATCGGCTAACCGTAACAGTAGTGGTTGGGGAGATGGTATTTATAAGTCGACTGACGGTGGTAGGAGTTTTAAGAATATGGGTCTAAAAGAGACTCATCACATCGCCGAGCTTGCAGTTCATCCTACTGATCCTAATATTGTTTACGCCGCTGCTGTTGGGCACTTGTGGGGATATAGTGGTACCAGAGGGCTTTATAAAACGTCTGATGGTGGAAAGACATGGGATAAACTTTCTGGTGGCCTTCCGACCGATCCAAAGACTGGTTGTACTGAAATTATTATGGATCCTTCCGATCCTGAGGTTTTGTATGCCGGTTTTTATCACCGTTTGCGTGGTCCGGCGACCATGCATAGTGGTGGTCGAGAAGGTGGAATTTACAAGTCGACTGATAGTGGCAAAAGCTGGAAAAAGCTGACAGAGGGCCTCCCAACGGGTGAGACTGGAATGATCGATATCTCGATTTGTCGTAAGTTTCCTCAGATAGTCGTCGCTGCTGTCGAAGCGAGTGATCAACTGCCACGCGACAAAAGTGTTCCAAACTCGGGCGTTTATCGTTCGGACGATGGTGGCAATACGTGGAAATATCTCTATTACAATGCGACGCGCCCTTTTTATCATGGCCAAGTCGAAATTGATCCGAACGATCCTGATCGAATTTATTATGTCTCACGAAGTTTTGCTCATACAAGAGATGGTGGCAAAACATGGCGAGGTAGAAAACCATGGCGCAGTACTGGTGGTGACGACCACGATTTGTGGATTTGTCCCTACGATAGCAAAATCAACTATACAGCGACCGACCAAGGGGCCTACTTGACCGTCGATGATCGGACCTCGCTGGCCCTTAACAATATGGCAATTGGCCAATATTATGCGATCGGTGTTGATCAACGTGACCCTTACTACATCATTGGTGGTCTCCAAGACAACGGTCTTTGGATTGGGCCAAGCAACAGTCGTGAGCGGCGCGGTATTTTGACCATGCACAACAAATATTTGGGCAACGGCGATGGCTTTCATTCTCAAATTGATCCGACTGATTGGCGGATAGCCTATATTGTGAACCATGTCGGATTTGCTGCTCGTAAAAACCTGGAGACAGAAGAGTTCGCGTTTATTACACCAACCCCTGAGACGATCACAAACTATCTTGACTACTACGATCCGAATTTTGATCAAGAACCGATTGTATACACGATCGCACCGGGGGAACATTGGTTCTTTGGGGCAGATGCTCAGCGGCCCAAGCTTCCTGTCCAGTTCCGCTTTAACTGGAGTAGCCCACTCGTTATGTCGCCGACCGATCCCAAGACCCTTTACTTTGGGTCGAACTATCTTTTTAAGTCGACCGACCGAGGTGACACCTGGGAAATCATTAGTGACGACCTTACGACAAACGATGTCGACCTACGTAATCCTAATGGTGAAGGTGGTCTTACTATTAGCAATACTGGTGGTGAAAACCATTGTACAATCATGACAATTTCTCAATCGCCATTTGATGATCAAGTCGTTTGGGTCGGTACCGATGACGGAAATGTCCAAGTGACCCAAAATGGTGGTAAAACATGGTCGAATGTACGTCTGAATATTCAAGGTATTCCTAAGAAAATCTGGGTTAGCCGGGTAGCCGCTTCGCACCATGAAAAAGGGACCGCCTATGTAACACTTGATAACCATCGTCACGACGACATGAAGCCTTATGTTTATAAGACGACCGACTTTGGAAAAAGCTGGACCAACATTAGCTCGAACCTTCCCGAAAATGGGTCGGTCTATGTCATTCAAGAAGATGCAAAAAATCCGAATTTCCTCCTCGTTGGAACCGAGTTTGCAATGTTTGCTTCGATTGATGGTGGTAAAAGTTGGGAGCGGTTTATGAACGGTATGCCAACAGTCGCTATGTACGACGCTCTTATTCATCCACGCGACTCCGACCTTGTCGTTGGAACCCATGGGCGTAGTATTTGGATCGCTGACGATTTAACACCGCTGCAACAACTTACTGATGAAGTGTTGGCTAAAAAATCCCATCTCTTTGAAAGTCGCCGAGCGACGAAATGGATTAGTATCGATTTGGGCCGAAAACAGTCAAACTTTGACTTTCGTGGACAAAATCCACCTAGTGGTGCCCTCATTCATTACTATCTTCAAGAGAGAGCCGGCAGAGTAGATCTTCAAATTGAAGATCTCTCAGGTAACCTTGTTACAACTATTCGGCGGCCTGCAACGGGTGCCGGTATTCAGCGGGCGACATGGAACATGAGCTTTCGACCGACAGCCGAGCAGGAAGCGGCCTTGAAGTCCGATCTTCGTGAGGGAGTTGAGTATCTAAAAACGGTTATTCCGGAAGATAAAGAGCGGGTATTAAGTCGACTTGAGGAGCGGCTCGAATCGTCGAGCGGAATGCGAGGCCTCAACGGTGTGAGAGCTTCACTAGTGAATTCGTTTGGTGCGTATGCTCCTGGCCGACCAATTTTTGGTAAAAAGCTCGAAAATATTTCGGCACCAGCGGGGGAATATCGGGTAACCCTTACGGTTGATGGTGTAAAGCATAGCAGTACTCTTACCGTTCGTGACGATCCCTTAAAAGGGCAGAAATAACGTTAACGATCCTTATTTTAAATAGGCGAAGAGCCCTCTTCGGAGGGCTTTCGTTATAAAGTGGGAGAAGGAGCGGTTTATCTCTTATTCCGTTTTTTGAGTACCCTTTTTAGGCACTCTTCTCGATCCTTGGGGCGATTTCAATCGGCATTGCAAGAATGTACATCGCTGGGATGCAGGGGAAAAGACCGGCTTTTCGCTGGTAAATCCCTTCGATGGTGAGAAACCATTCCAGAGAGAAAATGGCGGCTATTTTCTTTTGTATTTGCATTGGGCCGTTTATTTTAGCCCTTGTGAAGAACAACTTATCGTAATTAAATTAGACGGATTCTCCGTTTTCACGTTTTCGCCCTGGAGTTTTGGGTAATGACGATAGCTGAAGTTTCGCATGGGGCAAAAATCTCAGATAATCTTCAACGTTTGTTGGACTCATTTAAGTCAGATTCGACTTCAAAGTATCCTGTCACTGTTCAAAAAGCGGTCTATTTAGCACAAATATTACAAGATCGTGCGGCAACCTTGCAGTCGAAACAAGAACGACGGCAGCAGGCCGAACTGGACAAAATGATCCAAAATCCCGAGGATAAGGTCACTCTTACGAAGCTAACCGACCAGGCTTTTCGTTCAAATAGCCCACATCGCTCGGTCGAGCAAATGATCTATATCCTCGATGTTCAAGGGATACCACGCTATTTTAGCGCCGTTGATAAGGCGCTGCTCAAGGGGTTTCAGTCGTTTGGGGGCTACTTGCCGGGGGTGGCGGCCCCGATGGTCAAGGACAAAATGCGTCAAGAAACGGCCAATGTCATCTTGCCCGCTGAAAAGGAGCACCTTGCCCGACACCTTCGAAATCGTCGTGAGATTGGCATTCGAATGAATGTAAATCATCTCGGAGAGGCACTTCTCGGAGAGAGCGAAGCACAAAACCGGCTTAAAACTTATTTGCAAACGTTGCAAATGCCAGAGATCGAGGTTATTTCGGTCAAGATCTCAACGATCTATTCTCAAATATGGCCGATTGCCCGTCAACATACAGTGAACGAGTTGTGCGATCGGATGGAGCTGCTCTATCGAGCCGCTGCCAAATCGACCTTTACCCGGGCCGATGGGACTGTCGTTCCAAAATTTGTCTATCTCGATATGGAAGAATATCGTGACATGGCGATTACCTCGGAGGTCTTCATGAAGACCCTTGATCGCCCCGGCATGGAAAATATTAAAGCGGGTATTGTTCTTCAGGCTTATATTCCTGACTCTTACAGGGTTCAGAAGGAACTACTCGCTTGGGCCAAAGAACGGGTCGCCAATGGTGGGGCACCTCTGATGATGCGAATCGTCAAGGGGGCAAACATGGAGATGGAACGGGTCGAGGCCTCCATACGAGATTGGCCCCAAGCTCCCTATAAGCGGAAAATCGACACGGACGCGAATTATAAAAGAATGTTGCATGAAGGTCTTAAAAAAGAGAACCTCAATGCGATTCACCTTGGCATGGCTTCGCATAACCTCTTTGAATTATCGTACAGCCTTGTAATGGCAGTCGAAAATAACGCGCTCGACAGAGTCCACTTTGAAATGCTCGAAGGGATGGCAAGCCACCAACGACGTGCCTTGTATGAAATGACTAACAACATGTTGTTGTACGCACCGGCCTGTAAAAAAGAAGATTTTATTCATGCCATCGGTTACTTGATTCGTCGTCTTGACGAAAACACAGGTCCTGAAAACTTCTTACGATACGCATTTAAAGTTTCAGTTGGCAGCTCCGACTGGAAAAAAATGGAAAAACTATTCCTCGATTCGTTCGATCTCGTTGAGACCGTCTATGAAGAACCGCGACGGACCCAAAATCGTCAACTTCCAATTGAGCAACCCGATACCGCCAAGATGCGTTGGGAAGAGTTCATCAACGAACCTGATACCGACTTTTCTCTGGAAAAAAATATCGAGTGGGCTCATGAACTCGCAAAAATCTGGAAGCCACGAAGTAACGAGACCGCTGTCGAGGTTCCTGTCGTCATTGCAGGAGAAGTTATTCGTAGTGATCGCAAAATGCGTGAGAGTTTGGATCCTTCTCGCCCGAATACGGTCGTAGCCCGTTTTTGCCAGGCGAATAGTGACGATATTAATAAGGCGGTCGCCTGTGCTAAAGCCGACGACGATCAGTGGCGACAAAAAAGTCCTGCCGAGCGACATGAAATTTTACGCGGTGTTGCCCAAGAGATCCGACTAGGGCGTGGTGACCTCATGGGCGCTGCAATGGCTGAAGGGGGAAAAATCTTTACCGAGTCCGATCCTGAAGTTTCGGAGGCGATCGATTTTGTCGAATTCTATGCTCAAACAGCAAATTACTTTTTTGAGCAAGAAGGATTTTCGGCCAAGGGAAAGGGGGTCGTTGCTGTCGTCCCACCGTGGAATTTTCCAATAGCGATTCCATGTGGTGGTATTGCCGCCGCCCTTGCTGCCGGGAATACTGTTATCTTGAAGCCAGCTTCAGATACCGTCATGACGGCCTATTTTCTGTGTGAATGTTTTTGGCGAGCTGGTGTTTCGAAAAAGGTCTTACAATTTGCCCCTTGTTCAGGTGCTCGTGAAGGGCAACAACTTGTCACGGACGACGGAGTCGATGTCGTTATTTTGACTGGTGGAACCGAGACGGCCCTCACAATGCTTGCTGCAAAGCCAGAAATGAACCTTTTGGCGGAAACAGGTGGAAAAAATGCAACGATCGTTACCGCAATGGCCGACCGCGACCTGGCTATTAAAAATATTATTCAATCGGCCTTTAACCACGCTGGGCAAAAGTGTTCGGCGACTTCGCTATTGATTTTAGAGGAAGAGGTCTACAACGATCCTGAGTTCAAACGAGCCCTCTGTGATGCAGTTGCAAGCTTGAAAGTCGGTTCTGCCTGGGATTTTCAAAATAAAGTTGGACCGATGGTCAATCGACCGAGTGGCGATTTAGAGAAAGCGCTTAAAGAGCTTGAAATGGGTGAATCGTGGGCTGTCTTTCCTAAAAAACTGGAAGGTAACCCGTCTATTTATTCGCCTGGTGTCAAATGGGACGTCACGCCGGGGAGTTATACCCACATGACCGAGTTCTTTGGCCCTGTTCTTGGTGTCCTTAAGGCACGAAATCTTGAAGAGGCGATCCAGTTTGTGAACCAGACCGGTTTCGGTTTAACGAGTGGCCTTGAGAGTCTTGATGATCGAGAGCAGGAAATTTGGCAAAAGAGCATCAAGGCAGGGAACCTTTATATTAACCGCCCGACGACAGGAGCAATCGTTCTGCGTCAACCATTTGGTGGTATGGGGAAATCGGCGTTTGGTCCTGGTATCAAGGCAGGTGGCCCAAATTATGTCGCTCAGCTTATGGACTTTACCGAGACAGACCTTCCCGAAAAGAGTGACCAGATTTCTGACTCGCTCGTCGCCAACTTATTGGCAAAAATTCGAGGTGACAAAGAGGCTGAGGGGCTCTTTGGTGATGGCGAAAAGGACCGACTTTTTGCTGCCGTGGCCAGTTACGACAGAAATATGGCCGAAGAGTTCAGTCGACAACACGATCATTTTAAATTAATCGGACAAGATAACTTTCGTCGGTATCTGCCTGTTGGGCATTTGCGAATTCGTTTGACCAAAAAAGATACAGCCTTTGACGTTTTTGCGCGAGTCTGTGCGGCGAAAATCGCTGGATGTCGGATGACAGTTAGCTACCCTTCGGAGGTTGCCTCTAAACCAATCGTCGAAGTTTTAGAGCGTTTAACCCAAGACTGGGCTGCTTCGATCGAATTTGTTGAGGAATCTGACGAACAATTGGCCGAGGTAATACGTCATGAGCAGACCGATCGGATCCGTTATGCCGACTCAGATAGGGTACCCGCGATGATTCGAGAAGAGATCGCTAAGACGGTCCTTTATATCGCCGACGCTCCTGTATTGTCTCATGGTCGCCTTGAATTGGTCTGGTATGTTCAAGAGCAGAGTGTGTGTGTCGATTACCACCGATATGGAAACCTCGGTAGTCGTGCCGATGAAGATCGTCACGAACCTGAATAAGAATAAAGCTCGCTTAGGATTTTATAAAAGCTGCCAGTTGTTTTGGATGGCAGCTTTTATTATTTCTTTGTACGGTCTTGCAAACAGAAATTCAAGCTACCAAACCTCAACCTAGACAAAGCCTGCAAAAGCCTAATGTTCGGACTTGAAATCAGTCTCTCCCTAATCTTACTCGTCGTAGCGATCACTTTTTTAAGTAGTGCATTGCAAGGGATGGCCGGTTTTGGTTCAGCGATGTTTTTAATTAATTCGCTCGTTCTTTTTGGAGATTTAGAGTTAGCACAAGCGATTCCAATTAGTATCGTCGCCTCAGGGGCCCAAAATTTGTTGGGCTATTTTAAGCTCAAGAGTGAGTTGGAAATTGCTGAGTGTGTCAAACCGGCACTTATCCGTTTTGTTTGGATCCCTATTGGGGCGGCTTTGTTGTGGTATGGTAGTGGTCACCTTGACCGAGGACTTATCAAGCAAATCCTCGGTTGCTTTTTATTGGCAATCGTTGCCGCTCAAATTATCCTTAAACCCTCTCCTCAAGAAAAATTGACCGAAAAGTGGACCTGGATCGCCTTTTCTCTCTCAGGCTTTCTTCTTGGTTCTGTCGGAATGTGTGGCCCCCCTATGGTTTTGTGGGTGATGTCTCACAAGTGGTCACCAGCCAAATCGAGAGGTTTCTTGTTTACGATGTTCCTGACTGGTATTGTGCCACACGCTTTTATCTATTGGTGGCTTTTTCCCGAGAGCTTTAATACTTATGCAGTTATTGGATTAATGAGCTTGCCGGCAATCTTTGCTGGGGCGTGGTTGGGGATTAGTTTTGGGAATTTGCTTCCGAAAGAGAAAATTCGGTTCGTTATGTTTGCGCTTCTCATTACAATGGGCGTTGCGAATATCTTTTTGCCTATTATTAAGAAGAACTTTGTTACCGCAACGGAGAGGGCGACCGCCCAGGTTCTTCTGACAAAGTAGCCCCAGGGATAGACCTTGGAATAGGTTTTTAAAGAGCCGTTGGCGGAGGTTGAAACTGGTTAACGGCTGAAACTGGTCAACAGCGGGCCATTATTCGCAAGAAATTATTTTTTAAACAGAACATTTGCCCTGAAAACTGGTATAAAAAGACAAGGGCAAAACAGGAATATCTTTTTTAAAC
>JALCBQ010000083.1 GCA_028066335.1 Pirellulaceae bacterium
CGCACGTCCACGCCTCCGCTCCCCCCCCCAGCACTCTTAACCACAGCCCCTCCCGAATCACCGGGCACTGCTTGTGCCTCATTGGTAATGGAGGTGCCAGAATCACTGAATGTCGTCACGAATGAGACAGTATCAAAAATGTCGTCATGGATAAGAAGCTGGTCGACCATGGAAACATAGTTTTGTCCCCACCGTTTGGCATGACCACTTCCTTTGAGATATCCAGAGAAGGCATGCCCCCCTTCTATAACCTCGTTAAAGTCCGAATCAAAGTAGTGTTTATCAGGGATATTGTCGTTGTTAAGATCTTCCACGTTCCAACCAGCCCCTACCATTGTAACAACATCACTAATTATGGGCGCCGTACCTATAGAAACGGTCGACAAGATGGGTGTACCTGCAATTTTGTACATTAACAAATCGGACTTTTGCTCCGCCCCTGCCAAAATTGAATCGTCAGGATTATCGAGTTGCTTGGTAAAGGCTGACCCAACAGTCGCATCAATAGGTGAGTAAGAGACACCACCCAATGTAATATCACCCGCTCCGACATGGGCTGCCGTTAGAACCCAGCCATCACCTAGATAGGTCCCTGTTCCACGATGAGAACCATTGATAATCACCCCGACATTATCATAAACATCCAGACCCTCTGGACCAATCGTTGTATTGAACGTTGTCGTTGAAACAACAATTGCATAAGAATAGCTCGGAGCAGACAAAAAGAGAACTAGGCCAAGACCTAACAGACGCAGGAACATACCATAAAACCTTAGAATGTTTCGCGAAAAGCAAAAGAGAAGCAAAAGGAGAGGAGCATATAGCTGGAGGTACAAAACCCAAACAGCCACATGACGGAGTCATTCTAATTAAAAATAAAGAGATTACAAATAAAAAAGAGAGAGTTTTGTAAGACTCTCTCTCTTTTTATTATCAATTTGCACTTGTCTGAAAATAACGTCTTTAACTCAGCTGCCTTCGCCTTCTGATCTGAGGTAAAAGTGCAATCCCGCCAATGAGAGCAAGGGCAAGCGCCGCCGGTTCAGGTACGGGCTCGACTCCGTTGAGTCCAGGATAAACTGCCTTCATTTGGTCATAATAAAACGAGAGATCTGCATAGGCAGCAACTTCTCCAAAAAAGACCATCTCTTCCAACTGTAATGGAGATACATGCTGACGAAAATCTACGACACCGATAAGACGCCCCTCAGCGTCAAAAACGGCTCCCCCGGAATCCCCCTGAACAGCAGTCCCCTCTCCCATACCATCGGCGTAAATGTTGGGCTCAAATGTCGTTTCAAAAACAAGGGTGCTGAAAAGGCCTTCCTGAATAACAGCATCAAATCCACTAACCTCGTTTCGTCCCCAACGAACCGTTGGATGTATCTCATCATCGTTTCTGAGGAAACCGATAAATTCAGCGTTATCGATATCAGTCTCTTCTAGTTCCAATATATCATCGGTAATTTTGGTATGCCAGAAATGGAGATCTGGAGCGTCGTCAAAGTCGAGGTCCTGAACGTCAAAACCGGCACCAGCAAGTATGACAGACTCATTAAAAATAGGGCCCTCCCCCGGCTCTGCAATTTGAATATTCTGTAATGAATCGATCCTAGGCTCGAGATAGGCAGGTGGCAAAAAGTCATTATTTAGCGGGACAAGATCGATCTGATACATCATTAAGTCTGCGTACTCGGTAAAGTCTGGATTTCCAGCATTAGCAGCGATAAACCAATCAGGATTACGCATCTGAACAGCAGACCCGGCAATAGGTTCATAGAATTGTTCGTTCCAGTTTATTAGCGGGGTCGTACCAGGAGCGAGGCCAACATGGGCTGCCGTTACCACCCAGCCATCACCGATATACGTCGCTGACCCATTACCAACCTGTGTACCATCATCTCCCATCATGTAAACAGGAACGACGTTTTCAAGAACGCCACCAGGCCAGTTGAATGGGTCGGCTATCGCTAATTCTACATCCCCATCGTCGGTAGTAGGATCAGCAGGGGACTCTACCTTAAAGAGCCCTTCAATGAAATCATCTTCTCGACGGTTATGCTTAAACGTCGAAACAACGATTGCCTTCGCCTCTGCTGCAAAACTGGTCATAAATGCACAGACCAAGACCAGACCGACAATTCGCCTTACAGCCATTTAACTTTCTCCTCTACCAAGTCCATCAGGTGATAACAAAACATATAAAAATATGTATTAAATACAACTTCTTAACGATCGGACATAATGTCGAAACGTCGAAACATCGTGCTGAAATATTGTGTGTTGAAACCTTGAAAGACACATTTCAACCAGACTTTCAACCAGACGTTGTCCGACACCTCTCTAGGGGGGACCAATCCCCTTTTCTAACGAACCCCCTAGTTCCAGGGGAGACACACATCTAGACAATCCCAAGTATTATAGATGCAACCTCTCAAAATTGCAAAAAAAAAACAAACTTTTCACAAAATCTCCCCACTCCCTATAACTCATAGATACCTTTCAATACAAACAATCTATTTCATGTAAAAGACAAAAGCTAACCCAAACTGGCTGCCAAATAGGCTTAAATAGCCCGTTGACAGTCTCTGAGATCCATTTTAGAATTTCTTCTTTCCCCTTTGGTTCGGGGAGGTAATGTCTCTTGCATGTACGCAAGGCTCCGACAATACACGATATTATTTTTTGTAATCACTCGACAAGTCGTTCTCTTTTTTGCCCAAAAACAAAGCTAGTTTGCGGCAAAATATGGCTTCAACGGACGGCATGTTACTAGCTGGAAACGTAGGAATTTTCATGATTCAGGAATTGATCAAGGAACTTATCGAAGCGGGCGCCCATTATGGCCATAGAACGAGCCTCTGGAACCCCAAAATGGCCCCCTACATCTACGCTCGAAAAAACGCAATACATATCTTTGATGTTCGTGAAACTGTCAAAGGTCTCCTCTATGCGAAAAAGTATCTCTATAACGTCGCTAAAGGTGGTAGTTTAGTTCTTTTTGTCGGGACCAAACGGCAAGCGAGTGAAACGATCGAACGGGAGGCTATTCGCTGCCATTCTCCATTTGTCAGTCAACGATGGCTAGGTGGCTGCCTCACTAACTTCCGCACTGTCCGCAGCCGGCTTGGTCGTCTTGAGGAACTTGAAGCGATCCGTGCCAAAGAGGACGAGCTCAACACCTACTCCAAAAAGGCCCAGTCGTCGTTGAACCGCGAATACCGGAAGATGTATCGTAACCTGAATGGTCTTCGTGAAATGAATCGCCTTCCGGAATGTCTTGTGATTGTCGATCCCAAAAAGGAGAGGAACGCTGTCCTTGAAGCGAAGGCTCTTGGGATTAAAACAATCGGGCTAGTTGATACTGATACCGATCCAACAAATATCGACCTTCCAATCCCTGGCAACGATGACGGCCTTCGATCCATCGAGGTTATCATTCGCCACCTAGCCGATGCCGTTGAAAAAGGGCGTAACTCCCTTAACATCGACAAAACAGAAGCTGAAACCGTAGCAAGCTAAACCCTCTTTAGCTACTAAAAACGATCAATACACATTATTACAATACTCTTTCTCTATAGGGAGTTCCTGCCATGGCAGCTATTTCTGCTGCAGACGTAAAAGCGTTACGTGAACGAACTGGTGTTTCATTAGGTGATTGTAAAAAGGCACTCGTCGACGCAGATGGAGACCAAAAGCGTGCCATCGAGATTTTGCGTGAACGGGGTGAAGCGATCCAACTCAAGCGAGGCGATCGGGCCACTTCGTTTGGACGTTTTGGACTCTACGTCGGCCTCGATAAAACGGTCGGTGCAATGGTCGAACTAAAATGTGAGAGTGCACCCGTTGCTGGAAACCAGGAATTTTGCCAGCTTGCCGATGACCTCGCTCAGCAATATGCCCTCACCCCGGAGGCGACAACACCCGATGACCTATTGGCACTACCTTCCCCTTCCAAAGAAGGGATGACCCTTGGCGAACAAAAAGACGATCTCTTTAACCGAATTCGAGAAGTCTTCAAAATCGGACGAATGGTCCGACATGAAACCCCTTGCAATGGCTACTTTCATAACTCGGGAACTATCGCTGGTGTCCTCGTCTCTGTCGAGGGAGGAAATGACCAGGCTGTCTGCGACATTGCAATGCACATTGCTGCGATGCAACCAGAGGCTCTCTCCCGTGATGAAATTTGTAGTGAGCGGGCAGAACAAGAGCGCAAATTTCTCACCGAACAAGTCGTCAAATCTGGTAAACCAGAACAATTTGCCGATAAAATCGTTGAAGGCCAAATGCGCAAGTTCTTCGGTGATTGTGTTTTACTCGAACAACCTTTTGTGAAAGATGATTCGCAAACGGTCGAAAAATTTGCCCAAAGCCAAGAGATGAAAATCCTTGCCTATTCCCGATGGGAAATCGGCCAGGAAGAAGGTGAAGACTAAGCACCTTCCCATATCTAGCTTGAGCAACACAATAGGCAAAAAGAAAAGTGTTGTCTAAAAATAGTGGGAACCTTTACTCTTGTTGTTTTGGCTTCGGTTGTTTTGGCCTCCGTTAAAGCTTTTTAGCCCCGATCGTCGAGTGAAATTAATGACACCTTCGTAATGAAAATGCCCTGCATCGATCTCAATCGATCAGGGTTTTTTTAATTCCTTCCCCCAATACTTATCCCTAACTCTTATCTCTGCAAAGGAAGCTCACATGACGACCACGCCCCAAGAGACCAAGTGCAAGCCCCGATACCGTCGAGTCATCCTCAAGCTTTCTGGCGAAAGTTTCTCCCACGCTGGCGAACGTGGTATTAACATGGACGAAGTCGCCCATATTGCGAAACAAGCCTTTGCTGCTCAACAACTCGGTTGTGAGGTCGGTGTTGTTATTGGAGGTGGGAACATCTTACGTGGTGCTCAGTTCAAATCATCGAACGCTGGCATTCAAGAGGCGACGGCCCATTACATGGGGATGTTAGCAACGGTCATCAACGGACTCGCTCTACAAGACGCCCTCGAATCGTTAGGGTGCCAAACCCGCCTGATGACCGCAATTCATATGGATGGTGTCGCTGAACCCTATATTCGTCGAAGAGCCAAACGTCATCTTGAAAAAGGACGTATCGTTATTTTGGCAGCTGGAACGGGGAGCCCCTTCGTTACGACCGATACCGCAGCTGCTCAGCGTGCCCTTGAACTCGATGCCGAAATTCTTCTTAAAGCAACCCGCGTTGACGGGGTCTTTAGCGAAGATCCAGAAAGGAACCCTCATGCTGTTCTTTACCGCAACCTGACCTATGATGTTGTTCTAGAAAAAAACCTTCGAGTCATGGACTCGACAGCGATTGCTCAGTGTATGGAACATAAAATGCCTATTCTTGTCTTTAATTATGGTAAGGAAGGGAATATCGAACGGGCCATTTGTGGCGATGCCGTCGGAACCATTATTACCTCTACCTAGTCGTAGAGGCCTGCGATATCATTCTTTTGAGAATCTGAATTTTCCAGATTTTTACGTAACGCGTATCGTTTTTAGAGTGACATCTCTGAAAAATATTCGTAAGATAATGTAAGTAAAATAGTCTCTCATTACCACCTTTTTCAAAGGAATAGACGAGTTATGAGTACCCACGAAGCGGTCGCCGACGCAGAAGATAAAATGCAAAAAGCAATCGATGTCTATAAGAAAAACCTCGGAGGGATCCGAACAGGCAGGGCAAACCCAGGCCTCGTTGAATCGCTTCGAGTGGACGCTTATGGCACACCGACACCTTTGAAACAATTAGCGACCATCGGAACCCCTGAGCCACAACAAATATTGATTCGTCCTTACGATACCAGTCTGACCAAAGATATCGAAAAGGCAATCGTCGGTAGTGACCTGGGCTTAAACCCCCAAGGAGATGGCCGGGTTATTCGACTCAATATCCCACCACTCTCCTCTGAAGTTCGTAAAAAATTGGTCGCTCGTGTCAAAGAATTAACCGAAGACTCCAAAATCGCGTTACGGAATATCCGACGAGATGCCAACAAACATATTGAGCAAGCTGAAAAAGCGAAAGAGTTCGGTGAAGATCAGCGCGATACTCTCAAAGACGATGTCCAAAACCTTCTCAAAGAACATGAAAATCAAATTACGGCTCTCGCCAAAAAGCGAGAGACCGAGGTTCTTGAAGACTAAACTTATTGCAAAAAATACCGCTAAAAAGGCATTGGTCGAGCTAACCAATGCCTTTTTTTGAGTACTTACCGGGAACTTTTCGGGACAGCGCAGCTAAAGAGTCTCTTGAATCACTACTCCTTGACCTTCTTTGCCCCCTTTGTCTGTAGTTGCCGACTCTAAATCACCTCCGTCTACTTGATCAACCGGTTTTTGACGCTTTCGTAACATGAAAGGGTTATCTGATTCTGGCTTATCACCGAAACAGACGCCAAGAGCCCGAGCTGCCAAGACAGCATCTCCTTTCGAATCAACGGTTCTCAGTTCATTAACGGCATCAAGGATCGGAACACTGTTCATATGAGGAGGGTTGTAACAAACCATCTCACCAAACCGTCCTTCGGCGATCATTCGAACGGCGTGAGCACCATATTGTGTCGCTAAAACTCGATCAAAAGTCGTTGGAGGACCACCTCGTTGCAGATGTCCCAAAACGGCGACTCGGGTTTCTCTTTTGAGGCGTTCTTCGATCTCACTTGCAACAATCGCCCCGACTCCTCCGAGTCGAGATTGTCGGTTACCCTGTTCCTGCTCCTGGAGAACCATTTTTCCAGTCGGTAGCTCAGCACCTTCGGCGACAACGACAAGTGTATGGCTTTTACCACTGTTCTCCCGTTCCAGAATTTTTTGGCAAACAGAATCATACGACCATTGAATTTCTGGAAGTAAAATCACATCAGCTCCACCGGCAATACCGGCGTAAAGAGCGATCCAGCCGGCATGTCGCCCCATAACCTCAAGGACCATGACTCTCTCATGGCTAGCGGCCGTCGTCTTAAGCCGGTCAAGAGCATCAGTTGCACAAGCGACAGCACTATCAAAACCAAAAGTAAAGGCCGTCGCTGAAAGGTCGTTATCGATCGTTTTAGGAACGCCGACAACAGGTATTCCGTACTCATGAAACTGCTGGGCAACGGCCAGCGAGCCATCTCCTCCGATACAAACAAGTCCTTCAAGCGAAAGCTGCTCAACTGTTGTCTTTACACCTGCGAGTAAGACAGGATCGATTTCAACCCGATCAGAGACCCCAACCGTTGCAGCAAAACGGCCCTTGTTTGTCGAACCTAATATCGTTCCACCCTGGTTTAAAATTCCAGTTGTATTTTTATTATCGAGGGCCATATAACTAACGGGATCGGTCAATCCTTCATATCCTTTAAGAAAGCCGACGACATCATACCCTAGCTGGAGACCTGTTTTAGTCGCTCCACGAATAACGGCATTAAGTCCAGGGCAGTCACCCCCCGAAGTTAACACACCAATTCTTTTCTGTGCCCTTTTTCCGTAACTCATCTATCGCCCTCTTAAGTAATATTCTCCTGGAAACTTCTGCCTGCAGCCTCTCTTGGAAGAGAATCTGCCCAACCGAAAGGTAGCATGTCGGCTAAGCTGTTACGCTAAATCGCTTTACCAGAAAGAGCAATAATTGTCGCCCGAATTAAAAAAAGGGCCCTACAGACCACACAAACCCTATAGCCACTTATCCGATTTCCCAAAGAGAAGGCATTTCTGAAAAGAGGCAAAGATAAAACAGGGAAAGAATTATCTAGATATATCTAGATTCGCACGTAATTTTTAACACCAAGGCGTAAAAGAACGGCCAAAGCGACGATCGCCTCACGCAAATTGATTTTAGATTTACCTTTGGTTCGATCCCGAAAATGGATAGGTTCCTCTTTTATGACCACTTTTTGCTGTGAAAGGAGCCATAACACCTCTTCAAAAAAAGAATAGCCACCCGAGTAAATTTCACCAAAGGAGAGCTTTTTCAAAGAAGAAACCCGATAGGCCCGAAACGAACCCGAACAATCAAAAGGTTTTAGGCTAAGGAGCCAACGGGCCAAAATATTTACTCCACGACTTATCACTTTTCGATGCCACGACCACCCACTTACCTGCCCCCCTTCGACATAGCGAGAACCGATTACCAGGTCGGCCTGATCGGCCTCAAGGAGTGACAACATCTTCGGGATTATCTCAGGGTCGTGACTGAAATCGGCATCTAGGTTTACAAGATACTCATAATCGTTTTCGATTGCATAGTTCATTGCTGCAACAACAGCCGAACCGAGGCCTAACTTTCCACTTCGAATAATTGTATGGAAACGGGGATTTTCGACAGATTTTTCCTGACACCATGTTCCCGTTCCATCAGGAGAATTATCGTCGATCACCAAGATGTCAGCCAAAGGCAAAGCCTTTTGAATTTCGGTGACAAGGTTGGGCAGATTTTCAATTTCGTTGTAAGTCGCCAAAGTAATCAACGCCGGAGAACGTCGCTTTGCAGTGGTCAACGTGGCTTTATGAAACATTCTTTGATTTTTATTGAACCAGTACCCTAGGAAAAGGCAACAAGCAAAGTGATATAAATCCGCCGCTAGGCAGTGAGGACCGACTGATAGTACTCAATCGAGCGTTCGATCCCCTCTTCGAAATGAACCTTTGTTTCATAGCCCAAAACCTCGCAAACCTCAGTAATATCAGCCATGCTACTTAAAACGTCACCGACACGTGGAGGTTGAAACTCTGGCTTGAGAGTAGTTCCTAGCTTTTCATTAAGAATATCTATTAAGGTAAGTAGGCTCGTCGACATCCCATTTGCCAAGTTGAATGTTCGGCCAAAGGCGGCTTCGTCCGTCGTCGTTGCCGCTAACATATTTCCATGGACGACATTCTCAATAAAAGTAAAATCTCTCGACTGCAATCCGTTTCCAAATACGATCGGCTGCTCATCAGTGAGCATACGACTAATAAAAAGTGGAATCACTGCCGAATAGGCACTGTGAGGATCTTGCCGTGGACCAAAAACATTGAAATACCGAAAACAAATAGTCTTCAGTCCGTACGAATGATAGAAAGCCTGGCAATAATGTTCCCCAGCCAGTTTGGCAACAGCATAGGGGGAAATCGGTTTTGGAACGTCAGCTTCTCTTTTAGAAGCAAAAGGTTGATCTCCATAGGCACTGCTACTGGCCGCATAGATAACACGGTCAACACCGGCCTGATGGGCTGCATGCAAGACATTCAGGGTACCCGTCACATCGGCTTCGTTTGTCGCCAGTGGATTGGCAACACTCCTTGGAACCGAAGCGAGCGCCCCCTGGTGGTAGACCACCTCAATCCCCTCGACAACTTTCTCAACGGCCAGATAATCAGTAAGGCTCCCCTGAACAAATTCGACCTTCTCACTAAATGGCTCAATGTTTTTCAGGTGCCCAGTACTTAAATCGTCAAGGACTCGTACTTTTTCTCCCATAGAGACAAGACGTTCAACCAAATGAGAGCCTATAAAGCCAGCCCCCCCCGTTACCAAAAAACGTGCCATGAAGACGATCCCTTTGCAAATATTATCGTAAAGGTCAGTTAACCAAGTTAGTAACTACTGATAATAATCAGCGAATGCCTAATGGGGAACCCGTCTTTTTGTCTCTTGTTTTTTTCTTGACAGAATGCGTGTGCCCAAATTTTGCTATTGGAGAAAACCGGGGCTAAAAACCGTGATCAAAGACGATTGTTTGAAAATGAGGGTACTCTTTTTGGATCGCGGCAAGGCGTCGTTTCTCGACCTCGATTTTACTCGACCCCAATTCCAGTAAGGCATAGACCCCCACCACATTTTCGAAAACCCCGTGGTGAACAAAATCGGCGTTAAGAGAAGAAAAACAGAGGACAATTTGGGGGGTAAATTCTCTCTTCTCTGGACCGGTTTTACCTTCTGGTTGGGTATACTGCATCAACCGAAAGGGGTAATAACTGTTACCAAGGTAGCCCCCCGCCTCCCTTTTTTCAGGAAGCTCAAGAAGGCAGACTCTCTTTTGAAATTTGTCTGCAAAAAGGACAGAGAGCTGCAACAAAAATCTCGCTGCCAAGTTCTCCTCTTTATCGGCCAAAAAAAGGTAAGTTGGTAATTCGACCTCTCCTTGAGAAGGACGTGAGAGAAGTCCCGATGCAAAACTGAGCAATGGTTGTTGCCATCCATCGTTGAATTTTCCGTCGATTGCCCTCTTCATTGGGACCAGTTCCAAGAGACGTTCACGAGAATAATCAGGAAAAACAGTCGTTATCTCGTAGTATGAATTCCGAGAAACAAAAAATGGTTCACCATCAAATTGAAGATCCCAATTATCCCCGCCCGGCACTTCTATCCTTTGATTGATCTCTTCGGTAATGGTCTCTTCCTGAACCGAAACAAAGTCGGAGTTAGCCTCAAGGAGAACTAGTTCCTGTACTTCGGCAGTTGTCTCAGGCGGGACTTTTTTTTCCTGAGGTTGTGGCACATTTGTGAGCCCTTGGGCCCGCCTTGGTTCAATCTTTTTTTCTTGACAATTGTCGGCTACAGGTCGCTCCTGAGCTGGTCGTTCTTCTCGCAATAACTCAAAACGCAACTGCCCCTCTTGTTCCAACTTTTTCAAAGATTTTAGAAATGAATCCATCGCAACAAAACCTATTTCTCTTGAAGGCGTGAAAAGAGTCGCCGGAACTGTTTCTTTTTATTTGTTTCCGAAGCACGGCGGGGCTGAACTTTTGGCTTGCTCTCTGGCTCTAGAGACTCCTGTTGAAGACTGAGATTCTTACTGGAATCAGAAGATGCCCGCTCTGGCATAAGGTCAGGCCGCTCCTCGCTCTCTTGAGATTTCTGAAGTTTGTTCAACTCGGTAATCAAATCAACAGGTGCCGTTACCTCGTCGTCGGCCACCTCTTTGTCACCATTCCACCAACCAAACTCTTCTTTAAGATCGTCAAAACTCTCTTCTTGATCTGCGGCTTTTGGTTCATCATAAAGCGAAGAAAGTTTAATAAGCTGTTTCTCTGTTGGGTTTTCAGTAGGGCTCCCCTCCTTAACGAACGATTCCAAATCTCCAGGAAGGGCGTTATCAAGGGAGACCTCTTCAGGTTCTGTCTCCTGTAACTCTTGGGAAAATTGTTCTTGAGTAACCTCGCTCTCTTGTGGAGAAAAATCGTCGATTCCCTTTTCCATTGCCAAATCAAAAGACTCGAGGTCGTCGATAAAGTGTTCCACTTTTGGTTCTTCATCAAACAGTTTCTTTAACAACCGGGCCTCTAGCTCTGTGTCCAGACCATCCTCTTCCATACCTTCCTTTAAAAAAGGGGCCTCTCCCCCTTCGATAAGTTCGTCCGATTTAAAACCTTCACTGTGGGAACTATGAGGTTTGTGAAAAATAAGCTCGATTTTTTCTTCGGAGTTTTCAATCTCAAGGTAGCTCGAAGAGGTGATTCCTCCTTGATCACTCTCGGTTATCTCGATCTCCTTAGTTTTATACTCCTCTTGATCTGTGACATTTTGGTTAGGAGGTTCTTCCTCAAGCGAATGTTCTTCTGACTCCTCAAAATCATCAGCCAGAGGTTCCTCTGAACTATCCGTAACGGCCTGAATTTGTCCCTCGATATGGTCAAGTTGCTGCGATGCACTTGCGAGAGTCTCTTCGGTAAATCTCTCTTGGGAAAGGTCGCTGCCAAGCTCTTCATCATCTAGTGAGCCGAACTCGACAACCCCTTCTATTGGTGATGCCCCTCGGTTTTGTGGTGTGGGTGCCAAGCTCGGTGCATTGTTTGAAGCAACGAGAGAAAATTGTTGTAAATCTTGCCAGGATTCATTAATTCCTTCGGGAGTAATTTCGTAAGTGTTTGCTAAAGCCGACAACATCAGGGCGTGATCGCAGACCTGATTAATGATACGAGGAACTCCATCAGTCGCTTGATAAACTAGTTCTTTGGCCTCTTCTTGAAAACAAAGACGACTCTCCCCTGTAGAACAAAGGCCCAACAAGGTATCGATATAGCGGAAAGTATCTTCTTGATTGAATGGCTCGACATAAGCTCTCAATTGAATTTTTTGGCTTAATGATTCGAGCTTAGGATGGGTTAAACGTTCTTCAAGTGCGACTTTCCCTGAAAGTAAAAGTCGCACTTTCGGAAGACCATTGTGAATAAAACCAGAAAGGGTCCCCAGTTCATCCAAAACAGGCAAAGAGAGGCGATGTGCATCATCGACGATCAGAAACAGCCCACTGCCAGCGCCAGAATCAGCAGTTAAATATTCGACCAAAGAGAGGCGTAGCTCTTCGACTTCCTTGTTTTTATAGGGCAAACCGATCGAAGAATGGATATGTCCAAGTAGTCCTTTACGGGTCTGAAAGCTCGCCGCGCTAAGGTAAACAGGCAAGGCCAAACCCGCCAGTTGGTCGGCCAAGACATGGCAAACCATCGTTTTTCCAGTTCCCATGGCTCCCAGGAGCAACGCCGGCCCATCACCACTGCGGATCGTTCTCTCTAACGCCTGACAGCTTTGGCCATGAATCCCTCCTGAAAAAAAGCGGTTAGCCGATGGTGTCGCCGCAAAGGGTCGCTGCGTCAAACCAAAAAATGACTCGTACATGAGCATCCTTGCCTATTTTATTGATCTTCATTATTTTTGACTTAAATCCTGACCGTAGAACGCCCTTAGAGTCCTTTACAAGAGCGCACCACCACTAGTCGGTATCGTCAACGAGCTTCCTGATCATAAACCCGTTATCTATTATTATCGCTATTTCTTAACACGGGAAAAACGGCCCACTGTCCGCTCCACCCAGACTTCCCATCTTAATACCCGCGGAAGTAATAGAAGAACATACTAAAGAGTTGTTCACTCGTAAGAGGTGCCTTTTCGCCACCCCAAACGACAACGACAAAGTACCAGAGAATCGCAAGAAGAAAGAGTCCCCATATCGAAGAGGAGAGGGTAAACCCCCACGTCGAAAAGCGTTTGCCCCATTCACTTACCACAGTCTTAGAGTAAGCCTCACCCGACCGGACAAAGGCAGCAGCGACAGGGACATTCGTGATTTGTGCAACTTGAGGCACACTCTCAAAGACACAGCTTGTACGAGAACGTCTTAGCAAACCTCCAAAGAGGACGATACCAACTAAGCTTATCCCACCACTCATACCGATCGCCTGCCAAACTTTTTCCTTGTCGACGACTGCAACTGTTAACGAGGGCTGAAGGATTTCCCAGC
>JALCBQ010000084.1 GCA_028066335.1 Pirellulaceae bacterium
GGTCAATGGTTTGCTCCCACCAAAGCTTAATATTGCCAGATCTCCGAATGAACCAATAGGCTTTCCATCCCACTTGGTCCCTGGGACCTGGCAACAATCTTCAATAACAGCAACCCCTTTATCTACAGTGATTTGCAATATCTCATCCATTGGTGCAAGATCGCCATAGAGGTGACTAACAAAGAGCCCTTTCGTCCTTGGGCTTACCGCCTTTTCGACCTCTTTAGGATCGAGGTACCAGTGACCTTCAGCCAAATCAACAAGTACCGGCGTTGCCCCAACAGCTTCAATTGCACGAAAATTTCCCGGAAAATCGTAGGCCGCTAAAATGACTTCATCTCCGGGCTCAAGGTTCAAAGCCCGCAAAGCGAGCTCAGCCGCAAAAGTCCCCGAACAACAAAGATAAACAAAGTCTGCGAGAAATGCTTGACCAATCGCCTCTATCAACTCGGAACAATTCTCTCCCTCATACTTACCCCACTCCCCTTTCAAATAAGCTTTTTCCAAAGACTCTTTGATCTCATTGTCGAGAGGTGGCCACGGTGGAATTGGTGCTGTTATCATCGGCTCGGTTGGAGGTTACTTGGTTTAATAGTAATTTCTCTCCATTCTACAAGCAAAAATATGGCTGACTACTCGAAATTAACCACTTGACCGATCTCTACACAGACCAAGTTTTTCTAAAAATAGCTCAGAGCCTCTTTGAACGCTTGACGTATCTCCTAGAATAGAAACGATTTGCAAAGTTTTTCTCGCGTTTTGGTTGACTATCACTTAGAATGAATCGGAAAAACGACAGTCATCCATAGAGAGTTCTCATGTCAAAAATACGCTTTATCATGTTAGGTGGATTCTTGGGAGCAGGAAAAACGACCGCCATTGCCCGCCTTGCTAAAAGCCTTATGCAACAAGGACTTAACGTTGGCATTGTTACCAACGATCAGGCCGAGGGGCTCGTCGATACCGACCTCCTCCGCTCACAAGGGTTTGATGTTGGTGAGGTCGCCGGTGCCTGCTTTTGTTGCAAATTTGACGACCTGATGACGACGGTTAAAGAGTTAGCCACACCAATAGTTGACGCTCAAAGCAAAGAAAGTAGGCAACGACCTGATGTCGTTTTGACCGAGCCAGTCGGCAGCTGTACCGATCTCATTGCTACCGTTATTGAGCCGATATGTCACTATTTTGAGGCCGATTACACGGTTGCTCCCTTAGCTGTCCTTCTAAAACCAGAACATGGCACAAGAATTTTTTCTCCGCCATCACAGGCGAAGACTACCAAGGGTGGTTTCTCTCCCCAGGCCGAGTATATCTTTCTCAAGCAGATCGAAGAGGCCGAGATTGTTGCGATTAACAAGGTTGATAAAATAGGTGTTGAAAAGGCTCAGGAAATTGCATCGCAAATTTCAAAAAAGCACCCCTCGAAAAAGATCATTTTACTTAGTGGCAAAACAGGGATCGGATTTGAGCAACTTTTGAACTGGCTACAAACCGAAAACCATCAAAAACGGGCTGCTATAGAAGTCGACTATGAAGTATACGCTCTCGGTGAGGCCGAACTAGGCTGGCTAAATGGTTCGGTCGAACTCACTGCAACAACCAATGCCCAAGAGGCCTCCCAAACATTCCCCCTTGATGAGGTTGTTGCCTTTGTACTTTCCACCTATCAAAAGGATCTGGCCAAACAGGGACTTGAACCGGCTCATGTAAAAACTCTTCTCCAAACAGATGACCGGCTTGCAGTTGCCAACCTCGTCGCTTCAGAGAGTGAAGCAGAACTCTCCGTCGCCTCTAATAGTCGGTGTGAGCAAGGGCTCTTACTCTTTAACGCCCGGGTCGCCGCTGACCCTGCGCTTCTTCAATCATTATTTGAAAATGTCATTGTACGGACTGCTAACAAATTTTCGCTTTCGACAAAAATCTTACAAATACAAGCTTTTCGCCCCGGCAAACCGGAGCCGACTCACCGAATGGACTGAAACTTGTTATTGGTCAGGCAGTAGACAATAGCCAATAAATCAAGACCTTTTGAGAAAGGGCCAAAAGTTTAACATGCTTCCCAAATAATAGCCTTCAGTGTCCTTCATAAAGACAGACGAAGATCTCTTGATCTTTTTACAATTTTTCGCTACTTTTCTGACCGCCTTTTGGTCTAAGCCTTTACTTACTCTTAGATATTGGCCTCAATGCAGCTCCACCTGCAGCTAATGAAGGACCTTCCAAGATTTACTCATATAGGGATGTAAGCTTTCAGGATGAAAAAGCTCACACGATATCTTCGTAACCATATTCATGCCTATTTTCTTCTTACAACATTCGCAGGCCTCTTTTGCGTTTTGCTTACGGGTTGCACTACGACCCTTATGCAAGTTTTAGAATATACCGCGACCGAACAAGTCTCTATTCGAAAAAAACCAAACAACCCACTTGAGGGGCCACTTCAGCTCCTGTCCTATTCTGGCCCTCAAAAGACAGGACGGACCGAGCAGATCCTTCGCAAACATAATCTTGGAGGAAAATCCGAAACAGAAGCGATTGAACAACTTCAAACAGTATTGTGGGAAAAGCCTAACCCTGACCTTCTGTACGCTGTTATCGAGCTGAATTACTTATTGGCCTCGAAAGAAAAAATATCGGGAAAAAAAGCCGAAGCCTTTGAACATTATGGCGTAACGACCGCCATGGCTTACTGGTTTATGTTCGACCCCCAATACCAAACGGTCCGGAATACTTATGATCCACAATTCCGCCGTGTCTGTGATTTTTACAATAATTCGCTAGAACAACTCCTACGGCTCAGCAAAGAAAACAAATCGTTCGTCCCTGGTACTGAACTAGCATTTATGGCTGGAGGATACCAAATCAAAGTCGCTCTCGAACTCAATGGTCCATGGCAAGCAGCTGATTTCTCCAGTTTCGAATTTTGTTCGGACTATGAGCTTACTGGGATTCAAAACCAGAACCATACCTTCGGCCTTGGAGTACCGATCATTGCACAACGTGGTAAAGGGCAAGCAGTTATTGCCCCTTATGAAAAATACTACCCCCCGGGGCTTACCTTCCCATTGACTGCTTTTTTGCGTGTTTCTGAAACAGACACTTCGACAACCACCCCTACGATCCGATGTAAACTCGAATTCCACGATCCGACGACCTCACTTTATACAAATGTCGGAGGCGAGGAGGTTCCACTCGAATCTGACCTAAGCATTCCCCTTGCTTATTACCTTAATAATCCACTCCTTAAATCAAGGTACCTCGCCTTCTACGGATTTCTTAACCCGACTGCGGGCGAACAATTTACCGGCCTCTATATGTTAGAGCCCTATGATCCGGAAAAAATACCCGTTGTTATGGTTCATGGCCTTTGGTCGAGTCCAATTACCTGGACCGAGATGTTCAACGATCTACGTAGCAATCCTGAAATTAGCAAGAATTATCAGTTCTGGTTTTACATGTATCCGACAGGGCAACCCTTCTGGATTAGTGCCACCCAAATGCGCGATGACCTTGCACAAGCCCGCCTAGATGTCGATCCAACACACGTAAACAGTGCTCTTGATCAAATGGTCCTCGTCGGCCATAGCATGGGTGGACTCGTTTCAAAAATGCAAATGCTCGAAAGCGAAGATGAGTTTTGGAAAATCGTTTCCGAAGAACCCGTTGAAAACCTCAAAGCGACACCGGAGCTTTTTTCTAAAATTCAGAAAGTCCTTTTCTTTCACCCTAATCCCTCAATTAAGCGAATTGTCACCATTGCTACACCCCACCGAGGCTCGAATTTTGCAAACGATGCCACCCGCTACCTAGCAAGGACTTTTGTCACTTTGCCCTCAAAAATCATTAAACCCGGGCAGGACATTATCGAGGATAACCCTAATTACTTTAAAAATACTGATCTTCTTACGATCACAACAAGTATTGACTCTCTTTCACCCGATTCACCCGTACTACCGACGATGTTAAAAGCTCGCAAGGCTCCGTGGACAAGACACCATAACATTGCTGGTAATATTGAGTTTCACGGAATCTGGAAATATCTTTACGGCCCAGGTGACGGGATCGTCTCGGTAGAGAGTGCTAAACTTGACGATGTCGCTTCTCATATCGAGGTTGAAGCCGAACATACCGATGTTCACAAACACCCGCGGGCAATTCTAGAAGTCGAACGAATTTTACTCGAACACCTAAAGACTTTAAAAGTTGCTCAGAACACCAGCTTTGGCATTCACGAGAATGGGCAAACTAAAACATCTGGTGGCTCATTCGTGGAAACATACAAACCGATGAAAAACCACTATCAAAGACCGCAACGATTACACCAGCGACCCTTTCAATTAAATCCTACACTGAACACGCATAACGGCTCGTCGACTCGGCTCAGCGACCACCAATAAGGTAACTACCTACTCAGTGGCCTGCCTGTACACCATTACTCTAACGGAGAGTAGTCGACAGGAATACCAATTACTTAACGGTCAACCTTCAGAACCTTGGTCTAACATAGACTAGGTAAAAGGTAACTCAAAGCCATCAAACCTTCATAAAAAACTGGCCTGTAAGAAGGCAAAAATGCCGCAAAAAATAGCCTTTATTCTCGAAAGCAATTATCCCGTTTAAACAACTATTTCCCTTACAAAAGCTTACCGATAGTTGTGTAGACCTTAGATAATGTGTCCCAAAATAACCGACAAGTGACAGAAATGGAGGTAGAGCCTCTTAAGAAAGTCTATTTACTAAAATTTTCGCATACATTGTTCTAAAACTCTTATTGTAGAAAACTCCAGGCGAGCCTAGCAAGTCAACTGGGCAGGGCAACACCCTAAAAAACAAGCGAGAGGACTAAAGCCTCTCGCTTATCGTTTTATTGGGTACCTGCAATCCAATCTTTTCGATTCCCCAGTTAATAAGGCTTAACGATAACAAAGAGCAGTTAAGATGTCGCCATACCTTGTACCAACGGAACATGGACCGGCGTTACATTTGGCAAAAACCCCTGTAGCGGTGACTTGGCCTCATTTTTTTCGTTCCCTCGAGACGGAGAACCTTGTCGATTTCTTCGGGTAGTCTCTTCTTCTGAGTCTACCGATGAAGAAGCCTTTTTCTCAGTTGGAGGTGCTCCTTGTTTCTCATGATCTTTTTCCATGGGAGCACTCTCCATTTTTTCGGACCGCTGAATGCGAACCTCTTTTGGCGCCTCAATTCCTACTCTGACTGAGTTCCCTTGGATACGAACGATCGTGAGAACGATATTTTCTCCAATCTGAATACGCTCTTGTGATTTCCTAGTAAGCACTAACATAACGAATCCTCCTTATATTGTTCGTAAAATACTGCTTGCTGCCTTCCATCAAATGCATTTGGCATGCCAAAAAAACCACAGCCCGAACAAGAAGCCTCCTAAGCCCTTTCTATACAACGGCTTAAGAACCCAACTAATCACCTGTGCGAAACGTAGACTTAGAAATAATCCTGCAAGCACTGCCAACTAGTGTACAGATTTACAATAATCTTTTACAATCTCTTTTACAAATGGCTCCAAAATGACATCATATTGACGACACCTCTGTCCCCATTATTGCTTCTTAAAACCAGCGAGAAATAAAGAATAGCTGGAAAAAGGGGAAAGGTGTCAAAGTCGATTAAGAATCAAGTTCATTGACCTCGAACTTGGCAAGCTCATCCCGAATACGAGCCGCTGACTCAAAATCCTCAGCTTCAATGGCAACCGAAAGTTTCTCGAAAAGAGTTTGCCCGACACCATACTGCTTTCGAATTGAATCTCGCTGTCCACGCAAACGGAGAACAAGCTCATCCTCTTCAAACTGTTCCTCTATTTCAAGCTCTTGAAATACCTCTTCTAACCTCTTCAACCCTGCGTCTAACCAACGGATTGCCGACTGGGCTGCGAATTCTTCATCTTCAAACTGGTCAAAGCTTGCAAGTGCCTTCGCCTGTGTATGGTGAAACAGGACAAAAGGGCGATATTGCTCATGGGCAAAGGTCCATTCGTCATCGGGCGAATAGGTTTTGCAAAAGTCCATAAACTGTAACGTGTGTTCAGCGTCTTGGATTGCTCTGTGAAATTGCTGTAAAGAGAGCCAGCAAACACGGCGATGATAGTACTGGACAAACTCGCGGTCGGCCTCCTGACACTGCTGTTCATTAAGAACAAAATTTTTGCCATCTTCCTCGGCAAGCTCTTGGAGATAAGCGTAATAGGTCTCTCGTCCTGCCGGTTTTTCTCCATCAGGACGACCAGAGGTTTCCATTTGAAGAATCCCTAAGTCGACCCGCATAAGCAATACCTCACGATCGTCTGTTCCCGTCCCCTTACGAACATTAACAGCAAGAGGATCGAACTTCCAGCTTTTCAATAGCGAGTCAAGACTAGGTTCACTCATACTTGTTATATCAATTGGTTATTGAACTTAGGGCAAAAAAAGAAGGTCTCTATTCTATACTTTTCCAGCTACTTCCAAAGGTGCAAAATAGCCCAAAAAGGTTCGATTTATTCTCCTTTTTGGCCCCCTTAATATCACATAAACAACTATTTAAGAATAAATAACACACCCAAAATGGGTAGAAAAAAACCTTAAAAACAGACCAAAACGCCCCACTTTCTACCTCCAAAAGTCGATTTTTTCCCTACTCTCACCAAAATAAGGAAGATTTCTCCTTAACTTTTTTACGACTCCAAGAGGGCACCTTGGCAAAGATATTCAAAAAGGCTACAAAGAGATCAACACCTTTAAAAGCTAACAAGGATCATTAACCGCCCCTTATTTTTTCGTCTCTCTTTATCGCAGACGACAGTCTCTAACCGCTTCTCTAAATAAGAAGCTCCATTTCAAATGTAATTACCTCTTCTCCCCAAGAAAGGCCTCCATAGTGGAAAACGCTCAACGAGAAAAACAGATTAAACAGGCAGAAGAGATACTCAGTGATCGACTTCAAAATATCGGCTTTATTCAGGGGATCTTTTTCGGAAAATACCAAAGTGAAAAGCTCCTCCCCTACCCTGATATTTACCAAAATTCAAAGACAAATACCGTCCTGGAAAATCTCCAAAAATTTTGTGACGAGAAAATCGATCCTGTCCAAATTGACAAAGAGGCCAAAATCTCTGATGAAATCATCAAAGGATTAGGGGATCTAGGTATTTTAGGCGCCTGTCTTCCCAAAGCTGTTGGTGGCATGGATTTTTCTCAAACCGACTATTGTCAAATTCTCGAAATCCTTGGTGGCCACTGTGGTTCAACGGCTCTTTTCGTCAACGCTCATCATTCGATCGGACCACGAGCAATCGTCCTCTTTGGCACCGAAGAACAGCAGGCCAAATACCTCCCCAAATCAGTTACTGGTGAGGCGATCAACGCTTTTGCCCTGACCGAACCTGAGGCTGGCTCTGATGCAGGAAATGTTCAAACGATGGCAATCCCAACCGATGACGGGGAGGCCTATATTATCAACGGCGAAAAGCGGTGGATTACCAATGGTGGTATCGCCTCGGTATTGACTCTTATGGCTCGAACACCAGTCGAAGGGAGCGACGAAACCAAAATCACCGCATTCCTGGTAACTCCCGACATGGAGGGCTTTGAAGTCGTTGAAGAACGAATGGAAAAGTGTGGCGTTCGTGGGACAGCAACGAGCCGCCTCTCTTTTAAGAATATGCGTGTTCCCAAAGAGAATATTTTAGGGACAAAGGGACGAGGTCTCAAAATTGCCCTAACCGTCCTTGATTTTGGCAGGACGACCTTCGGTGCCAGTTGTACTGGAACAGCAAAGTATTGTATTCAAAAGGCGGTGGAGCACGCAAACTCACGTGTTCAATTTAACGAAAAACTCGCTCATTTTGAAATGGTCAAAGATAAAATCGCTTATATGAAGGCGGGTGCCTTTGCTATGGAAGCCTGCACCTACCAAACAGCCGCCTTGATCGATTCTGAGTCGGGCGACTTTATGTTGGAAACTGCAATTCTCAAAGTCTTTGCGACGGAAACCCTTTGGAAAATCGTTACCGATACGTTCCAAATTTATGGTGGGAAAGCTTATTTTACCGACGAACCATTTGAAAGGCTTATGCGCGACGCCCGAATCAATATGATTGGTGAAGGGGCAAATGATGTTCTCCGTGCCTTCTATGCCGTTGTCGGTATGCGCGACGTCGGGCTCAACCTTGAAGCAGTCCTCAATGGTCTTAAGAAACCGTTCTCCGATGTAAAAACGGTTAAGGAGTTCCTCGGACGAAAAATTGGCTCGTACTTTTCAACCCCCAAAGTAAAAGTCAATACCCCTCTGCTAACTGACGAAGCTGCTCAACTGGGTAAAGCAGTTAGCGCTTTCGGAGCGAATGTTGAAAGATTGTTGCGGAAATACCAAATCAATATTATCGACAAACAACATCAACTTGGCCGAGTCGCTGATGTTATTACCGAAATTTATGTGAGTTCCTGTGTTCTAAGTCGTCTCGATTTTATCCTGAGAAGTGACCGGTACAGTGACCAACAAAAGAAAGAATATCTCGCTACGGGTAAGTATTACTTTAAAACGGCTCAGCGACGTATTTACACAAATTTGCACAATCTCTGGGACAACGACGACCAAGAGACGAACACAATCGCCGACTATTCGCTCAACGTCTAATGACTGGCTGGTGGCTTGTCACCCCGCTTCTCCTCTCGGTGAGCCGTTCCCTCTTTATTTCTTGGAAATTATAAGAATATCGGCTACCGAAAACTGGTTACCGATCGCCTTCCAGAGAGTCAGCCTTCCCTTGAAAAAACCAAATCCTAAAACGTACTGACAAAAAACGAAAAAAGAGGAGAAACTCGAAACTGTTCCTCCTCTTTTTTATGGCTGTATGGCTGTCTTATACGGTGTTTCTCTTCAATTTCAAAACGGCCCCATCAATCTCTCCGACGATAGACCGAATGTTGATACTGAATCTCTTCGTGTTGTCCCGTTTTATCCTTTGAATGCTTACCGGATTGAGTATAAGTGGGTGGTTTTGCGACGGTCTCTTCATTAATATAGAGAACCTCGCCATCCTCTTTGGTCCCCTTTTGTGGCTCTGGTTCAATATGGTAGGCCATCTCGGCCTTCTCCTCATCGATGACAAGTACTTTGTTCCGCCTTAGTTCTTTTAAGACCGAAGTCAATTCGTAAAGAAAGAAGAGAGAGCTCACGAATAACCAAACAAACCCCTGTGGAAACTTGTCCTGAGAAAAAAGGAGTATCGTCGGTATCCCCGTCAAAAGGCCTCCGGTGAGCATAAAGAGCCACCCTGCTGCCTTGACCGGAACTAGGGTATTCTCACTACGTTTTGATAGCCGAAACCATTGAGGCTTAGCAAAGACCATATTCCCATATCCTTCCCGTTTTTTCTTGCTCACCATTCATAAATCACTTCTGTTTGGCCGGATAGCCTCACAAGGCCCAAAGCCCTTTGTGCCACGTCTGTACCATGTTGATTACTATAAAGTGGCTCTCCTTCTTGGTACTTGTTCTAGGGCTCTTCTGGCCAGGCGGCGACGGTTTCTTCAACACCCTTTTAAATTTGCCAAAATGTAGGGCAAAAAACGATGATCGGCGCCTATCTAGAGACTATTTCGCCCCGTACCGTTGAATATTTGGTCAAAAAAGAAATTTTCCCATAAGCCCACAAAAAACCGAAAACAGCCGACCGGTAGAAGTAGCCGTAAAAAAGGGGGCCCAAGGCCCCCTGAATATTTTCACTGAAATGTCGTCGGACTACTTTTCCAGAAGCTTGAGCCTCTCTTTTTTCTCTGATTTTTTGTTACTCCCTTTTTTGCCCTCCTCCTTCTTTGGCGGATCTCGCATGTCCCAGGCCTCGACCCATTCGGTCGTACCGAGGGTGAGCTTGAATTCATTAAGGAGTCTTTCTTCCATATCGGGGAGATGAGCTGCACCATAGAAAATGGCGATTTTAGTCTTTCCTTTCTTTAGTTGAAGGGTTAACTCTTCGAGTGCTTTTTTGTTCCGTTCGGAAATAATCGTCGAGCCTCCTTCACCTTCAAAAACGATCATTGTACTTTCGAGGCTTTCGAATTCCTTGGAAAGTGTCCTTTTTAGACTCAGCGTCCGGTTGCTGGAAAATAGCGACATGATCAGGGCCACCTCGGACTGACTTTTGCCAGCAGCCTGTTTGGCCATACTGTGCCCCATTGAACGGAACATCATTTTTCCAAAACTTTCGTCTCGATCGGCCATGCTCTTGTTAAACTCGGTAGGGGACATGTCGGCGTGAACGAGGTTGTCAGCCATATAGTCAATGAAATTTAGCTGATGTTTCAGGTCAAGGACCGATTTCATACCGTTTTGCAGCGCACCAATTGGGTGAAGATTTGCCTCTTCTCGCCCTCCCTTCGGAATTCGAGTCCCCTTTGGAGCGACCAGTTCGTAGAGAACGACATCATATTCGGTAAATTTTTTGTTGAGTTTTTCATAATAGGCCTCGTCGCCAACGTGGACTGCTCCAACAAGATCGACGTGAAATTTGTCGGCAGCAACGCCCTCTTTGGTATAGCGGACAATTGCCGTTTCAAGTGATTGAGGCTTTGTATGCTTTTTGTCCTCTTTTTTGTAAGTTAGCCTGAGAAACCGGTCTTTCGTGAGATCGCTGAGCTCCTTTTTAGCTCTCTTCTGGCTCTGAACTACTTTTTCCTCGGCTCCTTCACCCTGGTTTTTCTTCTCTTGCCAGGGGGGAGCAGCCGACAGGTCTCCTATCCCAATAGACGTTGCCAACAACATCGCTGGCAAGGCCAATCGGCATAAAAAAGATCGCAAAAACGAGAGGGAAGGAGTTCGAATTATCGTTACCGAATTATTCTGTGTCATTTGCAAAGACTCTCTTACTCTTTTCATCAATATAACAATGAGAAAACCCCAAAGAGCTCCCTCTATCAAGTACACCCAACCCCATTATACGTTAAAAGTTCCCATTATCCAACAGAGGAGAGACCAATTACAAAAGACCTGAAAACTCCTCTACCCAACCTATTTTCACAAATCATGCCCGGTAAAAGGAGTTCTATAGCCGATTTCTTGGGAATGAAATCTCCCCCTAGCCTTCGCAAACAGGCCGCACGTTTTACCCATTCGACCTATTTCCTCATTCTAGTGACAAATTTGTAAAACATTGACGAATTTTCGGCACTTGCCGGTTTTCGGGCTCAATTCTTATGACTGGCATTACCGATACTACCGGCACGAGCAGATACATGTGGTTTTATAACTTTTAGAGGCCCATGTTGCAGAATTTCTATGACAATCCCAAGACGGAAAAAGAAATCATGTTAACGAAGAATGTCATCTCTTCGATGGCGGCAATGGTTTTTATGCTGACCTGTTTTTCACCGAGCCTTCACGCCCAGGTCATCCAGCCATTTGCCCCTGTTGATTACACACACGACTGGCAACCTTTTGCTCCAGCCGATTTAAGCGACTACGGAGACGGCCCCGACGCTAAAGAGGGTTATTTTTTCCGGTATGAAAGACTCTATTGGTCGGCCGCAAAGCCAAAAGCAACTGCACTTGGACTCAATGATGGCGAGTTCTATGCTTTTGCCGGTACAACAACTGTTCTTCGACAAACAAATACCGTCCGGACAGCTGTTCCCGATGCCGGTTTTGGCTGGGGGAACCGTTATGAAATCGGCTACATGCTTGATGAGACAGGCTGGTTTACAAGTATCCTTGGGGGATACCAACAAGACCAGAGCTATTTCTTTGGAGATGGTGGTACAGGGGCGGCCGATGGTATCGATGATGTCTCAATCGTATTCGCTGATCCGGGTGACGTTATGACCGGATTTTTAGATCGAAATGCCGATGGCTTCGACGATGACCTCAACGGTAACGGCATCTTCGGACGAAGTGGAGAAGATACCGATGCCGACGGTGTACCTGACGCTGCTGCTGCTATCGACCTTGTCGACGCCACCACACTACCGATGCTCTTTGATTTTGTCACTGTTCGCAGCCGAGTCTTTATGAATGGTGTCGAGGTAAATAAATCTTGGCGACTTGATCCTCATTACCGTGATGCCCAGGCAGAAGTTTTTGCTGGGATTCGATTCCTCTCAATACGTGATCGTTTTAATGTCCATGCAATCGGAGCGACGATTGACAGCCCACTGTCAGACATGTTTTGGGCCTCACAAGTCGAGAACAATATTATCGGACCTCAGATCGGTTTCCATTGGAGTAAACAGACTGGCCGCTGGAAAATCTCGACTGAAGGACGAGCCGTTGCTGGGGTTAACTTTGCAAATGCCGAGCTTGACGGAGTTATTGCTACCAATCACGTAATAGCCGGTGCTAACTTTGGGCAGCTGATGTCAACGACACCTTTTAGTCATCGAAGAAACTTTCGAACAATTACACCAGTTGGTGAACTACGAGCCAACGCAACCTACCAGTTGACTGACTCGATCGCATTCACTGGCGGTTGGACCGGGCTCTATGTCGGTGATATTTCTCGGGGTAGCCAGATGATGAACTATGTTCTTCCTGAACCAAACATTGTTAGTCATAACCCAACTGAATCATTCTTTGCAAACGGGTTCAATTTTGGTATCGATATTAACCGCTAGGCTAGGGTCGTAACACTCTCCTACGCTAAACAATTAACAGAGCTCAGAAGGTTTTCCTCCTGAGCTCTTTTTTGTTGGGTTTTGTTAGAATCGTTTTGAGTTTTTGCAAAAAGCTCGTCTCAATACCACGGACTCCATCTTACATCCAAGACTTCGCCACTATGAAAAAAACGTCCAAAGAACTACTTTGGCGTGATGGCACCCAAGGTGGTCTCATCTCTTCCCTGTAGAATGGCAGTCCAAATTGGTAAATTCCGAGTTTTTTACTTAGCCAGCACTCGTTTTACGAATTTCATCCAATTCAAGCGACAGACGATGGCGTAATGGACTTTCAGGGCGAAGTTGGTCAATCAGTTCCTCGGCCTTTTCAAAGGTCTCTTCAGTACCATCAGATTTACCCAATAAGTTTCGAAAACTACGCTGTACTTCAGATTCGGTAAGCAAGAGCCAACTCCCATTGTGAGAAGAACGATAAA
>JALCBQ010000085.1 GCA_028066335.1 Pirellulaceae bacterium
TCGTGACGACCTTCCGTGCTTCTGGCCCCTCCATTACCAATGAGGCACAAGCAGGGCCCGGTGATTCGGGAGGGGCTGTTTTTAACAGTGCTGGCGAGCTTATAGGAACCATTTACGTGCGAGAGTTTGTCAACACCGCACAGCTCTCAGGAAACCACCAAGAAAAAATCCTCTATGGTGAAAAGACCTGGATTGCCGACCTTTCTGCTTATAGTAGTCAGATCTCGTTGATTCAAGCAGTTCCCGAGCCTTCTACTTGGGGCTTGGCGATCATTGGAATTATGGGAGTTGTTGTCTTAGTAAAAGTGAATCGGAGAGAGGCCGTTTTGGGAGAGTAGACTGCCAGCCTTTTGGGGAAGTGATTTCAGGTGCCAATTGTTAAAAAAGAGGAGAGTCTTTAGACTAGACTTTCCTCTTTTTTAACGGGCTGTTATATAGTGACAGAAGGCGTTATCGGCATTAGCAATTAGTGGTCAAGGAGTTCATTGAGCCTTTCTTGAGCGGCGAGGTACTCTGGATCTAATACCAGAGCTTGTCGGTATGAGGCTATGGCCAGCTCGGTCTGTCCTAACTGTTCATGGGCATAACCACGGTAATAGTACGGGCTTGCCTCTTGCCCACTTTCACTAAGGTAGAGGTTGAAGTCGTCGATGGCTCGTTCGTATTGTTGATCGTGTAAGAAAGCAAAGCCACGGTTAAGTCGCGCGTAGTGAAACTGTGAATTGTCTTTGAGTGACTCCGAGTAGACGCGAATTGCTTCTGAGTAGTTTTCTTGTGTAGCAAAAACGAGCCCTGACCAGAAATAGGCACGGGGGTCACCAGAAGTTTGGGCAAGATCAAAGTCATTCTGAGCAAGCTCCAGTTGCCCATTGTGAAAACGAAGGATCCCTCTTCGAATACGGGCTAGTCCATGATCTGGACTTAGTTCCAAAAGATGGTTTAGGGTCTCTATGGCATGCTCCGGTTTTTCTGTAAGACGTTGAGCAATCGCTTTTTGGTACAGAGCAGGAATAAACTCGGGTTCAAGATCAAATGCCTTTTGGCAATCTGAAATGGCACTTTCAAAGAGCTCTGGTTGGCTCTCTTTAGGTGAGTAAAGTGCAAGTTCAATCGAAGATTGTGCTCGTGTTGCATAGAGTACTTCCAGTGGTGGCAGGTCTTTCTCAGCTTTGGGATCTGTTGGGAAATTTTTAATAACTTCTCCCAGCGAGGCGATTCCAAGACGGTACTCGGCAGCGATTGCCTCTTCTGAACTGGGCGATAGTTCAACGAGTTGCTGAGCCGTCAAAAGATAAACAAAGGCGAGTTTTTCATGGTATCTCGGTTCGGTCACTTCAAGGTCGAGGGCTTTTTGCAGGTCAATTTTAGCCATTTCAAAGTCACGCTGTTCCAGAAAGGCAGTGCCACGGTCAAAATAGGCCTCTGCTGTCGGTTCATTCTCAATAGAACGGGTAATCGAGTCGATCGCTGATTCAATAGCGAGTTCAGTCGGTTCGCCAAGACGCTGCCCTTCAAGGGCGTTTCGTAGCATTGCTTTTCCACGAAGGCGGAGAGCAAGTGCAGAGGACGGTTTTAGCGCTATTGCCCGCTGGAAATCAAAAGTGGCCTCAAAATTTTTGGAAAGTTCAAGCAAAATTATCCCACGTTCGATATGAAAGTCAGCATTATTTTGGTCGAGTGTAATTGCACGGCCAATTGCTTCAAGGGCTAGGTCGTACTCTTCGAGCTTTGCGAAAGAGAGAGCACGGTAGTAATGACTCTTTGGAAGGCTGGTCGGTTGCGTAAGTAAGGTATTGAGTTTTTCAATAACGGCTTCGTAGTCGGGAGTGTCTGAGTGAAACATTTCAACTGCTTCGTCGTATCGTTTGGCCGCTTCAGGATCGATTGTGCGTAAAAGAGCGAGCGCGTCGTCCTCTTTGCCTTGAGTACTTCTTGAGGTCTCTTGACCTGAACTGTCGGCACTGCCTGGTGGGAGAAAATCATCTTGTCCATATGCAGTGAAGGGAACAAGCAAAAGGGAAAAACAGGCCAAAGTGATCGAGAGAGATCGTCTTGTCAACATGGTGAACCTCGCCAAAGGGCAAACGGACGGTGGGTAACTTATATCACTAAATATAGGATATAGTTCAGGAGAAATGGGTTGTAATTTCAGAGAAAAATGTATTTTCCCCTACTCTCGGGGAGATTGAGTGATGTTTGAGGAAAAAAAGTGAGGTAGAAATAGAGCATAGCCTCCTTTACAGAGATATCCAGCAGAGGCGAAATTCCTGCTCCTTTTAGCGTTCTACTATTTTTCACTCTGGAGGAGAACTCAAGAGATACCTAGAAAGATAGAGTCTCTTTAGAAGAGAGCCAAAGTGCCGTTTGTGTCGTCAGCTACTGATAGCAAGGGCTATCAATAATCAAGGTGGTTTCACAAAAGATAGATGCCCGAACCAGAAAAATTACCAGTTTAGGAATTCCCAAGGTGGAGCAAAGAGGCTTCGGGTGAAGGTTTCTGCCCTAATTGTCTTTAGTCTGAGGTAGATCTGTAGTTTTGGTTTGCGATCCGTTTTTGTCTTTTTCAGGGGTATATTTTTGTTTGCAATTTGGGCACAACGAGAGGTGTCGTGCAGCTCGCCTTGTGAGCTCGTCGGAAAGCTGCCCCTCCTGGTAGTCAGGGTAGACATGGTACATATCAGTACAATCAATACCACCTGCAGTGTGGAGATTTACAGCAGGGATTCTAAGGTCATTACGGTAATCTTGCAGACTGTAGAAGATGCTCGTAAAGCTTAGAAGGATCGCAACGGTTGATAGGGCGACTGCACAATACCGAATCAGGCCGGTACGTCGCTTTGCACGGAGGCTAATGGCAACCTTGCCAATCTCTCCTTTGCGGCACGTCGACCATGTCTTTTTTCGGGAACCCATTTTTCTAGTACTCTTTCAAAGTGTTTGAAAAATTTAATAGGGAAGGGGAATGGATTTCTTATGCAAGTGTAACCCTATCGTAGTAGGAAGGTCATTAAGTTTCGGTAAGGTATTTTACAGTTTTAAAAAAGTAAAAAAATTTGTTCTTATGAGGGGCTACATCATGAACGACGGTTTTTAAAGGCATGTGCCGGGCTTGCAGAAAGGGGCTGTCCTGAAGCCCCTTCTTTGACTACTTGGGCCGAAGGAAGGAGAGGAACCGGTTTCTCAACACTCTCTGCAAGATGTGCGATATTCGTAAGTAAAATCTTCTTTCGCCCGACAACAATTAATCCTTCAGATTGTAGTTCGCCCAAGACGACGGTGACCGTTTCACGAGTCGAGCCGATGACATTGGCGAGCTCTTGGTGCGAAAGTTTAATTCCTAGGTCGATACCATTTGAGGTTCGTTGACCATATTGTTCAGCAAGCTCAAGAAGAAGGTGAGTGAGACGGTCTCGGTTTGACAGGAAAAGAAGATTTTTGAGGCGGCGCTCAATGCGACGCCGTCGTAAACCGATCATTTTGGTAATTCCGAGCGAAATGTCGGGCTTAAGTTGCATTAACTGTTGGAGTTCCCGGCCAGGGATTAATATAACCGTCGAGCCTTCGACAGCTTCTGCGTACTCATCTCGCTGACCCGATTCGAAAATCGCCAATTCGCCAAAGAGCTCTCCCGGCTCGATAAAGGTCAATATCGACTGCTTACCCTCTGGAGTAAGGTGGCAGATTTTGGCTCGGCCCGAGGCGAGGAGGAAGACCGAATTTAGATCATCTGCTGGTAAATAAATAGGTGTCTGCTTCTCGAAAGTTCTTGAGCGACTATGCATTTCAAGGTGGCGAATGTCGCTCTCGGAAAGGTGTTCAAAGAGGCCACATTTTTTCAGAAACCAGAATTTTTCAGCCATGAGGATTGCTCACAAAGATAAGAATGATGATTTGAAAAGCAAAATATAAAATTTAGTCGTCGGCGAAGAGCAGCCGGCTTTTTTGAAAAGATAAATTTGAAAAGGCAAAAAGGAGGTTATAAGGCAGACGAAGTTTCTGGAGTGCAACCAAGCCAATCTGGTAATTTACTGCCTGGTAATACCACAGCGTAGCAAAGTAATACCACAGCGTAGCAAAACTCAAGCGTGTGCTTACAGCCTTTACGGGGGTCATTATAACCAAAAGAGCCCGAAATTCTCCGGAAAAAGGCAAAATAGACTCCTTTCAGCTTGCCAACACCTCATTGTCGCAGAATTCCCTGCCCAATGCAAGTTTTTGCCAACATTTTGTAAAATTTTCCAATTAGATACAAGCAAGCCGAGGTCATCGGGGTAAAGCCTGTAGTTGACTACAAGCTGTAGAAAAGCTTTGCGATAGAGAGTGGCTTGCCACAGGAGGAGTATTGAAAGAACACAGGAGGATATTGAAAAAGAGCGTTTGCAAAATAGCAAACGCTCTTTTTGATATCGATGGTTTTGAAAGCTACCCGACTAGGATTTGAACCTAGACTGTCAGAGCCAAAATCTGAAGTGCTACCGTTACACTATCGGGTAATATTTTTCTTCCACGTATTTTGTTCAAAAACAAACGTGGACTTAAATGACTTATCCCTACACAATGGATTTGAAAATAACGAAAGTGAAGGGCCTGTTATTATTCGAAAACTGGTCACTTTTGTCAATGAGCATTTCGATTGGCCTAGAGAAAAATGTACGAAAATTTTTGGTGGAGTGCTTCTCTCTTTTAGAGGTCGGTAGGTCGTTTTCTGTTATCCGCCAGTTTCGGCTTCTGGGGTTTGAAGGTGTTGAACAGAAAAGGCGAGTTGCTCAAGCTCAATGGCTAGGTCTACGCCGACCGTATGAATATGAGGGGGGAGGGCCACAGTTACCGGTGCAAAATTGAGCACCCCTAACACTCCCGCTTCGACGAGTTGGTCTGCCGCAAACTGGGCCGCATTCGAAGGTACGGCGATAATTCCGAGTTTAATCTGTTGTTTCGAGATGATCTTTTGCAGGAAATCGACGTGGTAAATCGAAATTTCATTGATGGTAGTGCCGGCAAGCTCTTCTCGAATATCAAAAGCAGAGACGATCTCAAAACCTTGTTGGGAGAAACCTTTGTACCGTAAAAGGGCGCGGCCAAGGTTTCCAATGCCGACAAGTGCAACAGGCCAGCGTTGGTGGGTACCAAAGATCGTTTTAATGGCATTCATGAGCTCTTCACAGCGGTAACCAATCCCTGGATATCCGAACTGACCAAAATAGGCGAGGTCTTTGCGGACTTGGGTGTCAGAAAAGCCGAGCAACCGACCAAGATGGGTACTGCTTGTCGTTTTTTCTCCCCGCTTTAACATATATTGGAGTTCTCTTAGGTAGAGACTCAATCGCCCGATGACAGCTTTCGGGACTTGTTCAAATGGGGTTGCAGAAGGGTCGTCTGAAAAGGGCATAAATATTAGATCTTTTAAGGTCGTTGAAGCTATATTGGGTTTCGTGAAGCCTCTTTACCCAATAGGGAGGAAAATAGGAAAAAGATCCCTCTTTTACGCCAGTTATTGTAACGATTTGTGTCGGTAAGGGAAAGCGCAACCAAAAAAGCCGTAGCAAAAGCTACGGCTTTTTTGGTTGTTAAAGAACAGTCTTGGTGTTCACAATTAAAATTCTAGCAATTACAGACTGTAATAGTCAGAGTGATCTAGCCACAGGCCACCCGTCGTCGCATTCCACAGCCAACCACCTTCGTTATCGGCAGTTACATCACTAGAGGCAGGTGGGTCGTTGGTAATCACTTTGACTGTAGCCTTGCCACTAAACGGGTTTTCTGGAATTGAGTGCAGGTAAGGACCAAATGTGTGGGTTGCACCTGTTCCGATAGAGCCGCTGATGTCAGTTTTACTCGTTAGCTCAGCCCATGCATTTCCTGGAAGAACACCATCATGGTTGGCACGATAAAGTTCGACTTGTCCTCGGAGGGTTCGTAGATTGAACTTCGAGGTGCTCTCCTTGGCGTCTTTGGTCGAATTGGAAAATTGTGGCAAAATGGTCGCTGCCAAGACAGCCATAATGACAACAACGATAAGGACTTCGATTAGGGTGAAGGCCGTTTTTTGGACAGTGCGTTTCATCTAAAGTACCCTCCCATATGAAACAGTTGATCTTTTCAGGTGTCTACTGTGTAAACTCTCATTACCACTTTGCAACGAGAAAAATACTGTTCTGTGTAACTGTGAACGTTGAAATCGTAGAGGCTTTCTGGAGTATCCTGCTTTTTGCCCCACATATATTTAGTTTGCGGTTAGACGGAGGCAAATTTATTCTCTGGTTTTTCGTCACTTTCTAAAAAGATTATGGGCCAGGCACAGTTCGCCAGAGACGTCTTCTCCTTTATTCGAGGTTAGCCAGAGAAGAGATTTATAAGAGGGGAAGGGCTAATAAAGACGGCCTGTAGATTGGAGTGTGGCATTTTCCCTGGCATAAAAGATATGACCTCTACAACTGGACCCTGTCGATTTCGTTAGAGGCGGTAGAGATTTCTTCTAAGCCCTTTTCCTTCTAGAAGATAGATCCTCTTTGTTTTTCTTGGATTACTTATTTTAAATATCTTGTTTTATTCTACTTTTTTTAATAAATTACCTGTTTTTGACGATAGACAGTGTAGGCACAGGTAGCAAAAGTTTCCTGTTTTGGTTATTTTATCTAGTGTGTGCTGGAATTATAACCTAAGTATTAACATGATTTAAACGGAATTTGATATCAAGAGGGATCTTGCTTTGAAATCTGTGCAACTCAATTTTTTTGAGTGACGACTAGTTGTTCGTCAGACCGAGAGTTTAGTTTCTAAAGTATTGTCATTCGAGGAGAAAAGATGATGAGAAGACATTGGGGAGTTTCCCTAGTGGCCACCGTGCTCTTTTGTTGTTTGGGGCAAACCGCTTTTGCAGCCAGTTTTGGCTTGGTCGGTTACAAAGACATCCAATCACAAGAGCCTGCCAGTATCGCTGAGATTCAGCAGGACGATAACGTTGTTTACCAAACGTGTCGTGAAGTTGTTTATGAGCAACAGCAGGTTACCTGCTACAAGAATGTATGCGAAACCGTATACGAAGACAAAACGATTGACTGTGTCAAATATGTTCCAGAGACTCACTACAAGGAACAAACTTACACTGTCTGCAAGCCTGTTCGCGAAACCAAGTATCGTGAGCAAACCTATACCGTTTGCAAACCAGTCTACGAGACCAAAACTTGCGTAGAAACTTACACTGTTTGCAAACCTGTCTATGAAACAAAGACAGAAACCTACACCGTTTGCGAACCTGTCTATGAAACAAAGACAGAAACTTATACTGTTTGCAAACCTGTCTATGAAACAAAGACAGAAACCTACACCGTTTGCAAACCAGTCTACGAGACCAAAACTCGCGTAGAAAACTACACTGTTTGCAAGCCAGTCTACGAGACCAAAACTCGTAACGTTAACTACACCGTCTGCAAGCCAGTCTACGAAACACGGTATCGTGAACACTGCTACACTGTTTGCAAACCTGTCCACTATACCCAAAAGGTCAAAGTTTGTGACGGCCGCTGGGAAGTTCAGGAAGAAGTCATTCCCGGGCCAGTTATTGAGCGTTGTGTTCAAGAGCCAGGCACTTGGGTATGGGATCCTTGCTGCTGCCGTTGCCAGTACGTCCCTGGCGAAAGCAAAGTTGTCAAGGTTCAATGTCCTTCGCGTACCGTTTGCAAGCGTGTCTGGATTCCAGAAGTTCGCTACGAAACACAAAACTGTGTCCGTTACGAACGTGAAACAAAAGTGAAGAAGGTTCCTTACACCGTCTGCAAGTATGTTCCAGAAACCAAAACCAAAGTTGAAACTTACCAAGTTTGCAAAATGGTTTCCGAGCAAAAAAGTCGAAATGTCTCTTATCAGGTTTGCAAAATGGTTCCCGTCGAAAAGACCCGTACCTACCAGGTTTGCAAAATGGTTCCTGTCGAAAAGACCCGTACCTACAAAGTTTGCAAAATGGTTCCCGTCCAAAAGACTCGTACCTACAAAGTTTGCAAAATGGTTCCTGAAGTAAAAGAGCGTACTCGAACTTATAAAGTTTGCAAAATGGTTCAAGAAACCCACACCAAAAAGGTTCCTTACACCGTTTGCCGCTACGAAAATGAAGTTCGAACTCGAAAAGTTCCTTACACTGTTTGCAAACCGGTTCACTACACAAAAACGGTTAAAGTACCTAAGACGATTACTAAAAAGGTTCCTTACACCGTAACCAAATGTGTTCCAAAAGTGGTCCTGAAAAAGGTTCCAGTCGTTGTCAACAACTGCTGTGAAGCAACTTGCGATCCTTGCTGCCGCCCGTTCTTCCGTTTTCTAAGAAGAGCTTGCTGCTGCGAAAGCACCGTCGTAACGACCGGTTGTGGATGTGGATCATAGTGACCAAAAGACAATGCTTTCTACCTAGGTCGTTTTGATAAACGACTTGGGAGGTCTGACAACAAAACGAAAAGCGACTCAAAGATTCCGATCTTTGGGTCGTTTTTTTTGACCTAAAGATTCTTCCGCAAACCTATTGTAAATAAAGGTATACAGAGGTGAAGAAGATCACCTTATTTCTTCCTTGTAGGAGAGCTTAGCTGGCAAGCTTTGGTTGATGTTTCTATAATTCATTACATGATTTTTTTATTCGCGAATTATCTTACTTTTGATGATTGGGTCTTTCAATGCTAAAAACGTCCAATAATCGTGTGCGAGAGCTTGACCTATTGCGATTTCTTGCTGCGTTTTCTGTAGTTGTTTTTCATTATTCTACTTTCGGTTGTCGGGTTGGCTTTTCCGCCTTTTATGCATTTCTGGATTCAATAGCAAAATACGGCTACTTAGGCGTCGAGCTATTTTTTATGATTTCAGGTTTTGTGATTTTAATGTCTGCTAGGGGGCGAGGTTTATTTGAATTCATTATTTCACGTGTTTCGCGTCTATACCCTGCGTTTTGGGTTTGCTGTACAGCAACTTTTGTCTTCGTATTATTCACCGAGGGGCATGCTGAAGTCATTGCATCGAAAGAGGGAGTTAACTTTTATCAGTATTTAATGAACCTAACAATGATTGGGCGATGGTTTGGTGCTGTTTCAATAGACGGTGTTTACTGGACATTGTATCAAGAGGTAAAGTTCTACCTGTTGGTTGGCTTAGTTTTATTATTAAAAAACTTCTCCTATATAGAAGCACTCATGCTACGCGTAAAACGTTTTCCTTGGATAGAAATGCTTTTGCTTATATGGTTGATTAGTTGTGTCATATTGGATTTGAGTACTTCGGAAAACATCGTATTTCGTCTTTTACGATTCGCCTTAATTGCAAAAAACGCTACTTTTTTTATTGCAGGGGCGACCTATTACTTGATTTGGTTAAAGGGATTCAACTGGATTAGGATTATTTTGCTTTGTATTACATTAGGCTTCGCAATTTTTCAAAAAATTGCCCAAATAGAAAACCTTAAAGCGTGGGGCCATGAAGGGCATAGTGAATTCATAATTGCTGGTATTGTAATTTCTTTTTTTCTGATCTTTCTTCTAATTTCTCTACGTAAAACTGGAGCTCTCAGCAGCCGTGACTGGATTTTTTGGGGCAGCCTAACCTATCCACTTTATTTAATCCATCATCGAATCGGAGGTATACTCATTAGGGATTTTAGTTCGTATGTTAACGAGTACTTACTGTTTTTTGGTTTGATATCATTAATGTTTTTTTTCGCATATCTAATTCATGTACTGTTTGAAAAACATGGGACGTTATGGTTAAAAAAATTGCTGCAAGCAAACTTTGCTCGGTTGCAACCACCTAAAGAAAAAAAAGATAAATTGCGGCCTTAAAGTACGATTACGCTTTGATTTATCTAGGCCAAAGGTTAAAAAAGTGCTACCTCCCCATAAGTTAAAGCTGTTTTGATTAGAGGGATGCGATGTGTAGACCTCATTATTTTCTTTCGTTTTTCCCAGTCGAGATCCCTTCGAGTCGGTTGATGTCGATGACTCCTGGGTTTTCTCTAGTTTTAGTTTACCGAGCACGTAATCTTTTAAGGTTAACGAAAAAACACAAGAGACTTTTAATTTACTCAGGGTAAGGAAGCTCCAAATCTTGTCACCTCCAAGGAAATAACACAATGAAGAGAAACATTTTTTTTCAAGCATCTCTTATATTCTTGTGTCTGCTCACAGGGTGTGGAAGACATGACGCAGTTGGATATAAAAAATCCGTTCTCTATGGAGAAAAGACAAGCAAACTGGTGAAAGATTTCAAAAATATTTCTGGGGAGAATGAGGTGACTAACCGGATCAGCTATTATGATGGATATGGGGGAAGTCCGACTTGGAACTCTAAAACTAAACTACATGGACGATATATCTTCACGATGCGGTTTCCAATAACAATCAATCGATGGACTAAGGAATTTGTTCGTTCAGGTGATCCGGGATTTTACATTCATGAAGTAATTGAGGTTGAGTTCTCGAAACCAGATAAATATGCATCTCGAACCAGATATGGAAAACAATTCATTTTTTCAATGGATGAGTGGAACAAATTGGTTGAGAAAAACGGGGATTTTTCTGAGATTAACATCGATCTCATTACGGATTCACCAATTGATAATTTTGATCGAATTCTTCGGTAACTAAAGCTCTGGTTTTAGATCTGAGAATTTCTAGTCTGCTAGACAATTCATTCGGCACCAACTAGGCCATTTTGGATAACTTCCAAAGTGGCCTTTTTATCTCTCTTCTCACCAGATAAATAAAATACTAGCACTGCCTCCTAAACCTCCCCCCTCGCCATTGACAATTTGAGAATCTCGCAATCATTGAGAGAAGTGTTCCCTTTGGTCTTTTCTAAGATCAAGGGCGTTTTCTCTCTTTTTCCCTGAAGAATTGATCTTGGAAGAGCAATCTGTTATCGTGTTCTTTAGGGTAGGTGGTTTGTGGCAGGGTTCATAAATTTTACAAAGTGCTCAGGAAATTTTGGTATGAATAATATTGTGAGAAATATTTTGGCAGTCGTCGCCGGTCTGGTTTTGGGAAGTATTGTCAATATGGGCCTAGTAAATATTGGCATGGTGATTATACCTCCACCAGTCCCTGAGGGTGGTTCGTTGGAAACGATGGACGGGATTAAGGAGGCGATGAAATTGTTCACGCCAATCAATTTTCTCTTTCCATTTTTGGCCCATGCTTTGGGGACATTGGCCGGTGCCTTTGTCGCCGCCAAAATCGCTACATGTTGTCGCATCATTTTTGCCGTTGGTATTGGTCTCTTCTTCCTTGTCGGTGGTATTACAATGGTCGCTATGGTCGGTGGACCCCTTTGGTTTATCCTTTTAGACCTTCTTGTTGCTTATATTCCTATGGCAATCCTTGGAAGTATTTTGGCCAGTGGTAGAAAAAAGGTCTAAAACAACAGGTTTAGAACCACCATACTTTAAATAATTTTATCTATTAAGGAGATTAGGATGAAATCATTAGGACAAAAACACTTACTAATGGTTAGCATCATGGCTACTTTAGTTATTGGAGGTTGCCAAATATCAGTGGGCAGCACGGCACTTCAGGAAAAGCAAGAGAAAAAATCATCGGAGAAAATCGTAGCTGATAAGCTTTCGATGGTAAAGGCCGAAATGCAACTTACCCATGTTTTTATGGATGTAGTCGATTTTGGAAAAACTGAGTGTTTTTTAGCTATTGATTCATCTGGTGACTTAAAGAAAATTGACAATCACCATGGAAGGTTGGATAGAGATAATCTCTATGAAGGGCAAAGTGGCAGTGGCAGTGGCCCCGGAAATTGGGTTCTCCATGAATTTGGTGATGAGAAAACGTGCACAAAAATCACTGAATTTAGTAAGAAAAAGGAAAAAGAAATTTTCCATGAGGTTCTTTTAGGGAACTCCTACTCTTCATACGGTATTCAATGCTCTTTATCAATAAGTGATACCTATTTGCATGAGTATTATGGCCTTATACAAATTTACAGCAACGAAAAAGAACATGTTGGAACGATATTCCTGAATCCTGACAACGGTTTTATTCTAAGGATGAATTTACTTCATAAGCGGCCACGAGCTTTTCATTCTTGGCCTTTAGCTAAACTGATCGACGACGCCTATTTTGAAAAGTATCAAAAGCATCTTGCACAAGATTACTTTGACATATTATCTGGCCAAAGATATATCAACGATTCAAAAGAAAGATATCAAAAAATAATGAATGACAAATCTATGGACTAGAGGTACTTGTTGTTTCTTTCTAGACACCGTCCACTTTGGATTCATTTTCAAAGTGCCCTTTTTTGTCTCCATGCACTAAACTGATTTCGTGGCTATCGTTGTGGCCCTGCTTCTCCATAAATTCTAACAATCTCTCAGATTCTTTTTCTGATAGACATCTTTAAGCCGTGAAAATAGAGAAGCTTAATTTATATTCATTAAAGGTAAAAGAATGAGCGACATAACTAAAATGAAACAGGCGGCTGAAATTTGTAATCGTGGTATTGCCATGATTGACGAAGAAATTGAAAACATGAAACCTAGCCAAGAATCGGAGAGGAATAAAGAGGTGCTTCTTCTTGTTCGAGAAGAACTTGAGGTAATGAAGCAGTGTCGTGGCATGGGAGACCGTGCTCCAGCACCTCCACCACCAAGTTTGGGTAGAGGGGCAGAGGCCTCAAGATATTCCCGGATTTTATGGGATTCTTTTGACGACGATTCGACTCTGGTTAACCATCTTGTTGAAATTCAAAATCAATACGAATTGATATGGCGAAAAGAACAGAAAGAGAGGAACAAATA
>JALCBQ010000086.1 GCA_028066335.1 Pirellulaceae bacterium
TTTTTCCCCTTTTCGGCCCTCCACTGTTTCCGATGGGCGAGTGGAACGAGGCTGTCAATCCCTGTTTTGGCAATGATACGAATACTGCCACCACTTCCACCGTTGCCTCCATCAGGTCCTCCTCTGGGAACGTACCGCTGCCGTCGAAAGCTCATAGCACCCCGTCCACCGTCGCCGGCATGGAGTTCAATTTCGACTTGATCTACAAACATCGTCTTTATGCCCTAAGGGAAAAAAGGCCTCTCTTTGAGGTGAAAGAGAGGCCTTTGTTTACTTTATCGTGTCTACTTTATTGCCTACTTTATCGTGTCTACTTTATTGCCTACTTTATCGTGTTGGCAGCTTATCGTCTCGGGAGCAATTTTATGGCAATCTCTCTTTAAAAAACGATTTACAAGAGAGGCCAATAAGGGGGTTATATGTGGGGAGAATAAACACCTATGAAGAGGCGACGACGTTGATCCGTTTCCCCTTTTGATCAAATTCAACGACACCTTCTGACAAAGCGAAAAGGGTGTAGTCGTTCCCCATGCCAACATTTTTGCCTGCACGATAACGGGTGCCGAGCTGGCGGATCAAAATATTGCCCGCTTTGACCGATTCGCCACCAAACTTCTTAACGCCACGTCTTTGAGCGTTGGAATCACTACCGTTACGGGTCGAGCCCTGTCCTTTTTTATGTGCCATTACAAGATCCCTTACATTGGTGTCGCCTCTCTTTTCGTCACTGAAACCTGCCAATGGCAGCAACAGACCGAGGAAATAGATCGACAACAAAAGTCTATCTTTATGTTTTGTAAAATACGATTTAAAGAAGCTTTCCCTTTAGGGAAACGATGCCCTTTCTGATCCAAATGAGAAACGAGAGAACCAGAAGAGTCGGGCCATTTTATCGGTAGATCCAAAGATGAGCAAGCGGTTTTTTTATATCGTAAAGCTTGTTTAGCCTATTTTTCTCGAAAGGATCTTCGGTGTAGGGCAGGCCAAACCGGACCTCTTCCTCTTTTTCGTCGATCTCGTCGCCCGGTCGCCAGAAATTGAGCTGCAACGTCTTTTGTTGAATTTTGCGTCCCTTTAGGATCGTTTTGAGATCTTTGGCATCTGGGTCGGCATCGGTGTATTGGTAGGCATTGCTAAGGCCCTTGACGTAAATTGAGAAATAGTCAGTGTTTGGGTCAACCGATGCCCAGGTGGCAACACCCCAGACCTCTTGACTTTTTTTGCCGTCACTTACTGGAATATCGATGCTGCTGATTTCGACCGAACTATGGAATTTGAGGGCCGGATCTTCGCGTTGTTGAATTTTGTCGATCGCAACCGGAATGAATTGACTGAGGTACTCTTTTTCTTGATCTTGTGATTTTAAAATAAAATTGGGGTAAAAACGTAGCTTTCGACTCCCTCTGTTATAGTGGTAGACCTCTTGGCCAAGGCTGTTTTTTTGAGGATAAGGGACGAGCTCGTTGCCGAGGTTACGAATTCGATAGACCATATACCAAATGAGTTTTTTCTCCATACCTTCCCCATCAGGGTGTGGTACGTCGACTTCGATCATTCGTACTGGCTTAAACGAGATTTCTAGGCAGTGGATATTCCGTCGGATGATAGCCGTTTTTGTTTTTTCAAAGGCTGTGAGTTCTTCGGCCTGGAAGTGAAGAGTCCCCTTTTCCAGGGTAAGGTCACTTAAACCGTTGGCGACCTCGATAAGTCGTCGTGGGCCGATTTTTGCGTCAGCCTCTTGAAGGTCGGGGGCGATCGTCGTCAGAACACCAGGTGCCAAAACGCGTGGGCGCAACTTTTTATCTTGTTTGGTTTCGGCCTGGGTGAGAAGATCTTGGCCGTAGCAAAGGGGGGCCAAGAGGCCAAAAATGCAAACAGCAGTGACACAAATACCCCAAAAGAGGGTGCCTGAAATAGTTTGCAAACGGACCAAAGAGTGGGCAAAAGTTAGATTCATGAATATCTTGGATTCAATTAGAGTCGTAAACGGTTCTTGGGCGACCCCACGCCTATACCGATAAAGTATAGTTAACAACTAGGCAACCGACAAGTTTTTTATCGAATTTGTCAAAATAAGGAAAAGCAATGGGGGCAAAAAAGCCCTCCGAAGTTTTGGAGGGCTTTTCGATGGCCAAAAGAGGCTCACTTAAGGGGGGGTACGGGCTAAAACTGGCCAATTCTGGCGATAAGGTCGGCTGTTCGGCAGCTGTAGCCCCACTCGTTATCGTACCAGCTGACGACTTTGACGAATTTGCCACTGTCGCCCAAAACCTGGGTATAGTCAGCGGTAAAGATCGAACTGTGGCTATCACCAACGATATCTGACGAAACGAGTGGATCTTCGCTGTAACAAAGAACTCCTTTGAGTGGTCCTTCGGCTGCCTTTTTGACAAGGGTGTTGATCTCCTCAACAGATGTCCCTTTTTCAAGGTTTGCTGTCAGGTCGACGACACTACCGCTGGCGACAGGGACCCGCATAGCAATGCCAGTCAATTTACCGGCAAGTTCTGGAATAACGAGGCCGACCGCTTTGGCTGCTCCGGTCGTTGTTGGGATAATATTAAGAGCACCAGCACGGGCACGATAAAGGTCGCTGTGAGGTTGATCTTGAAGATTTTGATCGTTGGTATAGGCGTGGACCGTCGTCATAAGACCATTTTGAATCCCAAAGTTGTCGTGAAGAACCTTGGCGACAGGGGCGAGACAATTCGTTGTGCAGCTGGCATTCGAAATACATTTTAGTTCGGGTGTCAGGAGGTCGTCGTTAACCCCAAGTACGCAGGTCAAGTCGGCGCCGTCTTTGGCCGGTGCGCTGAGAACGACCCGCTTGGCACCTGCTGTCAGGTGTGAGGCATAGCCTGGCTTATTCTCGTTACCCCGCTGGGTAAAAATACCGGTCGATTCGACGGCAACATCAACGCCAAGGTCTCTCCAGGGAAGGTCGGCGGGATTACGGTAGGCAAGGGCCTTAATGGATCTTCCATTAACAATGAGCGCGTCGTCGTCGTATTCGACCGTTCCTGGGAATCGGCCGTGAATACTGTCATACTTCAATAACGTTGCCAACGTCTTGTTGTCAGTGAGATCATTGACGGCGACGACCTCGAATTCGTCACTACGGGCCATAAGGTTACGAAACGTCAGCCTGCCAATTCTACCAAAACCGTTAATGGCGACCTTAATTGTCACTGTTGTGGTTCCTTTGTCAAAAAAGGGAAAGACCCAAATAGAACATGAAGTTTTGTACTAAAGCAAAAGATCTGGAAAATTATACTCGGTACCGAAATTGGCAACAACCAGAGGTTCTTGCCCGATTGCTACCATTTAAAATGAATCTTTCGAAAAAGGTTACCCCTTCGAGAGGAATTGGTGGCAGGGGAGATATCGCCAAACGACATTTTGGATAAAAAGAGTTATTCCCAACAGAAAAGGTGTGCCCCTTTGTGAGGGCACTCAGCCGAAAAAATAGTGGCTCAACAATATTTTTTGTAGAAATAAGAGACGAAATTTGGTAGAAAGAGGATGGGTCGTTTCTTTATTGGTAGAGAATTTTGATGAATTTCCCTTGAATGTTTCGGCAGTTCAAGTGGTGTCTGCGTAGATAGGGGACCACCTGGAGCGATGGATCAGAAGCTCGACGAACGAGAGCGAAATAGAAATAATTGTCTTTAAGAGCTTTCTGTTTTTGAGCGGGCCTTTTCTTCTCTTCTTTTCAACACTTATCAAGATACCCCCACCCGCTTCGGCCGTAGCGAATGCCGAGCCGTTTCGTAATAACCAGGCAGTACCGCGGATTGAGGCGATCCCTGGTAAATCCTCTTTGATGAACAAAGGTTTAAGCAACATAAGGATATTATTTCCATGACGGAAAACTTACACGAGCTTGTAGAACGTTTACAAACCAACATGAGTAAAGTCGTTTTGGGAAAACCTGAGGTCGTTCGAAAGTGTCTTGTTGCCTTTTTAGCGGGCGAACATCTTCTTCTTGAAGATGTCCCTGGTGTGGGGAAAACTCTCGTCGGTAAAGCGATTGCCAAAAGTATTGACGGGCAGTTTCATCGAGTTCAGTTTACCCCCGACCTTCTTCCGAGTGATATTGTCGGCTCTAGCATTTTTAATTCGAATACTTCGGAATTTCTCTTTCAGCCGGGGCCAATTTTTGCGAATATCGTTTTGGCCGATGAAATCAACCGCGCCCCGCCCCGCACCCAAAGTGCCCTCCTTGAGGCGATGAGCGACAATCAGGTCTCGGTCGATGGGAAAACCCATCCATTGCCGCGACCGTTTATGGTTATTGCAACCCAAAACCCATTTGAGTTCGAGGGGACTTATGCCTTGCCGGAAAGTCAACTCGATCGGTTTTTGTTGCGAATTTCTCTTGGGTATCCACCCCGAAATCAAGAGCGAGAAGTTTTACAGTCTCATCGTGACCACGAACCTGTCGACGACCTGACTCCGGTTGTCACTGCTGATGAGGTGACGAGGTTACAAAAAGCGGTACGCGGTGTGACCCTCGAAGAGACTCTTAACGAATACCTTTTGGACATCGTCCATGCAACAAGAACCCATCCTGATATTCAGATCGGCTTGAGCACTCGTGGAATGTTAAGTTACTATCGGGCTGCCCAGGCGGTCGCCTTTGTTCAAGGACGTGATTACGTCGTCACTGACGATATTAAAGACCTCGCCGTGGCGACGATCTCGCACAGGGTTATTGCACGTGGGGTACAACATGGTTCACGCCGTGATTACGCCGAACAAATTATCGAGCAAATCGTTGATTCGCTTCACGTTCCTGTGTAAAAGAAGTTTTTAGGCACCCTTGGGCTTACACGATAGGTGTTGGTCTCGATGTAGTGTTGATATATTACTGATTTACAATGCAGTTTGAGACAATGTGTATTGGTGCAATAACTAGTTTGAAGAACGACACTTTTTATTGGCTTTTAGGTATTATTGATCCTTCGAAAAGATCATTGCTTCTGGTGAGGCAGGGCGTATGACAACCAAAAGAAAAAGCCGGTTTACCGATGAGGGGAAAATTCTCATAGGCGTTGGTCTCTTTGTCGTTTTGGGGGCGGTTTTGCGCGATGTTGAGCTTCTTTATTGGCTTGCCGGTCTCGTTATGGGAGTTATGGTTGTTGGTTGGTGGAAAAATGGGAATGTTTTGCCTCAGTTCCGCTTTGATCGTTTTCACTCGGCCCGTCTCGTTCTGGGCGAGCCCCTCGATATATCCCTTGAGGTGACAAACCCTTCACGAAGGAAGGGGGCGATGGTATTGATCTGCGACCAGCTTTGCAGGGTCGAACCCGACCAGGAAGAGGAACCAAAAAGCAAAAAACAAAAAAGAGTGGCAACACGAACACAAGGTGAACTAACGGCCGAGTTGGTTATTCCAGAAATTGAAGGCAAAAGAAAAGGTGAAGAGGGGAAATACACCGCTCATTACCGAATTGAGGGGTTAACTCGCGGACGATATCATTTTTCAGATTGTCAGTTTTCGACCCGTGCCCCCTTGGGCCTCTTTGAGACCTTCTGTTGGTTAATGGCCAATAATGAGGGTGAGCAAGAGGTCATTGTCTGGCCCAAAATGGGCGAACTGACCCGACAAACCAAAGGGTGGCTCGACGGAGAGTCGATTCACACAAAAGGGAAAAAACCAAGAGGATCGGGCCAGGAAGGAGAATACTACGCTCTACGAAAATGGACAACTGGCGATAGCCTCAGACAGATCCACTGGCGATCAACGGCAAAACACGATCAATTATTAGTGCGGCAGAATGAACAACATCAAGATCGGCAATCGGTTATTTTCCTCGACCTGTGGCAACCTGATTTTGGGGAAGAGGGAGGGAATAGCAGCGAACAGTATGCAAATGACAAGGCCATTTACCGTCAGGCGATCGAAGAGGGGCTGGGCTTTGTAGCGACGATTGTCAATGAACTGTGTCGGCGGGGGAAAGGGTCGATCCAGGTCGAAGTTTTGGGCCAAGGTTATCGTCATTTTTCAGGCCCTCCTTCCTTGGGGACAATGCACCAAATTCTTGATTATCTTGCTCAGGCCGCTCCCCAAACAGGAGGGGGCAAGGGGTTCGTCGGGCAAAAGGGCAAGGGGTCAGATGGCTTTGCAAAAAACAGTAGTCGCCTTCCCGGTGAATTACGACAGAAAATAAAAAACGAGGAGGCCTTATCGGAAGGGGCTTCGAACCGCTCTTCTCGGGAGAGCTTTCGTTATCGATCTGCTTCTACAATTGAGCCTCAATGGGAAGATCTTTATCAACTTCTTTCAACCCGCGTTGGCGAGAAAAAAGCGAATCGTCAAATGATGGTCGTTTCGACCCGTCGTGCTGATCAGCTAGAAAAGATAGAAAAGCATTTCGCCCATTTGCGGGCGCCACTCGACTGGATTTCGGTTCATCAGGGCCTTATGAAATATGTTGATTTTTCAGCAGGGTCAGAGTCCAACAAAAACGAGCGAGCCTCCTCTTCTTCTGCAAAAAAAGGAGCTTATATAAACACAAACAAAAATGGAGTCTTAGCGGATGGATAATTCGACCGGCTTCCACAATTCGACGGCATCGGAGCTCCCTTTGCATTCTGCTTCGACACAGTCAGGCTCGGTGGCAAACCGACTATCGGCGATAGAACGTGCTGAGGGGCGTCTCCAACTGAGCCTTGCTGTTACCGTCACCTTTGGTGCGTTTTTGCTCGCTATTGGGCAACAGCTTCCCTGGATGGCGACCTTTGCTCTTTTTGGAGGTCTTGGCAGCTATATTTTGAATGACCGTTTGCGCTTGTTCTATTTGAACCGGTGGCTGGCAAATACTCTTGGGATTGGGGCGGTCATTTTTGCCATTACCGACATGTTTACCTATGAATCTTTTTCGCAAATGTTAGCCGTTGCAAAGCTTCTCGTATTTCTTCAGGTTATTTTACTTTTTGAGAAGAAAACTTCGCGCAGTTACCCCCAGCTTCTCCTTTTAAGTCTTCTTCAAATGGTCGTCGTCGGCGCGATGGACCTTGGTGTTGAAATTGGTGCCGCCTTTTTGTTCCATCTTTTCTTTGCAATGTTAACGATGGTTCAGTTGTTGATATTTAACTTGCATTACAAGTTTTCGGTCTGTCCCGATGGGCAGACGGTTCACTTTGTTGTCGGTGGAGATAATCGTTCCAGAAAGACTCTCCATCGAGCCTCTCTTTCCAAAGCCGAGGCAACAAAAGAAACCGGGGAAAGGGTTGGGCAACCAGGTTCTAAGAGAAGGCGAAAAAATCCCAAAGGAGAGATGGCACATTTTGCCTTTCGGTGGTCATTCCTTTTTGTTTTTCTGGTTTTGCCAGTAGCTGGCGGTTTTATGTTTACCGTCCCACGGGTCGAGGCACTCCCTCAAAAGCTGAGCGAGCTCGGCGAACAAGTCGTTGGCCTTTCTGATCAAATTAACCTTGGAGAGGAAGAGGAGATTATCGAGAGCCAGGAGACGGCTTTGAGGGTTCAGTTCCTAGATGAACAAGGTGACTTTGTTGAAGTTGATGAAGATCAAATTTATCTTCGTGGGACGACGCTTAGTAATTATTACCCCGGTATTAATCAGCGACGTTCGGGCTGGAGAAAATATTTGGTTCCCGAAGGGGTCAGCAACAAGCGGCTCGGTACTCCACCTAGCGGCAACCTTGTCGAACAAAAAATCACCCTCTTTGACACTCATTTAAAAAATGTCGTCTTTGCCTTTCCTGCCTATAAGCACCCCGACGAAGAAAAGACTCTTTACTCGAATACTCAAACGATGGAGCTCTTTATTCAAAATGAAGAGAAAGGAAGCGAGCGGCGATACTCGCTCTATACCGACTCGATCGATCCTTCGGGGAATTTTCGTGACATTGTCCCTTATGCGAATCCTCAGCGGCTGCAGTTTACACAGGCTGAAGAGCTTCGCCTCCTCTCCCATTTTCCGAGAGACCCTCTTCCAACAGCACACCGTATAGCAAGCGATCTCAAAGATGATTTGTCTTCTTCAGCGACTCAGTACGAGCTAGCCAAATACTATGAATCCTATTTTCTCAAAGTACGTGACGAAGATGACCCGGACCGGTTTATCTATACCCTCGATCAAACAGCGATTCCACACGACGAGTTAACCGATCCGACAGAAGAGTTTCTAAAAATTCACAGGAGTGGTCATTGCGAATATTTTGCAAGTAGCCTTGCCCTTATGTTACGTAGCCAAGGGATCCCAACACGGGTCGTTAGTGGCTATCGAGGAGGAGATTATAACACTGTCGGCAGCTATTATGTTGTCAAACAGGCAAACGCACATTCCTGGGTAGAGGCCTATTTACCAAGCGACCAGCTTCCAGCGAGTTATCAAAATGACCCCCGGTTTGCTGAGGGGGGGTGGCTGCGTTTAGATCCGACCCCATCAACGACAGATAGTGGCGAAAGTGAAGTCGTCTCGGCCGCTTTTGATGTTTTTGAATTCATGGGCTCTCTTTGGGGCGATTATGTCAGCCCGATGTTTTCGGTCACAGCCCGCGAGCGACTTCTAAGCGATCTTGGTGATCGACTCGAAGCGTGGGGCAACGATACATTTTCGCTACGTGAGTGGCGACTTTATATCGATGACCAAATGCGACGACTAGGCTTTTACTCAGGCAATGACGAGAATCCACTTTGGCGATACTTAATGTTAATTTTAGCGATCGTCGTCGTTGTGATTCTGGCAAGTGGTTACTATTTTATAAAAGCTCTTTTTGCTAAACATTTGGAGAGGGGACAAAAACAAAAAGCCAAAGAGCGGCTTTATAGGCCGGTCGAATTTTATCAGCGTTGGGAGAAAACGCTTAAACAGTTCCGCCTTCTTCGAAATCCGGCCCAAACACAGAAAGAGTTCGCTGTTGAGCTCGAAAATTACTTTTCCGAAAATCGTCTCTCGACAACTGTCGTGGCATTACCACAACAAATGGTAGCTCTCTTTTATCAGGTCCGCTTTGGCGACGATCGTCTTTCGGAAAAAGAGGGACAGTCTATCGAACAGGGGCTCGACGAACTGAAAAAATCGCTTTCACACCTTACACGATCTGGCAAAGGCAATAGTACCCACATGAACAGAGCAGTCTGTAGGTAGCTAAAATGTTTGTTCTTTCGTGGTAGGGAATGTTGTGGATCTCCTCAAAGGGAGGCTTGGGTCTCTTTTTAGATTGATTAAACGTTGAACAAAAAGTGACAGACGTCACCATCTTGAACGAGATAATCTTTACCCTCTAAACGCATTTTTCCCGCTTCGCGTATTGCTTTTTCTGACTCGTACTGTTGAATATCATCAAGGTTATAGACCTCGGCCCGAATAAAGCCACGTTGGAAATCGGTGTGGATAACGCCGGCCGCCTCGGGAGCGGTCGCTCCTTGCAAAATGGTCCAAGCCCGAATTTCTTTTTCACCAGCAGTAAAATAACTTTGTAGGCCAAGTATGTGATAAGTCGCCCTCGCAACAACGTTTAAAGCAGGTTCTGACAGCCCCATTCCGTCGAGCATTTCACGTTGTTCTTCTGCATCAAGTTCAAGTAACTCGGCCTCCAGTCGGGCGCAAACGGTGACGACTTCGGCCCCTTCTTCTTTTGCTTTGGCCCTGAGCGATCGGACATAGTCATTTTCCTGGTGCAAGCTTTCTTCGTCAATGTTCGCAAGGTAGAGCATTTTTTTTGAAGTCAAAAATTGAAACCCTTTGATCATTTTCATATGCTCAGGATCATGAAGATCCATCTGGCGAATGGGGAGGCCTTCATCAAGGGTTTTTTCACATTGTTCAAGAAGTTTCAGGCGAAGTTTTGCCTCTTTGTCGCCTGTGCGTGCCGACCGAGCTGCCTTCTGCTTGGCACTTTCAACGGTTTGCATGTCGGCAAGGAGGAGCTCCAAATTGATTGTCTCCATATCACGAATTGGATCGACCGACCCATCAACGTGAATAATGTCGGTTTCATCAAAACACCGGACAACATGGAGCAGGGCATCGACATTTCGAATGTGTGAAAGGAATTTATTGCCGAGTCCTTCCCCTTCGGAAGCACCACGGACGATACCAGCAATGTCGACAAGCTTAAGAACGGCCGGCAATACTTTTTCGGTCGGTATATGTTTGTTTAGAATGGTCAACCTGGAATCAGGGACAGAAATAATCCCGACATTTGGCTCGATTGTACAAAAGGGATAGTTTTCGCTTGCAATACCGGCGGCGGTGAGGGCGTTGAAAAGGGTCGATTTGCCGACGTTTGGCAGGCCAACGATTCCAGCTTCCATATTTGTTTTCGCTTTTTTGAGAAAGGGGCTACGAATAGATTCTTATTTTACTGTCAAAGAACCGATGGCTGTAGCCCCATTTCTATTTTTCGCAAAGCGCTTATCGCTGTCAGGTTCGATTGTTTACTGAATATAACGACGAATAAGGAAGAGGTTTTCGAGGTTATGATCTTCACCGGCAGGTCGCGAACGGTCCCACCGGAAATTTTCACCGGGACCGGTATTTCGGTCGACTCGCCCGGGTTGGAACAGAACGGGCCGACTACGATCGACCATGTAGAACCCACGGTGCCGTTTTTGTTCGCCACCGTCACTACCGATTTCACGGCCAATCGTCCCAGTGACAGGATCGACCTCAAAGAAACCGACCGTTACCCAGATAGCATAGACATTCGATTGCCCCGTCGTCAGGTTTGCCGTCCGCTGAAGAGGGTCGTAGAAGAAAAAGCTATTTCGTGTTGAATCGTTATAACTGTCGGGCAGATTGCCACTTTCGTTCTGCTGTGCAAAGAGGGGCTCTTTCCTGCTGCCGTCACTGTCGACTATCTTGCTACGAAGAATCGAGTGATCGGCCTCGGTCTCAGAAGTATCGACACCACTATTTTGGTTCGCTGCCAGAGGCAAAAGGGAGCCCGCCGCAACACCACCATAGGGTGTCCTAAAGTGGGTTGGGTAGTGATCAGGAAAGAGGCCGGAGGAGGCAAGGTCATCTCGAAATGCGTCCCAATAACGACCGCTCCTTGACGATACCCCTGAATTCCCTTTGAAAAGGGCGTTCCAGGTAGTATTACCCGAAATATCGATCGTATTTAGATTGATCTTTCCCGGGTCGCGGAAATTCGAAATTTTATTAAATGGTGGCTCAAAACGGGGGAGATACTCGTCGCCTGTTGTCTGCCCAGGATAGGTCCCTTGAAAACGGACATGATTGAACCATTTTTGTGTTCCAACAAAAGGGGAGGGAACCTCGACATAGTCGAATATTCGGGCAAAATTAGCACGTCGTCGGGCAAGGTTGGAGGAACTGAGGTCGCCAGGGTTTGTCAGAGTGGAATCGTAAAACGGAAGGGTGTATCCGTAAAAGCCACGATACCCTTCGGTGACGTGAGCATCTTCGTTTACGTCGGTTGGGTTACTGGTAGGAAGGCCATCATAATTCAGGGTACTAAACTCGGAGGTAAATCGCCCGGGAGAACTTGCAGGCACCATAAGAAGTTCGGCAATGCTGTTATATGGACGACTATTCCAAGCGGGCGTGGTAAACGGTTCCATAGGTGTTCCATCATAAATTATTGTAGGGCTGCCGTGAATCATCTCGTTGTTCCACACGCTATTAACGACACCAGCGTAGATATTGGCAGGGGTAACATTCCAATACCCAAAACTATGTTGTAGTGAATTCTCTTGATAATGGTCTGCAGGTGAATCTGGCAGTGTACTCGTAGCCGGAGGCTCACTGTAATTTACAAAAAGGTTTGATATCCGGCGGCCACTACTAATGGCCCCCTTGGCACGGGATTGAAAATTAAGTGTTGAAGTACCCGGCAAGTCTGGATCGGCAACCGAGTCATCGTTTTCACCATCAAAGACATGGAGATCGACGGGCATATAATCGATTGTAATATAGGGGTTTGTATCTTGGTTCCAATCTCTCGTTGGGTCGGCGAGCCGTTGTAAGAAAATCGTTCGATAGGTATCTATCGTCCCTTCGCGAAAATCGATGTTTTCGAGTGGGACGCCACTCTGTCGGTCGAAGGGTTCGTCTAGTGGTGCTGAGTATCCAGACCATCCACGAAAGATACCATTGCTGCCACTCGTTTCATCGGTATCTGGTTCGGTGTAGTAGGAGGCGCCCGTTGGCGAAGGTTCGGAGACATTCATTCCGATGCCGACCTCTGTTCCATCATATTCAGTTGAATCAGTAGATGGGCCAGTCGTTGACCAAGCTGGCGGTCGGTCGGTCGACAAGACCATATGACTAGTCGAGGCATGAGGATAGATCGTCGGAGTACCATTACCGAGTTGTGAGCTGCCAATAATTGGCTCAGAAATACGTTGCTCTGAGAAATCGTTGCCAATTTTTCCACCGATCGAAGTCGAAGGGCGAGGCAATAGGGCAAGGTAACTACCTGGACGTAGAGTGTCAGTACCACCTGTTAGGTTTCGATAAATAAAGCCATCGTTTGTGGTGCTATAAGTCGCACTATGGTCGAGGTCCGTTGCAGAAATACCAGCACTTGTCCCCGTAAAATAGATAAACCGTTCGAGGTCAAGGTTCAGAGGATTAAAGTGGCTAAGTCGGTTTGTGCCATAGAATTGGAAATGGCTATCGATCGCATTGGAATCGAGTAACTCATTAAAATCATTACGGCTTGCCGAGCTATGGG
>JALCBQ010000087.1 GCA_028066335.1 Pirellulaceae bacterium
CGTTACAAGGTTTTTATCTCCTTCCATCCAACGAGAGGCACCTTCATTTAACCAGGAACCATCTTTTTGTTGGCGGCTATGCAGTTCGGTCGCGAGTTCTGCACGCCAAATATGTTTTACCCCCTTGGAATCAATGAGGACATCGTCGCCGAGGACATCAAATGCTTTTGCAAGGGTACAGTAGTAATAAAAGAGTCCCTGGTTTCCAACACCAGGATTTGTCTTAAGGGTATAGAACTTCTTAATCCAGTCGGTCGCTGCAATGACACGTTTATCCTCTTTGGTAAGGCCGGCGTAAATCATACTTTTGAGTCCGACATAGGTCATTGAGCCATAACTTCGCAAGCCACCATTTGGGGTTTCGCCCGCTTTCGATTCTCCCCCCGCAGCCACGGTGTAGTAAAAGCCACCATCTTTGACCTTATCGGCAAACTTTGTCTTGTTATGCTCGGACTCCAAATTTTGACAACGAGAAAAGAACTTCAGAGCCCGCTGGACCCCTTCATCGTCAGCCCCATTACCAACTTTGTGAAGTGCCTCAATAAAGAAACCGGTGTTTGACATATCAGGTCGTTCATGTTTTCCATAGCCCGCACCACCGTAGGCATCATCTGACTCTGCTGCTTTAAAACCGACACCCCACTGCATCGTTCGCAGGAAACTTTCAGCGTTCCGCAACGTTTCATCGTAACGCCCACCTTGATTGGCATCGGCAAAACATACAATCGCCAGAGAGGTTTCATAGTTTCGATGTTTTGACCCATCGGAATAGATACCACCGTCTTGTTGAACAAACCGTTCGACATACTTCAGCCCTTTGGTAACGGCAGGATCGTCAACGCTGATTCCGTTTTGAATAAGGCTACTCGTTACCAAGGCTGTAACCCCAGGCCCTAGCTGTGGGCTGAAGGCACCCTCTTCATCTTGTCCCTCTTTACGAAGGTAGTCGATCGCTTTGTCGACCATTTCTCTGTACTCTTTGGCGGTAATTGAATCAGAGTGCCCCCCATTATCTGCATAGACAGAACCAGAAGAGATAACCGAATTTACCACAAGGGCAATAAGAAGCCCCCAAAAACCTGATTTAAACATGAAAGTCTCCTTGTGTTCCACTGACGTTGACCCCAATACTAGTGGCACCTATGCACCGCCATAGAGGTCGACAATATATTTCAAAGGTACCCAAAATGAGAAGTGGCAAGTTTGAACCCTGCAGGGAAAATCAGCACGACCAAACCAGGTAAAAAATAACAGTAGGCAAACCCTTTGCTTTTCTCACAACACCTGTACCTATTCTCTCTATTTACTCAAGAAATATCTAGTCCGTTGTCGAAAAAACCTCATTTTCTCTCCTCTTTTCCCACCAACCCTTTTCAGCTATTCTATGGGTTTGCCACCGTTGATAAATCCTTAGTGGCCAGATTTTTGTTCCTTTGTTACAACAGAGAGAGACCATGCCCCCTCTTCACGTTGCCCACGTCGTTAGCCAGCTTCAGCCGGCCGGCGTTGAGGTCTGGCTTGGACGTATTCTCCCTCTGTTTAAAAAAGAAGAATTTTGCTTCACTATCTTTGTTGAAAAGCTCGCCAAGACCGAGCTGGAGGCCGAAATTGCCCGGCACGCTACCGTTCACCTCTTACCGATGAAAATAAAAAAACGTCCCTTCGTGCCGACCTTTGCCAATACTCTTACCGAGCTTGGCCTCGACGCCGTCCACAACCACCTCCCCTTTAAACCCGAGATTCTCCTCGCTGCCGAGCTGGCGAATGTCCCTGTCCGTATTGCTCACTCTCACAATGACCTTGCCGAACAAGATCGTCAGGTTACCTCTCTGAAGGCGATCCTTCGTCGCCTCTTTCCACACCGACTTCATAAAAAAAAGAGTCGTGGTGCCACCACGTTTGTTGGATGTTCCCAAGGAGCATTAACGAGCCTCTATGGCAAAGTAGAAGGCTCGATTATCCCTAGTGGGATTCCGATCGATCCCTCATTGGCAATACCTGACGACGATTTTTCAGAGTCATTCTCCAAAGAGTGGAACCTGCCGACCGATAAAAAAATCATCGGTCATGTCGGGCGATTCGTTTTACAAAAGAACCATAGCCTCTTTCTAAACATCGCTATAGAACTCCTCAAACGACGTGATGACCTTCACTTTGTTTTTGTCGGTGAAGGGCCACTGCAAAATGAAATTCGTCAAAAAATCGATCACTCTGGCCTTGGGGATCACTTTACTTTTGTTGGTAAACAAAAAGAGGTCCTCGCAATTATGGCGACCGTTTTTGACCTCTTTCTATTTCCGAGTCTCTTTGAAGGATTTGGAGTCGTTTTGATTGAGGCTCAACTTGCCGGTCTACCGATTGTTGCCTCAGAAACGATCCCTAAAACGACCGTAGGAGTTACCGACCTTTTCCAATGGATTGATCTCAAGTGTAGCCCCGCTCTCTGGGCTGATGCCGTCGAAGCAGGGTTGCTGACCGAGCGCCCCTCTCCATATACGACCGCCCCTATGTTGATGAATACCCCGATGGATATCCTTTATGGCAAGAATCTCTTTGAGAAGCTCTATCGAGCCTCCTGACAACAATTGGTAACAGGTGAATTGTTCCTTAGGAACACCTGATGTTTTCCGACAAATCCGCCCAAAACAACGACCTTTTCACACTACCCCATTTTTTAAATAGAATTGTTTTAAAACAACTCTTTTGTTTTAAATACTTTTTTCCGTTTGGCAAAAAAGTAGCTATCCTCAGAACTGCTTGAACGTGCTATGTTCGGGTAACTTTACCTGTTTTTAGAAGCTCGGATTCAACCTCTCCTTCTTTTTTACATAGGGTGTTTGCGATGAGTATGTTTTGCTATCAGTGCCAAGAAACCAAAAATAACGAAGGTTGTACCGTTAAAGGGGTCTGTGGAAAAGAACCAGAAGTCGCTCTTTTAGAGGATCAGATTATTCGTGCCCTCAAGAGGTTATCTGTCTACGCCCATGCCGCTTCCAAAGCAGGCCAATCGAATAAGAAGCTTGATGAATTCATTCTGAAGTCGATCTTTACGACTGTAACGAATGTCAACTTTGACCCCACTGCTCTCAAAGAGTACATTCAAGAAATCCTTAATTGGCAGGAGGTCGTCTCTTCATGGCCAGAAATTTCTGGTGTCGTCGGTCCTCCCAACGAAGATCTCGATACTTTTCTTGCCGATGTCGATTCATCTAAGATCATTTTGCGATGGGAAGAGGTCGGTGAAGACATCACAAGCCTACAAGAACTTCTCGTCTATGGTATCAAAGGGATGGCCGCCTACGCCTACCACGCTCTTATGCTTGGGAAAGAGACAAAAGGTGTCGCTTCATTTGTTTATAAAGCCTTCTCTTATCTCTACCAGAAAGATCAAAAGCTCGAAGAACTGATCGCCCTCTGCATGGAATGTGGGGAGGTTAACTATAACGTCATGGAAACCCTCGACAGAGCGAACACTGATTCTTATGGACATCCCGAGCCGACCGAAGTCAACATGCGACCAGTCGTTGGAAAGTGTCTCCTCGTTTCAGGTCACGATCTGAAAGATTTGGAAGAGATTCTAAAACAGACTGCCGGCAAGGGGATTAACGTCTATACAAATGGCGAAATGTTACCGGCCCACGCCTACCCCGAGCTGAAAAAGTATCGGCATCTTGTTGGGAACTACGGTGGCGCTTGGTACAAACAGACCCGTGAGTTCGATAAATTCCCTGGCCCTATCGTAATGACTTCGAATTGCATACAAAAGCCAAAGGCCTCCTATATCGATCGGATCTTTACCTGTGGCCCTGTCGGCTGGCCAGGGGTAAAACACCTTGATACACACGACTATTCGGCCGTTATTGAAAAAGCGCTCGAATGTGAGGGGTTCACCGAAGACGAGCCCGCGAAAAAAATCATCGTCGGCTTTGCACACAATACCGTCCTTTCGGTCGCCGATAAAGTCATCGAAGCCGTTCAAGAGGGCGCCCTCAAACATATCTTTTTGGTCGGTGGTTGCGACGGCCACTCGAACGAACGGGAGTACTATAACGAATTTACAAAAGCAGTCCCCGACGATGCTCTCATCCTGACCCTAGGATGTGCCAAATATCGGTTCCATGAAAACGAGTTCGGCGATATCGGTGGCATTCCACGCCTGTTAGATATGGGGCAGTGTAATGATGCCTTCTCGGCGATCAAGGTCGCCTCTGCTCTTGCAGAAGCTTTCGATACCGATGTAAACTCGTTGCCACTTACCTTGAATATTAGCTGGTACGAACAAAAGGCTGCCTGCATTTTGCTTACCCTTTTGCACCTTGGGATTAAAAATATCCATCTCGGGCCGACTTTACCTGCATTCCTTTCTCCGACAGTTTTAGGATATCTTGTCGAAAATTTCCAAATTTCGCCAATCTCAACTGTCGAGGCCGATCTTGAGAAAATGCTCCCTGCGTCAGTCTAGGGGCCAAACATCCAAGCCTCCTAAAAAAAGGAATTTTCAAAATCAAACACCTCAGGCGACATCGAACCGATGTGGCCTGAGGCTTTTATTGTGGTCATTGATACTCACGGAAAAGGTCCATCCCTCACCTCTTTTGAATGGAGGCTTTGCCGTTACTCCCCTTTTTAATTGTGCCTTTTCTCGCCTCCTTTTGCACAGGTGCCTTTTTCTTTGTTGGTGGCGTAATGACTCTTCCGCGCGTAGGGTATCTAGAATCTTTAGGATGGTATCCAAACATCTGCATGTGGATAAGCACCTCTCTTGAAGTACGTTTTGACTCAGTACGATTCGGGATAAAATACCGTGGCCCCCGAACCTTTAAACCGACTTTTGTAGACTTATCTGTGTAGAGATTGTTGACAAGCCACCCCGAGTACTCTTTTCCATCGTCACTATTTTTTAGGTGATCGACCCAAACCATTTCAAGCTCAACCTCATGATGCCAGTCGCCATAGTTGGGTGGCTGATAAAGGTAAGCTACCTTTGCCTCACGGACTTTTCCATTAGGAAGGGTCGTCCTCTCTGTGGAAATACGCTTAACAATTGCCCCATCCCATAATTTACCTTCAATGAGATTTGCTAAGGCGATTGGTGACCGCCCCTCATGGCTTGTCTTCGTTCGAAATTCTTGGCCCGGGTTCTCTTTATCCCAATCACCGACGGGGTAGACTTTCTTAAAATCGGCAACAAATGTCTGAGAACGGCCGACCATTCTATTTTGCCACTCTTCTTCTGTCATCTCTTGCCCAGAAGCTGGTACAACAGAAAAAGCGACCAGAAGAAGTGGTAAACTACCACCAACTAACCGCCAAGCAAAAGAAGATCTAAACAACCTTGCGAAATCTCTATTCTTCATTTTAAAAAACCTGTATGGTCTATTTCCACCTCCGGATGAAGCCCACTTTGGCCGCCTCTTTTTTGGCCTCGCCTTGGCTGGCCCCTCTTGAACCTCTTTTCATCTCCTGTTGAATTTGATTGGCCTGAACGAGGTTCGCCTCGGTTCACTCAATTACCCCGTCTTCGGAACTTAAGAAACGCCTGCTGCTCGGGTTGTCGAACGCCAAACTGTGGGTCGGGGAGGAAATAGGCCGGACCGGCAACCTCTTCTAGGCCTGCGTAGAGTGGCTGACTATAGAGGGTATGGAAAACCCATCCCGAATAGATCTGGCCATCATCACTATTTTTTATCGAATCGGTATAACGGCTGACTAGGGTCTTCTTTTTGTACCAACATCGATAATTTGGCGGCTGATAGACTCTTAAATACTCTGGAGAATTACGATGCCTTACTCCGTCTGCTTTCGTGATCACCACGGGCGTCCAATTACCCTTGATTTGGCTCTCTTCCTTACGGTACTCTATCTCTCCGCCGTCCCATAATGTCTCCTCATTAGGAAAGAAAGGAAATGCAATCGGCGAAGGCCCATCGTAGGTCGGGTTCGATCGGAACTCTTCTCCAATATTTTTCGGATCAAAATCACCGACAGGATAGAGATTGCTATACCATCCAGGATCGTTTTCCACAGAACGGATCGTTGTTTTTGTATTTCGTGTTTGGTTATTGCTTTTTTCACTCTTGGTGACTGTCAGATGCTCAACCGAATCTTCAAGCGACCAAATACCAGCGCCAAACACAAGGGCAAAAATAACCAGTAAAGAAGAGGCAGCGATGACCGCACGCCCAGTAGATAAAAAGATCGTTTTTGTTTTGCTTTTCATTCTCATCCCCCCTAAATTCAAAAAATCATCTATTCCAATATGATAGCTATAACAACAGGATATGAGAGCCCCGTTCACGGAACCCTCTTTCACAAAAATCTACAGAAGGAGGTTCGAACCTCCCCCTGTGGGAACACCCCTCTTGGGGAAATGTTTCGCCATAAAAAAGTAAACGGTTCTTTCAGAATAACCGAGAGTGTAAAAACCACCCTTTTTCCACGTTTTACTAAGAAAATAGCCGAGAAGTCGCCAGAAATGGCACCGTTTTCGGCTAAAATTGACGACTTTTTCTACCCATATTGGCGAAAGAGGAGACACAACAAGTACTGGAATCGTGCCAAACACTTAAAAGAACAGTTTTGTAAGAAGACCTCTTAAAGAGGAAAGGCCAATCACTCGCTAACTGCCAGAATTTCATCTTCGCTTAAGATGAGTAGCTCCTGCCCATCAACAGATACTTCGGCCCCTGCATAACTGGAGAAAATTACTCTATCTCCTTCTTTAACCTGAAGTTGCGCACGCTGACCATTTTTAAGAAGCTGACCGTCACCGACTGAAAGGACCCGTCCTTGATTCGGTTTTTCCTGAGAAGAATCGGGGAGAAGAATCCCCCCGATAGAGGTTTTTTCCGCCTGTCTTTTAATGACAACCTTGTTACCAAGGGGGATAATTTGCATTATAGGGGAACACCTGTTTTAGATCAAAAACAACAGGTACCATTTTTACAGGGATATCCGTACCGACAAGTCCTAAAAAGAGAAACAAGTTCCGAATTTCCACTGGCCCAAGAGAGAGATAAACAGACGGGAAGGCTGTCTTTAAAACACTCTTAAGTCTTTAAAAGAAAGGAATTTAGAACTGTTTCGTTACCCGTCACCCTTTTTTGTTGGAGGTACTCTTTCCCTGGAATCTTCTTCTATTTGATTCTCAGATTTTTGAGATTTTTCTACTCTTAAACTTTCCCTTTTCTTTATTGCTCTTAATCTTGCTTCGGCCTCAATATCAACGGCGAAGTAAAGCTCTCTTTCTGAAAAATAAGGGCGAATAAAGCCATTCGGCTGGACACGCCTCTTTCCATAAAGATACTGCCAGCTAAGGCTATCTGTAACGTGCCACATAGCAGCTTGGGCTGAGCCTTGATCGATTTCGTTTGTGGCAAGCATAGTGATAATCTGTTCAGCACGTGGATCAGAGACGGCCGTTTCCAGAGGAGCGATTGTATATTTCATACGTGAATTGGGTTCCTTCAGGCCATACTGCAAGCAGACCGTCTTTACACCAATTTTACTTACCGTGTCGGGCTCGATACTGAAAATCCCAAGTCCCTGAAGAGCTCCTAGACCGCCCCCCACCTGCTGACCACCTCCACCCCGTTGTTGTACCTGCTGTTTTAAAACACCGGCGAATGTTGGTGGCAATTCAATTTTTAATGGCTTTTTTGTCTTGTTCTTTATAAAGACTTGCCCCTTGAGAGAATTTTGCTGAACAAGCCAAACCTCGACTTTTTCCTCTTCCATTGCATCAAAAAGGGCGACAGGTTGCTCCTCTTTAGTCCCCTCTCCCTGAGAGAGTGATTCATTTGCTTCACCGATCTTTTGCCGTTCACCGAGGTGAGTCTCTTCTTGTGCGTCGGTCGTCGCCACCTCAAAGGAGAACACCACCACTAAAAGGCCGACCATGATATGCCACTTCTGCTTCACTGGAAAACTCCTACAAAAAATGGAGAAAGAACTATTGCAACACTATTTTAATAATATGTGATAAACCAATCGAACCCTCATGGATGAAAAACACAGGAGCCCTGCCAGCATACCGGATTTCGTCCCTTTTGCCAACAAAAAAACCTTTCAGGGGAGAATTTTGATTTGCAGGTTCTTAAATCCCAAACGGTTTTGGCCTTGCTTATAGAGACCTTTAGGCTCTCTCTAAAGCTTGGTAAAAGTGCAGGAAGAACAAAGAAGCGTTGATGGAATTGAATATATTTACTTCCCTTGGCCTAATAAACCCCCTATAATTTTAGACATCTATGGGTAAGTGAACACAGTCAGCTGGTCTTTCTGTCTCCATGACACTCTTTGATTTAAACTCAATTTATCGAGCCTCGTGCGAGCAGGCCCGGTGGTAGCAGGTATCAAACCTGCCTATAAACAATAACAATACTGGTCGTTCATGGCTAAAAAATATATTGCCCGCTTTGGCTCAATGAGAATGGTGGGGGTTTTTTCCGCCAAGGGAAAAAACCTGTGCCACCGTGGCGACAAGGTCGTCGTTCAAACCGATCGTGGTATGGAAGTCGGAGAAATTTTAACAGAGGCGACCGAACGATCTCTTAGCTTTTTGGAATCCCCTGTCTCTGGAACGATCATGCGAGAGACGACCGAGAGTGATTTCTCTCAAGCCGACCATCAACGAAGTCGGTTACGGGACGATCTCACAACATGTGAAGAGTACATAAAGCGTCTACAACTAAACATGACCCTCGTCGACATTGAACATATTCTGGGGGGTGAGAGGGTAGTGATCTATTATCTCGCCGAACAACGGGTCGATTTTCGAGAGCTCGTTAAGCTCCTTGCTTCGGAATTTCAGACCAGAATCGAGATGCGTCAAATCGGTGTCCGTGATGAAGCCAAGTTGCTGGCTGACTATGGCGATTGTGGCCAACCCGTCTGTTGCGGGACCCATCTCGCTCAGATGCCCCCGGTATCAATGCGTATGGCAAAACTTCAAAAAGCGACTTTGGATCCTACCAAAATATCAGGACGATGTGGACGGTTGAAATGTTGTCTCCGTTATGAATACGAAACTTACGATGAACTCCAGCGAGAGCTACCCCCGATCGGTTCCGAAATCCTCACCCGCGACGGCAAAATGTTAATCATTAATCAGGAGGTCATGAATGCTCAACTGATTGTCCTTACCGAAGACAAACGCCGAAAAATGATCCCTTCTTCTGATGTTATTTCTATTATCCACGTTGGAACCGGTGAACTACAACATCCCTATGGCAACCCTCGCCAAGGTAGCAACGACAACTCTAAATCCCCTTCAGGAGGTCGCCCACCCTCCAAAGGACATTCTTCCACTCACTCACCCCGTTCACAAAAAGAGAGGCCGAAAAGAGATAAGTCTGCGAAGCCAGATTTGCCCCCCAAAGGTGGCAACAAAGATCGAAAGCCCAATAAAGATGAGCGTCCCTAGTATGCAACCCTTTACCCACTTACCTTTAACAAAGATTTTCTTACCTTCATCCAGTGATAGAGAGAGCACGCCCATATCCGGAAAAACCTTCCATTGACACCCGTTAAAATTCGTATTATTTTAAACTGCTAACCGCCAGTGATCCTCCTTTAGTTTGTTCCACAATTTTATCGTGGGCAGATTGTCTCCGAGCACTTTTCATCTTTGGATCAAATAGACCAATGGTACACGAAAACCCAATTATACGGCTCTTAAAACAAGACAAACGGTACTCACTAGCTGCTTACCGCTTTGTTCAGGAAGGTCTCTCGTACGCTCAATCCGAGCTGGACTACGGAACAGTCCACTGGCAGGAAGAAAGTGAACAACACGAACGTCATGTCAGCGCCCAGGAGCTGTGTGAAGGGCTTAAACAGTTTGGTATCTCTCAATATGGTTACATGGCAAAAGTCGTTCTCAACGCTTGGGGAGTCTACACGACAGACGACTTTGGGGCGATCGTTTACAACCTGATTGAAACAAAGCTCATGAAACAATCCGACTCGGACCATCCAGAAGACTTCAACGATCTCTACGATTTTGAAGTGACCTTTTGCAAACAGTTTCGCTTTGCTGGCGAGAGCTCGGTTCGGTCGTCAAGCTAACCCTTTACGGATTAAACTCAGTTAAACCCTTTGGCAAAAGTACCACCGACAAAAGTACCACCAACAAGGGCGCTACCCCGGAGAGGCAGCGGGAGAAACAGGGAGCAAGAAAAGAGGCTTCGCTAGCGTCCACGACGGAGCGAGTGGTAATTGGCTAAACTCTTTTTTTCAAACCAATCGAGCCAGAGAGCCTCATTATAACTGGCCGCAGGGGGATATTCGACCAATTTTCTAAGTGCGGCAAGGACTTCGCGGTTTTTGTACGTTTTGACCTCGGTGAGTGGCTTTCTTGATCCGACCGAGAGCCCCCCCCCACCTTGATTATCAAAACCGACATTTGTCGAGCCTTGTCGAGCCTTTTTTACCGTTACCGTGTGATCGGTATTGAGCGCTAAAATCAATGGTACGACCGCTTCGGTTACTCCAAGACGACCGAGAGCGTAAGCAGCTCGATTAATCTGAAGATTATTCCCTTTATTGATATAGTCAAGATAACCATCTTTGACAAAATTGCCTGCATCAAGTCGCGCTAACTCATCAAGACACCGATCACGTACCTCTGCAGATGGACTCAAAATAGCATACTCAGAGAGGGCCGAAAGGGTTAATGGAGTGTTAATTTTTCCTAATAGACGAATGAGTTCAAACTGGACATTTTGATTGGTTTCATTTTTAAACCAATTCACAACAGCGGGGGCCGCGGCCCCCTCTTCGATTGCACGTAGCTCAGCCAAAGCGGTAGCAGCAACCTGCTCTCGACGATGGAACAAGTTCTTTTGAATCTGGCGAATTTTCTTGTTCCAGGAGCTTGCAACCCCTTTTTGTGCACTTTTCTCATCAGCGATCTGCTTTGCCTGTAATGTTAACCACTTTGAACCGACCTTCACCATTCCTTTTGCCTTCATCTGATCGGCTGGACGATACCATTTTCCATCTTTGAACTTGTAGCCCAACTTTTTCCGGGCACCTTCGTGGTCACTTTCAAGGGCAATGATTTGCTCAAGGTGAAACTGCTGCTGTTGACCCATACGGTTTTTCGCAGCCCAGTCGGACATTTCCCAATGTCCCTCAACGGTGTTTTCGTGGTTTTTTAACTCTTCATTATATTTTTTTACTTTGAGCGTCTCTTTCACAACCTGAACGACCATCTCATTCTCTAAAGAAAGAAAGCCACCGTTTTCGAGTTCGATTGAGTAAACTTTGCGTGGATTTTCTTTAGGATTCAGGAGCTTTCCATAGAGCCGCCCCCCCGATTTGAGAATAAACTCATCAGCTTTTGCCGAAGCAAGGTTTCCGTCAGCGACAAGGAGGAATAAAGTCAACAGACAAAAAGGCAATAGCTCTATTCTCGACTGTTTCGGAACATTCTGACCCACTCGATATCGAATCGAGGCCACAAAACTACCTGTTAAAATCGACCAACACATACCCACTATCCTATTGATACCGACCTTCTTCCTCTCCCCTTTTCCGAAAACTGGGGAACGCAGACGATAGGAAACCACCAGAATTATAGCTGACAGCCAAGCCTTTCGACAAACATTTTGGCGATAAGTTCCTAAAGTTCGCTTCCTTGCTCGAATATTTACGTGAAAAAGCCCGCTTAGGCGGGCTTTTTGTCTCTTAGAAAGCCGTTACCGGCCTTCATTTATTTTGGAGAAGGGGCTTAAAACATTCCGGGAGCACCGGCAGGAGCAGGAGCCGGCTTGCCCTCAGCTTTTGGCTTTTCTGCAATAAGTGCATCTGAGGTCAAGAGCAAGGTCGCTACACTCGCTGCGTTTGAAAGAGCTGTCCGAGTAACCTTGGTCGGGTCAATAACACCTGACTTGACAAGATCTTCAAAGGTATCGGTCAGTGCATTGTAGCCGTTGTTTGCCCTTGCAGAAGCAACTTGCTCACAGACAACACCACCATCTTTACCAGCATTTTCAGCGATCATCGTCAGTGGAGCCCGACATGCACGAAGGACAATGTTGTAGCCGATAGACTGCTCGTCGTCGAGCTCTTCCCCTTTTACGGCGGTAGAAGCACGAAGAAGTGCAACCCCACCACCGGGCAAAATCCCCTCTTCAACAGCGGCTCGAGTCGCGTGAAGTGCATCTTCAACACGGGCTTTTTTCTCTTTCATTTCCGATTCAGTCGCAGCACCAACGTTTACCTTGGCAACACCACCTGCAAGCTTAGCGAGACGCTCTTCAAGTTTTTCTTTGTCGTAATCACTCGTTGCGTTCTCGATTTCAGAACGGATCTGATCGATTCTAGCTTTGATATCAGATGTTTTACCCGCACCCTCAATAATTGTGCAATTGTCTTTGTCAATGATAACCTTTTTCGCACGCCCCAGCTCGGTAATTGCAAGACTCTCAAGCTTGACACCCAATGCCTCAAAAACGGCCGAGCCACCAGTCAAAACGGCGATATCTTCGAGCATCGCTTTACGACGGTCACCATAACCAGGAGCTTTAACAGCTGCACAGGTAAAGGTACCTCGAAGGCGGTTGATCACCAGGGTTGTCAAC
>JALCBQ010000088.1 GCA_028066335.1 Pirellulaceae bacterium
CTCAAACAGGTATAAAACAACCTTTTGTAGCTCTCCTGAATTTGTTCCCCTCCAACCTCTTTCAGCTTTTACTGTAAGCCTCGTGTGTTAAACATCTACACTCTCTAAAGGCTTTTGAGTACTCAAAAATTGAACCTATTCAGCTTCTCTTGGTCACCCCTCTCTTCATTGAGTACCTTTGCCACTCTCTAAAGCGCTTGGCGTGTACATTGATCAAGATCCAGAATAGATATCTCGACCTTTTTCACCTTCATACGGAATAGAGAAATCCTCTGCATATATTAAGCTGTCAGAACTTTCTGCAATGCGGCGTTTGCTGAATCTTTAACGATTTCTCCGATGATTTGGGAAAAAAATAAAAAAAGGGTTGCAATCAAAGTAACTTCAGGTAAATTCACTTGCATAAGTGGGAAAGAAACCCAATACTTAATGCTTAACTAGTAATTTGTGGGTTTTCTTCCCAAAACTGCAACTATGCAAGAATTAATCGTTGGCGAGTTTCATAGAACGTTGGATGAGAGGTTTCGACTCTCTCTACCAGCAGAGCTCCTCTCTCTTTTAGGAGAGAACGAATGCGTCCTTGCGAAAGAGCGACCTGGTTGTCTCAGCCTCTGGAATGGGGCAGATTGGCAAGCAAAGCTCGAATCAGGAATTGATCTCGTTCGGGGAAAAATTCAGTCTGGGCGGCTTGATGCAAAAATCGAGCAAGTCCAGATCCTTGGCCGTTTATTGGCAACCCGACATAAAAGGCTCAGGCTCAGCGGTCGTGGCAGACTCCTCATTCCCGAAGGTTTTCGTGAATTCCTTCAGGTTGAGGCAGGTAGCGAGGTTGTCGTCGTCGGCGCCGCCGTTTGCCTGGAAATATGGAAACCAGAAGCATGGATTGCCTATCTGGAACAGACAATGCCAGATTTTAGAGAACTACTAGAAGAGCTTGCAGGCTAGAAGGAGAGTGTTTCTTACGACGAAACCTGAAAAAAGAATCGCACAAAAACCGTGTTATGGGAATGCAAGTCACCGAAGGATTTCGATTGTGTGGGCATGGATGCCACTTTTTTTAAGTTTCGTCGTAAGAAACACTTGTTCAGCAAATTCTAGCAAATATAAAACGAAACAGAAAGAGGTGTGCCTAAAGGCACACCTCTTTCTGTTTTACCTGTCTAATGCGGCCTGAAGGGCAAATCGTTAAGTGACAAAGAGCATTCTTAGCTGATGGAGGCTCCCCTCAAGCAGCTCTTTTTCTTCATTGTCCAAATTTCCCTTGGTCTTTTCTTCCAGGACTCCCAAAAGATCAATATAATGTTTGGCCTGCTCCTTACTTACTGTTGTCTCGCCAGAGACAGGATCGGGAAACTTCCCCAAAGAGACCAGCGCCTGAGTCGCTAATGAGGTAACTAGCAGTGTAAAGGAGACAGGAGGCATTGACTGTGCAGAGTCGCTAGAATCGTCAGAAGAGGCCGCTGGCTGCTCGGCTTGCGAGCTTTCCTCTTGACGAGACTCTTGTGATGCCAACTTTTCTTGAGCAACTTGCTCCTTCCAGTCAGAATCGACGATGATCTTGGGTTCGTCCGGTTTTTCCTCGTTCGACATTTTCTTTTCCTTTACTAAAAACAATAGGGCCCTGAATGCCCTAAAAGAGGGTTAAACCTCAGATAATTTTTCACGATTAGCAACTGCTGCGCTAACAAATCCACCAAACAAAGGATGAGGATTTGTCGGCTTGGAATGAAATTCAGGATGAAACTGAACAGCTAAAAACCAAGGATGGTCTTTAAGTTCAATAATTTCAACAAGCGACCCATCAGGGCTTGTCCCCGAAAAAGAGAGCCCTTCCTGAAGAAACTCTTCTCGATACTCATTATTAAATTCATACCGGTGACGATGACGTTCGTCAACAAGGTCGGATTGATAGCTCTCGTGGGCACGGGTCCCTGGCTTAAGACGACATGGCTGGGCTCCTAGCCGCATCGTTCCCCCCTTGGCCGTAATATTTTTCTGCTCATCAAGAAGGCAGATCACAGGATAAGAAGTCGTACCATTTATCTCTGCCGAGTGGGCGTCGACATGCCCAAGGACATTCCGAGCAAACTCAATCGTGGCACACTGCATGCCAAGGCAAATACCAAAAAATGGAATATGGTTTTCGCGTGCGTGGCGAATCGCTTCAATCTTTCCTTCCATTCCACGTTCACCAAAACCACCTGGAACCAAAATACCATCATGGCCTGCTAATACCTCCTCGGCGCCACCTCTTTCAATATCTTCACTTTGAATACACGAAACCTGTACCTGAGCCAAATTCTGGATTCCCGCATGTTCGAGTGACTCATAGATCGATTTGTAGGCATCTTTGTGGCTTGCGTACTTTCCAACCACCGCAATGCGAACTTCGTGTTTTGGACTTCGTTGCTGTGCTAGTAACTCATGCCACGCACCGAGATCAAGCTCCCCGAGCGAAAGGCCGAGCCGACGGATAACTAATTCATCAAGACCATTCTCTCGCAGCGACACTGGAACCTCGTAGATTGAAAAATCTTTATCTTTTTCTTCAATGACCGCTTCAAGCGGAATGTTACAAAAGAGTGATATTTTCTCTCGGTCTTCGAGCGAAATAGACTTTTCTGTCCGGCAAATAAGGACATCTGGCTGGATACCAATTTGCCGTAATTGGCCGACCGAATGTTGTGTCGGCTTTGTTTTAAGCTCACTCGCTGCCTTGAGATAAGGGACGAGTGTCAGGTGTATATAAAGGCAATTTTCAGCACCGACATCTTGCTGAAACTGGCGAATCGCTTCGAGAAACGGCAAGCTCTCAATATCGCCAACAGTCCCACCAATTTCGGTAATGATCACGTCGACTTCATCGGATGCGATTTTTTTAATAATACTTTTAATTTCGTTTGTAATGTGGGGAATGACCTGGACGGTTTTTCCCAGAAAATCACCCTGTCGCTCCTTATTAATAACGGCTTGGTAGATTTGGCCCGTTGTATAGTTTGAATCGCGTGTTAGGGGGCTATTCGTAAAACGTTCGTAATGGCCAAGGTCAAGGTCAGTCTCGCTCCCGTCGTCAAGAACATAGACTTCGCCATGTTGGTAAGGGCTCATTGTCCCAGGATCGACGTTGATATAGGGGTCGAGCTTCTGCATACGGACCTTTAGCCCACGTTGTTCCAGCAACATTCCTAGCGAGGCACTCGTTAACCCCTTCCCCAAAGAGCTGACCACACCACCTGTAACGAAAATATGTTTCGTCATGAAAACTCTACTCATTCACCAATTTTGAAGAACTCGAACTATAGCTTGTCTGCTCGGCCAATAAAAAAACCGCTGGCAAAATGCTCCTTGCCAACGGGCCTACATCTTAACATGAATTGTACTTTTTGACAAATGCCCTGTAATCGGCTTCTGTGTCGATTCCTAAAGATCTTTTTGGGGTTGTAGCGACTAAAATCGTCCCTCCATGCTCCAAAACGCGGAGCTGCTCGAGACGTTCGAACTTTTCGGCCATCGTTGGAGACATTTCTGAAAATTTGAGTAAAAAATCTCGACGATAAACGTAGAGGCCAATATGTTGGTAGAAATGAGGCTGTTCTAAAAAAGAGTCGTTCCACTCTCGAGCATAAGGGATCGGGCTACGGCTAAAATAGAGGGCTTGTTGACTCTCACCAAAGACAACTTTAACACATGATGGGTCCTCTAGATCTTCACGCGAATAAATGGGGGTCGCCAATGTTGCCATTTCGGCAGTTGGGTTTTCGAGCAAGAGCTCGATCGCCTTATCAATTTCGGCCCCTGACAGCTCAGGTTCATCTCCTTGTACGTTGACAATACAGAAGGTCTCCTCAAATTGGGCAGCGACTTCGCTTATTCGATCGGTACCACTCGGCGCGGTGGGAGAGGTCATGAAGACCTTGGCACCAAAACCTGTGGCAACCTCAAAAATCTCTTGACTATCGGTGGCAATAAGGACTTCCCCGGCCAATTTTGATTCTCTAGCCGATTCATAGGTATGTTGTAATAACGGTTTTCCTGTCTCATTTAATAACAATTTCCTTGGCAAGCGGGTCGAGTTGAGACGCGCCGGAATGATAATTTTACACTGCTCCATAACTCACTTATATTTCCAAAATACGACGACTTTTGTCAAATGGGCACCCCCCACATCAATGTTTTACAACATCACTTTGGGACACCAAAAACCCTTCTAAACAGAATAACAGTTGTAACCCGATCGGTGCAATTGACCTTTTTCCGTTTGAGAAAAAGAAAGAGAACAAAAACAAGAAACTCGTTGGATACTAAAGGTGTCTCCTCGATTTTCTTTTTAAGAGCAGCCCTTTTTGTTATATTGGTTGTTTTCGCCAAAGTGGACAAATAAAACCTTTGTCTTTTCGGAGTATGCCATGTGTGGAATCGTCGGATATATCGGTACCCAACCTGCTATCGATTTTCTTTTACAAGGGCTACAACGGCTCGAGTACCGAGGCTATGATAGCGCTGGCGTTGCTACCACAAAGAATAAAATGGACGATTCCGCTACGGGGGAACATGAAAAAGAACCAATCGCCCTTTGTAAAACAGTTGGCCGTATTGACAACCTGCAAAAAATCGTCACCGATGCCCACGCTCTTCACGGAATCGGAATTGGGCATACCCGATGGGCAACCCATGGAACACCTGTTGCCGAAAATGCTCATCCACACCTTTCACAAGATCAAAAACTTGCCCTTGTTCACAACGGCGTTGTCGAAAACTATCAAGTATTAAAAAAATTTCTCCAAAGCAAAGGGGTCCATTTTCAATCGGATACCGATAGTGAGGTCATTGTTCAGCTGATCGCCTATTACGTAAAAGCTGAGGAGGCCAAAGGGTTCAAAGTCGACTCTCAGGAACCGTCTTTAAAGAAAAAATATGCTCCCTTGGTAACTGCCGTCCAGCTTGCCGTTGCACGTCTTCAGGGAACCTATGGCTTGGTCGTCATGTTTCAGGAATATCCCGACCTTCTTATCGCTGTTCGGCAAGGAAGCCCACTCGTTATTGGCATCGGGAATAATGGACACTACGTCGCTAGCGATGGGGCAACCCTGGCAGGGTACACCAAGCAGATCGTCTATATGGCCGACCACCAATTAGCACTCCTCACTAAAGAGGAGCTTCAAATTCACCACCCTCATGATGGCGAGGTGAAACACCTTATAGAACCTCTTGAGATCGAAACAAGAGAAGTCGATCTGGGCAACTTTGAACATTACATGCTCAAAGAAATTCATGAACAACCTCAAGCCGTTCGGAATACTTTGCGTGGCCGGCTGAACGATGAAAACGCGACAGCCGTCTTTGGTGGATTGAATCTTTCACCACGTGAACTGCGAAACATTCATCGAATCGTTCTTACCGCATGTGGAACGAGCTGGCACGCCGCCCTTGTCGGTGAGTACCTTATAGAAGAGTTTGCCCGTATACCGGTCGAAGTCGAGTACGCTAGTGAGCTCCGCTACAGAAACCCTCCTGTTGAACCGGGAACCTTACTCTTTGCCATTACTCAAAGTGGTGAGACGGCTGATACCCTTGCGGCACTTCGTGAGATGAAACGTAAGGGACATCCCTCGTTGGCTATTTGCAATGTTGTTGGGAGTACGATCGCCCAAGAATCAGATGGTGGTATTTATCTTCATGCTGGCCCCGAAGTCGGTGTCGCTTCAACAAAAGCTTTTACCTCGCAATGTGTTACTCTTGCCTGCCTAGCCTTGTATCTCGGCCGAATACGTCACCTCAATTATGAGGCTGGGGGGCGCATTATTCAGCAACTTCGCCAATTACCTGCCCAAATTGAACAAGTTCTTCAAACTAATGGCAAAGTTCAAGAGTTAGCTGAAAAGTATCATAAAGCCGATAACTTTTTATACCTTGGTCGTCAATACAATTTTCCTGCCGCCCTTGAAGGAGCTCTTAAGCTAAAAGAAATTAGCTACATTCATGCCGAAGGCTATCCTGCCGCAGAGATGAAGCATGGCCCAATCGCCCTGGTCGACGCTCATACGCCAAGTATTTTTATTATGCCTCAGGGATTTGTCTATGAAAAAGTAATGTCCAACCTCGAAGAGATCAAAGCAAGGGGAGGGCCTGTGATTGCCATTGCTGAAGAAGGGGACGACCGTATCGGCAAGATTGCCGACGATGTCATCTATACCCCTCAAGTGGAAGAGTTTTTGCAGCCGGTCATTTCGAGTATTCCGTTACAGCTTTTGGCTTATCACATTGCTCTTCTGCGCGGCTGCGATGTCGACCGTCCCCGAAACCTCGCAAAGAGCGTTACAGTCGAGTAAACCTCACGAACAACAACGCTGCTCAAACCTGAGTACGTCGCCACGTAATGAACACGTAATAACAGGGCGTTCTGCACTAATCAAAAATGAATCTGCCAACATCGGTGTTCATCTTTTGTGTGCTCAACTTTCTTAGTCGGTTCTTTGGTTCTACTGCGCTATAAGGACAATAAAGGGCAAAAAGCCGTTTTATCGATTTTTCATTTTCGGGTCTAGAGCATCGCGAAGACCATCGCCGAGAAAGTTCAATGAAAAAAGGGTGCCAGCTAATGCCAATCCAGGAAAGAGAACCAGCCACCAATAAATTTTGTTGGGTGTAACTGCCTTAACCCCCTCATTCACCAAAAGACCCCACGAGACATCGGGGGCAGAGACCCCAAGCCCCAAGAAAGAGAGAAAAGCCTCAAAGAGCATTACTGCCGGAATTGTCAAGGTTAAGTAGACGATCACAACCCCCATAACATTGGGGATAACATGCCGAAAAACAATCGGAAAAGTCGAAACCCCAATTGCCCGGGCAGCATCAATATATTGCTCATTTTTAATGGATAAAACTTGCCCCCGCACAACCCGGGACATCGTCAACCAATAGATGGCACCGATTGCAAAATAAAAAATTACAATCTTGTCGATGCCGTAACTTTCCAAAAATGCCTTATTGCTATCTTCTGTCAAAATTGTAATTAAAAAAATCACGACAAAGATAAACGGAATTGAGTACAAAATATCGACGGCCCGCATCATAATGGCATCGTAAATACCACCAAGGTACCCTGAGACAGCTCCATAAAAGACCCCAATAATTAGCGAGACCAAAGTTGCCACGAGGCCGACGACAAGAGAGACCCTTCCCCCCCAAAATATTCGGGAAAGGACATCTCGACCTGAGTCATCGGTTCCACAAAGTGAAGGGATACAGTAGTCGCCAAAAACGAGCAGACGGGTTCGAATAAGGGCCTTGGTTATATAACCCGGACGATGCCACAATTTATTAAATGGGTGGCCAATCCCCTGCTTGGTCGCTAACTCTAATTCCAACTCGGTCCGTTTTTCAGTATCGGTCTCTTTTGCGATCTGATCGACCAGATTGCTCTTTTCCTCGTCATAGCTGGCAAGCTCGGCAACTAACGACCTATCTTTGAATTTCAGGTCTTCAGAGCTTCCCAATGTAGCAGCGCCAAAACCTGGTGATTGATATTGTCGGTCTTTTAGGTTGAGCTCCGTTGGCGATTGCAAAGGGAGTAACGGTGTGAAAGTAATTAAAAGTGCAAGAACCACCAAAAAATAGAGCGAGCCCATCGCAGCCCAGTTTTTCCTCAGCCGTTTAGCAGCATCTCTCCAGAGGGAGACACCCTTGACCTGGAGCGCTTTCTCGAGAACTTCTTGTTGAGGCGAGGTATTTTTCTTTTCTACCGAAACCATGGTTTCTATCTTTATTTTTTATTTGAAAATGGGAAGAGGGCTACACTGCTGGACTCACACTCCATTATTATTCAAGCTTTACCCGCGGATCGAGCATTGCATAGGCCATGTCGACCAATGTATTCATCACTGAAAGGATTAACGTGTAGACTAAAATCATACCCATTGCCAAGGTATAGTCTCGCTGTAGAGCCGCCTCAACAAAATGGGTTCCCATTCCTGGAATGGCAAAAATTCTCTCCAATACGAGGGAACCTGTCAGAATCCCGGCCGTTGCCGGCCCTAAATAAGAGACAACAGGAATGATCGCCATTTTGAGAGCATGTTTCGTTACAACGCTATAGGTTGTTAACCCTTTGGCGTAGGCCGTTCGAATATAGTCTTGGTTAAGAATTTCGAGCATTCCTGTCCGTGTTAGGCGGGCAATATAAGCGGCAAAGGGTGCCCCCAGGCAGAAAGCAGGCAAAAGGACACTCTCAAGAGAGCTCCATCCTGCCGCCGGAAGGATTCCTAAATAAAATACAAAGACGATCAGGCAAAGACTCGCCAAAACAAAGTTCGGAACAGCAATTCCCAAAGTCGCTACCGTCATTAGGGTGACATCCCATACGCTGTGCCGATACATTGCAGAAACAACACCAGCCGAAACACCTAACACCAATGCAAAACTTAAGGCGAAAACCCCTAAAGACATACTCACCGGAAAGCCCGAAGCGATCACTTCGTTTACAGTGTAGTCTTTAAGGCGATAGCTCGGGCCAAAATCGAATTGAAAAACAATCTTATTCAAATGTGAAAAATATTGATAAGAGAGTGGTTTATCAAGTTCAAACCGCCGCTCGATATTTCGCTGGATCGTTGGTGGCAGCTGCTTTTCCCCCTGGAAAGGTCCACCTGGAACACTTCGCATTAAGAAAAAGGAGACTGTATAAACAATCAACAAAGTGACGATTAACCACAAAAATCGTTTTACTAAAAATTGGATCAAAGGAATACCTTTCCTTGTTCTTAAGAATTATTTCTTAACTTTATCAATTGTTCAATTCTGATAAAACCCTTGCAGAAATAGTGCTGGAGCTACTGCCAAAAATACGGCTAGAGCTTTTTAGGGTGGCGACTCATTTTTCAACACGGATTCTATAAAGCAACATTTTGTCCATAAGGTTCGGAGCAACCCCCTTAACCCGTTCTTTGACAAGATTGACCGAGACATACGAATAAATAGGGAAGAAGGGAAGTTCGTCCATAATTAATTTTTCAGCTTCAAAGAAGATTTCCATTCTTTTTGCCTCGTCAGGCTCTTTTTGAGCGTCTGCGATCGCTTTATCGTAGGCTTCGTGGCTCCAGTTTGTATTGTTCTCAGGGCCATCGGTTTCTAACATATCTAAAAATGAGTTAGGGTCGTTGTAATCGGCGATCCAGCCGGCACGGGCAATTTGATAATCTTTCTGGTTGACCTTGTCGAGAAAAATTTGCCACTCGTTATTTTCAAGCTCGATATCGATACCTAATTTTTGTTTCCAGTCGTCTTGGATCTTAACGGCGATGTTTTTGTGACCTTCACTCGTATTGTACAGAAGGGTGAATTTAGGGACCCCTTTTCCCTCAGGGTAGCCAGCTAAGGCCAAAAGCCAACGAGCTGCCTTGACGGGATCGGTCTCATTCTCGTCAATTTTAATACTTTTATCGGCGCGGGCGATTGCCTGAGGGTCTCCTTTGTGGGCCTCCCTTGCCCGTTGTACATAGGCGGCCGGCTCCATGTAGGGGGCGCCGTTTCTTAACTTTTCGATTTCCAGAAATCCAAAAGGCAAAAAACCACGAGTCGGTCGTTGCCCCGCTTTTGTAATATTGTCACAAATGGACTGCCGATCGATCGCCAAGAAAAGAGCTTGACGGAAATATTTGTTATCCATCGGTGCTTCAGCAACATTGACCCGGTAAAAATAGACTGAGAGTTGGTTTGCTGCACGAAATTCCGGGTTATTCGTCTCACGAAGTGTCGGAATAACGGCTGACGGGACAGTCGTTGCCCAATCGATTTGATCATTTTCAAACATATTGTAAGACGTTGTTTCACTATTGAGTGCCAAGACATCGATCGTTTCGAGGGCGATCTTCTCTTTGTTCCAGTAGTTCTCGTTTTTTCTCAGACGAAGTCGATCCCGGATTCTTCGAAATTCAAGGTTAAAAGGACCGTTGTTGACGATGTTCTCGGGCTTGGTCCAAACAGGTGTGCCATATTTTTCCACACACTCCCGATTGACAGGGTGCATCGTGTAGAAGCTCATTAACGTTTTGAAAAAAGGGGTTGGGTTCTTGAGAGTGATTTCAAATGTACGACGATCTTCACCAAGTACCTTCAGACCGACCTCACCAAAATCGAGCAGAACATGGTGGCAGCGGGTAAGTCCCTCTTTCACCTCTGGGGGCAGACTTTTTGCAAATTCAGGATCAATATCGTCGATATCTTCGGTTGTGAAATAAAAGGTCTCCCCTTTTGACGTCCAATCAATCGTCGACTCGTAAGGGTTAACCGCACCTTCGTTGAGCTGATATTCGAGAACCTCGACCTCGTAGAGCCACCTCGTTTCCCACTCGTTTTCGGCTTTTTTTCGTTTGTCTTTATTCTTGATTTTTTCAAATTCTGGTCGTTTGGGGCGGTAGATTTTTCGAATAATCCCCCTTTTGATTGTTCCACGAGGGAAGCCTTGAACTGTCAGGCGATCAGGCCCGCCTTCAACAACAAGGTCTTCGGCTCTGTCCATAAGCTCAACCTCGACTCGAGAGCCTACTTCTAGCTCGACCGTATTGTACTCTTTAGCACCAACGATATAGTGCAGTTGCTTGGCGTAACCACCACCTGTTCCCGGGTGCAACAATCTCTGAAATGACCATCGAAAATCTTCTGCTGTTATAGGCTGCTTGTTATTCCACTGTGCTTCCTCACGAATTTTAAAGGTATAGACTTTTTGGTCTTCGCTGACTTCTGGTAGCTCTGCACACCCAGGAATGAGCTCCAAATGATAAACCCCGTCGGCATCTGGCTCTTGAGAAGGCTCTTCTCGCAAAAGTCCCTCAAAAAGTGCGTTGATAACACGACCTTCGGGCTGACCTTCGGCGATTGCCGGATCTAACGTGGCAACCTCGGTATTATTATCAAATGTCAGGTCAGCTTTAGAGTCACTTGAGAAAGAGCCAATCGCCCAATAGAGGGCCAACGCCCATATCGTTATCAACACAAAGGGAAAAAGGCGACGAAAAGAGGTTTGCATTCTATTGCTGTCCTTCAAAATCTTAACATTGGCTAAGCCATATATGAAAAGGTGATCCCATGCCATTAAACAAAATTAAGGTCAAAAAAGCTACCCGAAAATAGGGCCTCCACCAAATTTGCCCACTTTTCATGAGAGAAGTGCAGAACAGTCTTCCCCAAACCATTTTCTTTCTGTAAAAATTTTTTACAAAAAGGGAGCAAAATAAAAATGGCTCTTATTAAAGGGGTTGTCGAATCTGGACATATTGGCAACAATGATTAGTAGACGTTTATTTGTTTTCTGTCAAATTCCTGTTTGGAGTTTACAGAGAAACATGACCTCTAGGTAGCAAATCGACCGATACTTATCTTGTTTCCTTTTCTTATCTTTTCTTTTTCATCGGTGCTTCGCTCAGCAGCAAACATAAACCCGTTTGCTTATTGCAAATGCCCCTTTTCACTTTTCTCATCTTTTTCGTAAAATCAGTTGCCATTACCTCTTAGTCAGCGGCCATGTGGCCTGCTTGCCACTTTTCGACAGAAGGGCGACTATTTTACGTAGGTACTCATAGGTGTTACCGTGTCTGACGAAATGAAAATTCCTGCCGTGGAACCTTCGGCAACTCCACTAACGTTTCCAGTATCCTCCCCCCCTCCCTCTGCCATTGACTCACAAAGCTACGCAAGTCAAAGTGATTCTGCCCAGCAGCCCCCCCAATCGACACCCGATACAGCTAGTCTATCTTCAGGCCTTTCCTCGCTCTCCTCAGATCAACCTATCAATGGCGAAAACAGTGAAGAACGCCCCCTAGGGCCGATTGTTACTTTATTCAAGCTTTTTTCAGACGAAACCCGCCTAAAAATCATCTCACTTCTGGCCCAGACCCCGGAAATGAATGTCCGCAGTATGTGCGAGCTTCTAAAACAAAGTCAACCTGCTGTCAGCCATCATTTAGCCCTTTTGCGAAATGCCGGGACTATTGAGCTGCGCCGGGAGGGTAAACATAATTTTTATCGACTTGCTCACCATAAACTAGAAGAAGTCAACCAATGGCTTCAGCAAACATTGGGCAATAAGGGAAGCAATTAGATTTCAGTATTTTTCGACACATTATAAACTGTGAGTTCTCAAGAGACCTGAACACTCAATTTTCATCCGAGAGGGGCCCTAGGTAACAAATGTTACCTGGGGCCCCTCTGCTTGCTACCCGATCATAATGTCTGCTACCTTCTTTTTTACCAATCGAAAATAAGTTACAACCCAGAGACTCGCTCCAAAATTGCGGACATTAAAGCCAAGCAAAGCAGAAGAAAATAGTGAAAACATTAGGCCGGTAACCATGCCCGAAGAACTCTTTCCGGCCTTTTAGTTTTTTATTTCGAAAACCTCTTGACGGAATAACATTCGCTCATAGAATAGCACGTCTCAACTGAAGCAAGCTATGGCAACAGCCATGCAAATCGAGGTTGTTTTTTGATCTTTGACAATTTGGTGTGTGTAAACGATTGGCATCTTTTTAGCTG
>JALCBQ010000089.1 GCA_028066335.1 Pirellulaceae bacterium
CCCCAGGAACGGGTGATGTCGCCCTCTCTCTTTCACAACTTCTGCCATTAACAGGTGCGGTCGTCGTTTGTACCCCTCAAGAGGTCGCTCTCCTAGACGCATTAAAAGCGATCAGTATGTTTCAAAAGGTAAAAATCCCTCTCCTTGGGATGATTGAAAACATGTCGGGCTTTGTAAGCCCTGAGAGTGGGAAGCAATTTGATATTTTTGGGAGTGGTGGAACCCAGAAGGCGGCCGAAGAGCTTCAAGTCCCTTTCCTTGGAAAAGTCCCCATCGAGATTGATCTTCGAACCCTTGGTGATCGAGGACAAATGGCAAAACTCTACGAGAATGAACCACTCTCTCGTCCCTTTACCAAAGTCTGTTATCAATTAAGCAAGCAGCTTGCTCTCTCGGCAGTCGCCTCACCCCAGAAGCCACAGCTACCCGTCCTCTAAAGACTGTCCTCTTAAAACCCTTCTGAAAACCGCGAAGAGACTTGGCCTTGGCCGAAAAAAGGTCAAAAAGAGGCGACCCAAAAGAGGCGACCCTGCCATAGCAAGGTCGCCTTTTCTTATTTTAGTGACTCACAAACTTTGCGGGACTCTCTAGAGAGCAATCGGACAAAGTCGGCATGCCATCTGGCATGTTAGTTGGCCATGTTAGCTGACCCTGTTAAGTACCAAAGCGAAACGTTTTGCCACTTAACACTCGTCACTTAACGCTTTTTCTTTTTAGCTGCTTTTTTTACCGCCTTCTTTTTTACGGTCTTTTTAGCCGCCTTTTTGACAGTTTTTTTAGCTGCTTTTTTAGCTGCCTTTTTCACTGTTTTTTTGGTTGCCTTTTTAGCCGCCTTTTTTACGGTCTTTTTAGCCGCCTTTTTGACAGTTTTTTTGGCTGCTTTTTTAGCACCCTTTTTCACTGCTTTTTTTGTGACTTTCTTAGCTGCCTTTTTTGCTGTTTTTTTAACAGCTTTCTTGGCTGCTTTCTTAACGACTTTTTTCTTAGCCACAGTCTTTTCCTCCGGAAAACCTGATAGAAAGGTTCGCGACGAAATCCATCCCGTTCGTTTGTTTTGAGATCGTTTCCCAATCGGTTAGAAAGGGGCGTTACTCAAAACGATCGAGTAGAGTCGCACATAATTACGAATAACAAAAAATCCATCGATCGTCGATGAACAATTTCTGCTCAAAAAATATGTTTATCTTTTTTTGCCAACGTTTATCTCTTTTACTTTGCTCGATTCTCGTTTTAAAAATTAAGAACCGATTTGAAAAAAAGGAAGGCATAAAAAGTAAAGTCCAAACAACAACAGCCGACCGTTACGCTCAAGATGTTTCCAAAATCGTGGCTGCTTAATAATTACATTCGGCAATGAAAAATACGTTTCTTGAATGACTCTTCTTTATTCATTTTTTATTGGAACATGTTTTAACATTTTCTATAAAGAAATTGCAACACTGTTGAGGTATAAAAATAACGTTTTTTCTTCTTTTATTTTTTGCGTCTCTTGTGAACAAACATTTTTGTTTTGCAATTTTGGAAAGAGCTTCTTTACACAAACAACAATCAAAGATCTCTCTTCGTTATAAATACGTGCAAGGTGTAAAAAAAAAGAGCGTCGATATTACACTGTAATACCAGTGTAAAAACGCGGCCACCCTGTTTGACTTTTTAAGAAGAACCTTGGGCAGGTTACCATCTTTCTTCAAAGCAAAAACGACAATCAAATTTAAAACACGATTTACTTTTACGAATACACCACAACTCTTTTTAAAAAACAGTCTTCCTTTTTTTCTCTTCTTTTTTTAGATGCCTGCCTTTGTGTTGGTGAAAAAATATTTCTCTTTTGTATCTCTTCATAAGAGCGTAATTTCAATTTAGGAAAACTATCGCTTTATTTCTAAAATTAAAACACCTTTTGTTTGCCTCTGTCAAAGAATCATTTCTTCACTTGTTACTCCAGAAAACAGTTCGTTACATCGCAATAAAAAAACTCTCTTGGTTGCTCACAAATCCAAGAGAGTTTCAAGAGTCATTGATGGTCGTAACAACAGATCGATTACCATCGACCACCCGGACCACGGGTAACGTTTTGGAACATTTGAAAACTGTTAAAGGCCATCATCCCAAATAACATGCCCATAAATAGCGAGCCTCCGCTAAAGCCCCAGACAGCAACACCACCAGCAACAGCCGTTGACAGAATTAACGAGTTTTTCAAGCCGTCACGATAGTCGATAAGAACAAAAAACTCACGAACAATCTGACCGCCATCCAAAGGATAGACCGGTAATAGGTTCAGTAACGCCCAAAAAATATTAATGTAGAGCATAAAAAAGACAAACCCATCTAAAAATATATTCGGGATTGCGTGAAGCCTCGTCCCTGCTTCGATGGAGTCGGCGTTCAAACAAACAATTTCGGGTAAAATCGGAATCGTTCCTATAGAGAGTGGGACGACTTCATAACCAAACCCACGGACCAACAACAAAATGACAAGAGCCAAAAGGAGCTGAATACCCGGCCCAGCTGCCGAGATAATCATCTGACCATATTTCCCCGTCCTTCTGGAGCCCATAGCTGTAAATTGATCTGGAATGGCAAGACCACCAAAGTGGTAGAGCATAATCGACGAACCGATCCCGTAGTTCGCAAAAGCGATAGAATGGCCTAGCTCATGAATTAAGATAGATAGAAACGCTGCCCCGATAAAGAGCAATAAAAACACCCCATTACCACCAGAAGGACCATATCCCAAGACAAGGGCTGCAAGCCAAAACCAAGGGCTCACCCGTACAGGGAAACCTAAAAAGCGAAAATTTAAATCTAGGGGTGTCGTCTGATGTATACCACCTAACATAAATACTCCTCTTGTTTTATCAAATCAAAGAAGGGCTTTTGTTTTTCGATAAACCCTGACCTTTATTGAGTTGTTTCAAAAATTTTAGCCCTTATTCTATCCTTGATTGGCCAGAGAGGACAGTCACACCTAAAAAGTAAAGCCTTCTTACTTTACGCCCAGAGCCTTCCTGAAAAGGAACTGGCCACAAGTTCATCAGGCCGATTTTGGGAACTGTTTTTGTGAAACGCCGGCAGCGGTACCCCCCCGATTCGCCTTTGAATTCGAAGTATTGCCTTTTTCAGCCTCAAGGGTTGCCACGATATACTCAGCAGCCCGTACAGAGGCACCAGCTGCACCAAATTTACTTTTAAGCTGACCTAGTTGCTCTTTTATCTCGTTGTGAACGGCTCGGTCATTTTGCCAATGGAGAAGAAATTGGGCGATTGAGTGGCTCTTCTCTTGAGCAGTTAAATATTCGGGGAATGGGACCTCAGGTCGATAGGTCGGATCGCCCCTCTTCTTCTGCCAATATTGATCGGGATCGTAGGGAAGTAACTTGCCTGGCAAAGGATTTTTACTCGCAAGAAGGTTGACAAGTGTAATGTACTGAACCTTACGCATAATACGCTGAATCCAGAAACCGAACCGGGAAACCTGGTACAAAATAACCGACGGTTTCTGATGGTATAATAACTCGAGCGAAACCGATCCTGAACAGGCCATCGTACAGTCGGCCAGCTCAATGAGTTCGGCCGTTTTTTTAGTGAAGACATCGACATTGACCTTTTTTTCTTCAATCAACTCTTTGGCAATTTGGGCCTGATGAACATTATAGGCGGCGACAGCAAAAACGGTCTCTGGTCGCTTCTTCTGAACAAGAGAGGCAGCTTTCAAAAAAGTCGCTAAATTACTCTTTACCTCCTGGTTCCGTGAACCGGGTAAAATCGTAATAAGTCTTCGTCCCCTCCCCTCCACTTTTTCTGGCCCAGAGAACAGATACTTCTGCCGAAATTCACTGAGAAACCTTGGGTCCAGTTCTCGACCGACAAGTTCATCAAAATAAGGGTGACCGACATAAACAGCGTGACAACCCTTTGCACGGTACCATTTTTCTTCAAAAGGAAGTTTGCACAAAGCGTGGTCAACGCATCGTCGCATTTTGTGAATTCGCCAACCGGCCCAGGCCCAAATTTGAGGAACTCCGTAATAATAAACTGGAATACCACACGCCTTGGCATGTTTTGCAATATGCCAATTGAACCCTGGAAAGTCGATAAGGATCACTGCGTTTGGCTTTTCTTTCTCAAAATAGGCTCTCGCTTCGGTTGCAAATTTTTTAAACCGAAAATAATACTTGATCGCATGCCACAACCACATAACGGCATACTGCGTTAAATTCTCGTGAAGCTCACAGCCGGCCGCTGCCATTTTTGGCCCACCAAATCCGACACACTTCGCCTGTGGATTCTTCTCCTTGATTGCCCGAATTAAATTCGCACCGTGGAGATCACCACTCGGCTCACCGACCGAAAAGAAGAGTTTCATCTATCGCTTTTTCTTGTCAATAAGAATGATTTTTGGGTAACAACCGTAGAACAGGATGCCTCGTCAGTATCACATATTCGCCTTTGGCAAACCAGATCAGTTCTCTTTTTACCGGTAAGAGAAGCATTTTTTTCGTTTCCAGCCGAACCGAAATTCTAGAAATGAGTCTATCCCTTGGGGAGGAATTGTTTACAATCAATACCGGTGTATTTCCTACCCCTTTATGTGGGCTACCTTGGATTAGTTCCTGTCCCTCTGTTTGCTTACCAGCGGTCCTGAATTCAGACGATCGCGACCGACTACAACCTTTTCTAGGATAAAGCTCATTCACTTATGCCGACACCTTCCTTGCGAGACCGCCTGTTTCATGAAATATTAATGGCCCGCCAACGGGTCTATTCGGTCCGGCCACCGACACCCTTTGAAAAAATCGACTTGGGCCTACCGACAGAAATTTATGTCAAGCGAGAAGATGTCCCACCAATGTATGCCTATAAATGGCGTGGAGCCTACAACCGTATGGGCACTCTTTCGGCCAAAGAACTCAAACGTGGTGTCGTTTGTGCCTCGGCCGGTAACCACGCGCAAGGGGTCGCTATTGCGGCGAATCAACTCGGCACAAAAGCCGATATTTACATGCCTCGACCAACGCCTCACATGAAACAACAAGCTGTTCAAAAAATGGGTGGTAGCAACGTCTGTATCCACCTTGTTGGAGACACCTACGACGAGGCGGCAGCTGCCGGTCTGAAAGCATCTCAAAACGACAACAAAACCTTCATTCACCCCTACAATGATCTGGAAACAATGGGTGGACAAGGGACCATCGCTGACGAAATTGTCATGTCGGGTCAAGGTCCTTTTGATGTCGTTTATCTAGCGATCGGTGGTGGTGGCATGGCCTCTGCCGTCGCCTGCTGGCTTAAAGAATATTATCCCAACATAAAAATTGTTGGGGTCGAAGGGGTCGACCAAGCCTCTATGAAGGCGGCTATTGATGCGGGAGGGCCGGTCGATCTAGATTACGTCGATATTTTCTGTGACGGAACGGCTGTTCGTAAAGTGGGGCAAAATACATTCGAGCTCTGCCGAGAACTCATTGACGAGTTTATTACCGTTACCAACGAAGAGGTCTGTAACGCAATTCGTCACTTTTGGATTGCAAAACGGGCAATCTTGGAACCGGCTGGTGCCGTCGGCCTGGCCGGCCTCCTCAAGCAAAAAGAGCAGCTTACCGGTAAAAAGGTTCTCACAGTGACATGTGGGGCAAATATCGACTTTAGCCAACTCGCAGTGATCGCAGCCAACAGTGGTATCGCTGGAAATATCCGGCGACATATTCGGTTTCATATCTCTGAAGAAAAAGGGTCCCTCTTGGACCTCCTTGAAAATTACCTTGAAGATGTGAGTATTACCGAATTTCAATATGGAAAGCTCGATTCCAAAGAGGCGTGGCCTGTTTTGGGCTTTGACACCACCCCCGAGGTACTTGCACAAATTCACGAGAGGCTAGACTCCGACAATATCCCCTATGAAGACCTGACCTCACACGCCGATGTCGATTTTCGAATTATCCACTACGATTCGCAACTGTTTTCGTACCCATGGATGATCCACCTTGAGTTCGCCGAGCGACCAGGCGCGTTGGCCGACCTCCTGCAAGAGATCAAGGGACTCGCCAACATTTGTTACTTTAACTACCGATATACTGGTGAAAGAATTGGTCGCGCCTTGATTGGTTTTGAATTCAGCAGCCCCAAGCATCGAGATGAAATGCAAAATTTCATGGCAAACGGCCCTTTTAAACATGCCTATCGCGAGCTTGAAGAAAAAACCCTTCAGCGAATGTTATCGCGAGTTTAAAAGCTGCACTAAAATTAGGAAGCCATTATGGCAGATTTGATCACGACAGTTTTTGGAATTTTTGCCATTATTCTGTGCATTATTCTCTTGACGGGGTTGGTCTATATCTTTCTTCGTGGTTATGTTTTGTTACAAAGACGATATGATAAGAAATTTAAGGACTTCTTAATCAAAAAAAAATATGTGTTGACCCAAAACATGGAACTACAAAATGCCCCTGACGTCTCCTTCGTCTTTCATCGTTACTTTGGCTTGACTTATTATGCTTTTCAGCGAGTAAGGCATGACCTCTCTCTTCCCTACCCTTTGGCGAAGGCAGCGCTCAGAAAACTCCACAACCATAACTTGACCTGGGGAAATCTTGTTATTCCATTGGTTGTCCCCGTTCTTAGTGAATTTAGTTACCGAGTGCAGCTGCGGAAGATTGAAAAACAATTTATCGATTGGCAACTACGAGGGATTAACTTTCCTAAAAAGTCGAAAATGCCTCTACGAAAATAGAGCCTCAATAAAATGGGTGGATCCATTATAAAAAAGCGAGAGAGGGTTCCTCTCTCGCTTTTTATGTGGTTTAACTGAAAACCAACTCTTAATACCGAGCATTGGCAAAGATCTTATTTGATTTCTTTTAAAAGCTTGAGTGCTTTTTCGGCCTCCTCCAGAGCTTGGCGAGCTTTGCGAACAGCATCGTCGGCTTGGGCGATCATCTTGGCCCTTGCCGCAGCCTCCTTGGTCGCTCCCTCTCCTTTTGAATCTTCAGCCAATGAGGTTCCTTTTTGCAAAATCTTTAGTTGACGTTGCTCAAGATCGGCCAGATCACTTTGGAAGCGCTTTAAAAGTTCATCGGCCCGTTTCTCTTTTGAGATTTCCTTAGCAATATCCTTCTTCGCCTTTTCAATCGCCCTTTCTTGTCTTCTCTGCTCTTTTTTTGCGTCGGCGATCCCTTTTTCGGCTATTTTTGTCTGTTGTTTGTACCTTTCAATTGAAAGTTTTGCTTTCTGCCTGTTTTGCTGTGCCTGCAGGACGTCGCCTTGTAACTCGATAATTTTTTGATCGAAATCTTTGACAATTTTTAACTCTTGCAACGAGGGGCCCCTCAAATGTTTACCGGCTATCATTTCGGCGACCATCGTTTGAACGTAATTCGCTGGCAGGGCGTAACTTTTTACCCGTCCACCACGTGCAATGTTAATCCCGATAACTTTTCCAGAGAGGTCGACAAGTGGACCGCCACAGTCGGTCGGATTCAAAACGGTATCGTGCTGTAATACAGCAGGAAAGCCAGATCGTTTGTTGCTGAGGTCTCCTCCCATTTGATTCTGCTTAGCCCCTCGACTACTATTATCGGCCTCACGTTTCATAAGAGGAACCTCAAAATCAATCGACTCTGTTTCCCCTTTTGGTTCTTTTACCTCTCGCTTGATCGTTAGCTTGATCGTTTGACCTGGTCCATATTTTTTCAATATCTCAATGAGCTCGTCACGCCCTGTGAGTTTTTTTCCTTCGGCGTGAGTAATGCAGTCACCGACCATAATACCTACTTTTTCCGAACCTTTTCCCGGTGTGACCTCGGTAACCTCCAGCCCTTTTTCCGAGTCGACAAGTTGAACCCCTAAAACGACCGGCGCAACCTCCTGCACCACCCGAAGATTCACACTCAACACTCCAATCGCTCGAGGCAAGTCATCCAAGCCGGGGGTCGCTAGCCAATCGCCAACGGTTGGCAGCTCTTCCTTCCAACTTACAGGAACAAGGTCTTCATCGGTAACATCAATTTTTAGAAGGGCCAAATCAGAAGGTGCGTGCCTTGCCACTAAATCGGCAGGAAACTTCCGACGATCCCGAAGCTGGACCTCCGTTACCCCAGCAAGTTCACTATATTTGGTCAGGATATATCCCTCTTTGCCAACGATGGCTCCCAGAGACTGACGTTTTTTATCACAATAGATCACTACGGTACTTTTACCGACCTTTTGAATCGGCTTTCGAAATGCTTCGGCGACCTTTTCATGAGCCCGCTCATTCACCCCAATGACGCGGAGATTGGCAAGGCTACGAAGCCAGTTGAGCGAACCCTCTGAGCCAGATTTTTTAGGCTGGGTCTCTTTTTTCTGATTTCCTGAAGAGCCCCCTTTTTCTTGAAGCTCTTTTTTGCCTTGTCCCTTTGAATCAGGTTTTTTTTCGTCTTGTCCCTGAAGAGGTGTCGACATAGCGACTAAAAATAACAACAGAGTCAATATTGGGGTGAGGAATGGCCCCGTTGTTATACGCCAACGGTTTGGATCAGCGATAAAATCTCTCGACTGACCGCTGATCGTGAATTTTTCTGCCATTTTGTGATCTTTGACTGTTTTATGAACTGGTTCCATGTTACTCTCCAAATCTTCTTAACTTTCCCCAACTTAAGATTTTGGGGAGGGCAAATGTTTCTGACTCAATCGTCTATTCTTTATTCTCACCGATAACCAAAGTCATCTTAAGTACCCGTTTTTTCCTTAAAAGCCCAACAACAACTCGGTCACCAGGGCTCGTTTGAGCGATCATCTCGGCGAGACCTTCAAAGTCGGTTACGAGGTTTCCATCGAACGAGACGATTACGTCTCCTGGTTTGAGACCAGCTTTCGCAGCGGGTGAACCATCAAGGACTTCGTCGATGAGAGCGTAATCTGCGTCAGGATCTGAGGCCATCCCAACGTATGGTTTGGCCTTTGGTATCGCTTGAGAATCTTTTTTCTCTTCTTTCTTGTTCTCTTTTGAAGGACCAGACTTTTCCTCCTTCTGCTTTTTCTCCCTTTCAAATCGTTTCTGCAAATCTGCCAAGCTGCCCCACGATTCGCCTGATGAGAGGCGGTCCCACGTCGAGTAAAAAACATCAACAGGTACGTGCATATTGGCAGTGATCACAGGCCCAATTCGGCTATTAATACCGATAACATTTCCCTCCATGTCAAAGAGTGGCCCACCTGAATCGCCACCAACAAGAGTACAGTCGGTCATAAGGGTGCTTTTGGTTTTCACCAAGAGTCGCCCTAACCGGAGGGGAGGTGTCCGCCCCTCTTCATAGCCGCCAGGATGCCCCATTGCAAAAAGCCACTGTCCCGGCTCAAGCTGGCTCGAATGTCCCATCTTACGAAAAGGATACTTTCCTTTATCGGTGATCTTCATCATTCCCGAGTCGACCCCACTATTCATCCCTAAAGAAACCCCTTCTTTCTGAGATCCGTCGGGAAAAATAAAAGTGACCTTAGTACCAGGCTCTTTGACAACGTGGCCAGCAGTTAGAACGATTCCATCTTCACTGACGATAACTCCACTACCTGAGGAACCACCGACCCGCACCCCAACGACAGCCGGCATGACCTCTTTGACCATTTTTTTCACATGGCCTTGCATCTTGACTAAATCGTCTGTATTTTCTGGAGAGCCACCTAACAAAATTTTGTTTAAGCGACTGTCGTCAGCAAGAGCGGACTCATCTCTTTCAGGACGGGGCAGCGGCCCCTTTTTCTCGACTTTGTCGTCATCTTTTTGCTTTGTCTGCAGAGGAGGTAAAGAGGGAACCTCATCGGAAGCGTATCGTTGTGAGTCCTCAGCCAGTTTCTCAGCATGAAGAAGGTGTTGGGACCAAGAACCGCTCGCCAAACTAATGGCCAAGGCACAGGAAAGAATTACCCTCCCGAAGGCCCCTCCTTTTTTTACGAGAAAAGATTGATTACCGGCAGCAACAACGATATCTCTTTTATTTTTATATTTTCTTATTGGAAAGCTCATTTTGGCCCTCATTCTTTACACCTCGTTATTGTCAATAACAATATATGGGAAGATAAGTCACCTGCCAAATTGCCCACAAGTAAACTTCCACCCACTTTATCATACATTATGAACTGCTCAAATAGATACTCAAGGTGGTGAATTATTCGCTTTCGAGCCAGAATGTGGATAAAACTTAGGCAAAAGTGACCGATTTTCTGCCGATTTTCAATCTAACCAAGTATTTTTACCCCTGTTTTGGAACGCTAGGCAGAAATAGAACCGATAAAATCGCCCCTATTCACTTTCGCTTTTGAGGGCATTTGGTAAGATAAGGGGCCGTCGTTCGGTTTTGCACAGGCTACCTACTTTTCCGCCCACTTTTTAGATCGGTAAGAAGACCCAATGCTACCCAGAAGACCAGTTTTCCCGAATGTTATTGAAGTCAACTATCAATTACAACAAGTTTTAGGATGTAATGTTTATATCATCTTCGATGAAAATGAGTGGGCCCTTCTCGATATTGGGTATAGCGACACAGTCGGTGAAATCGTTGAGCTGATCCGACAGCTCGACTTCCCCTTCTCTCAGTGCAAAGTCATACTCGCCTCGCACCCTGATGTCGATCATGCCCAAGGGCTGACTCAAGTAAAAGGGATTCTAAAAACTAAAGTTGCCTGTCATCCGAGTGCCCAAAAGGTCCTAGAAGAGGGTGATCGCCTCGCTACCTTTGCAGAAATTGCGGCTCAAAATATCGACCTTGAAATGCCCCCTGTCCCCATCGATCAAACTCTCGAAGATGGTGAGATTCTCACCATCGGTAATTTGGAATTAGAAGTTTGGCATACCCCAGGCCATACCGATAGCCAGCTCGCTTTTCGAATGGGAGACCTTCTCTTTAGTGGCGACAATATTTTTCGAGATGGTTGTGTCGGTGCCATTGATGCACACCACGGCAGCGATATCCCTTCGTTCATTCGTTCGCTCCACCGTATTCGTGAAAGTGACGTTAAATGGCTTTTGCCCAGCCATGGGCCGATATTTCGCAAAGAGAATGATCTACTCGACAAAACGATCGCTCGCCTTGAAGGTTATTCCCATATGGCCGATTTTGGAACGTGCGCTACCGATTGGCCTCTGGAAGACGAATGGGAAAAAGAGATCACCTCGGGCAAGCTCCCCAGCCAGTGAGATGAGCCTCTTGTAAGAACAAAGAGAAGGCAACCTTACTTAATCTCTAAAGAGATATAACCTAAAAATGTCATATTTCGCCCCTTCCCACTAGAAATTGAGGGGCGTTTCTCTATAATGACAATTACTTCTAAACTTTAGCTAGCTAGCAGCAAGCCACTTTCTTTTTTCCAAGTAAAGGGCCTCGCTGATGTCTACAAAAAAAACCTTGTGCAAAAGAGTCTTCTTTTTTCTCCTCTTTTGCCTCTCAGTTACCGTTCTACCTGAAACCGTAAGGGCACAATCTACAGATATGTCGGCACAGTCGACTGCTGCTAATGCGAAGGACGACACGACTGCCAGTTTTCCATCGCTGCCAATTGATCTTACCAGTTTCGGATGTGCAACTGATGGAGAGTGGGTTTATCTCTATGGAGGCCACTCGGGGAAAATCCACTCTCATTCCCAGGAACTTCTCGGACATAAATTGTACCGAATCAAACTGGACGGTAGCCAAAGCGAATGGGAAGTTATCGGTAAAGACCTCTCTTTGCAAGGTTTGACTTTAGAATACCATGATCATTCACTCTATCGTATCGGTGGGATGCATGCCAAAAATAAAACGACCGCCGAAGAAGAGGTACTTCTCTCACAAAAAGCGTTCAAACGGTTTGATTTAAAAACCCATAAATGGCACGATTTGACTTCATTGCCTGAGGCCCGCTCGACCCATGGAAGCACCCTTTACAAGAACAAAATCTACGTCGCTGCTGGTTGGGAGCTTGATGGTCCTTCTACCAATTTTCACGATACTCTTCTTTCTTTCGATCTAACGCAAAAAGATGCTAAATGGGAAGAGGTCTCGGTTCAACCTTTTGCCCGCCGTGCCCTCTCGGTCGTCGCCTTTGAAGACAAAATCTACGTCGTCGGTGGTCTCACCGAGACAGGTAATTTGTCGACCGAAGTCGATATTTATGACCTAAAAACAAACGCATGGAGCAAAGGCCCAGCTATCCCGGTCGAGGGAGAGAGTGGCGCACTCAATGGTTTTGCACCGGGAGCCTGCGTTGTCGGAGGTAGCCTCTATATCTCGGCAGCCGACGGAATCCTTTATCGTCTTGATACCGCTCAAAACAGTTGGGAACGAATCAACCAATTGAAGAATGCCCGATTTATGCACCGGCTAATCCCTGGTCTTCATGAGAAATCTATCCTTGCCCTCGGTGGGGCCAGTATGGAAGGTCAGACGGATTCTGTCGAATCGATCCCTCTTAAGG
>JALCBQ010000090.1 GCA_028066335.1 Pirellulaceae bacterium
TAACAGATCGGTTTCATGCCGAGGGGATCTCGGACAACGATCATTTCACCACACGCATTGAGAAGGACCAGATTATAAGCACCGTCGAGTTTTTTACTGACATTTTTAAAGACATCAACAAGGTTGGGTTCTTTGACAGCCGTTAACTCCCGGCTGATTTCGTGCATAAAAATTTCGGTATCTGTGTCACGTGCGAGGTGGTGATGACCATCGCTGAGAAGGCTCTTTCTAAGGGTTTTATAGTTCGCTAGGTTTCCGTTAAAAGCAAAACTAAACCACTTATGTTTTATGAGATGGTGTCGTTCAAATGGCTGGGCGTAACTCCGGTCATCTTTGCCACAGGTTGCGTATCGGACGTGTCCGATTGCTGCATTTCCCGAGTATTCACTGAGGATCGCTTTACACTTTTCTTTATGGGAGAGTCGGAAGACCTCACTGACAGTTCCCAACTCCTTATAGGTATCTATCAGCTGATTTCGCCCTTCTTTGAAAGAGGTCATTCCGGCTGAAAGCTGGCCACGATTTTGAATGTCGAGCAACATTCGTGGCATCAAATGAGAGACATCATTGAGGTTGTCAGACGGGCAAAGGGGGCTCGGTGGTTTGCCCGGTAAATGGTACAGAGCGGCAACGCCACATTCGTGATGAATTTCGGCCATTAAATCGGTTTTTGAATCTCGAAAGAGGTATGGTCAAAAGTAGCAATTGGCTGCCCTGTACATTCTATGAGGAATCTGTAAGACCAACAAGGCAAAGATAACTCAATTTTTGGGAATTCAATTTCCTCTTGGCAAATTTTCGAAACGAGAAGAAAGAGTAAAGGGTGGATTGTAGGAAGACACACCCCCTACGTTTCATTGACAAGGGGCCTTGGCCCCTATATAAAGGGCGTTGTATACAGAGACAAATAACCCGCATGTGGGATATTTATGCAGAGATCCGAGAAAGAGCGATAAAAGATGCCCGACCTTGCCGACTGTCACCCCATTCCGATTTCATCGGTTCGAGTTCCTACGTTCCTTTTTTCAACAGAAAAAGATCTCGCTCGCCACGTTGCCGGCATGATGCGTCAAATTATTCAAGAAAAGAGGAAGAGTGGCAAGCGGGCTGTCTTTGCTTTACCAGCGGGATCGACACCAGTCGGTGTTTATCGTGAATTGATACGCTTGCATAAAGAAGAGGGGCTCGATTTTTCGAATGTTGTTACGTTCAACCTGAACGAATATTACGGCCTTTCGTCAGAAACTCTGCAGTCGTATGGGCGCTGGATGGAGGAACATTTTTTTCACGGAGTAAATATTCCAAAAGAAAATATCTTTGTTCCAGACGGAAGTACCCCCTATGATGAGATTGACACCTATTGTCGACAATACGAACAAAAAATCGAGGCATCTGGTGGGATCGACTTTGCCCTCTTGGGGGTTGGGCGAAATGGCCAGATTGCCGGAAATGAGCCATTTTGTTCGCGTGGAACAAAGACAAGGTTATGTACTCTTGATCCCGTTACACGTGAAAGTGCTGCCAGTGACTTCTTTGGTCGTGAAAATGTTCCACTCCAGGGTCTAACGATGGGGCTCAACACGATTTTGTCGGCTCGACAAGTCTTTTTACTCGCTCTTGGTGAACATAAAGCAAAGATCATCCAAGAGACTTGTGAAAACCCAGTGACTCCACGTGTGCCGGCGAGCTATCTCCAAGATCACCAAAATGCGGCCGTTTTTGTTGATGCAGCTGCTGGCTCGGCGTTAAAAAGTGTTGTCAAACCTTGGACTCAGCGAGAGGTCGATTGGAACGAAGATCTTGTAAAACGGGCGACAATCTGGTTATGCAAACAGTCGGGGAAGTCGTTGCTTAAACTTTCAGACGACGACTTTCGTGAACATAACTTACACCAACTTCTACGAAATCATGGCCCGGCACAGGCGATTGCCCATCGTGTGTTTCGCCTTTTGATGGAGACGATCGAGTACCACCCTGCCGGCAAAGAAAAGAAGAAAGTTATCTGCTTTAGTCCTCATCCAGACGATGATGTCATTAGCATGGGCGGCACGTTGATTCGGCTCAATGAAGATGGACACGAAACACATATTGCCTATATGACCAGTGGGAACATCGCAGTATTTGATCACGACGCGTTACGGGTTGCCGATTTAGTAACACAGTACAACCAACTCTTTGGAATAGACCAGGGGGAGGCTCAATCGATAGAAGATGAGGTCCGTATTGCTCTATCAAAGAAAGGGCCTGGTGCTCCTGATTCGGCCGAGGTCGGTAAGATCAAGGGACTGATTCGTTGGAGTGAGGCTAAAGGGGGAGCACTGAAAGTCGGCTGTCGAGAAGAGAATCTCCATAACCTTGACATGCCCTTTTATCGGACAGGGACAGTCAAAAAGAACCCAATTGGTGCCGATGATATCGCCATTATCTATAGACTTCTTAAAAAGCTTACTCCCGATCAAATCTATGTTGCCGGTGATTTATCCGATCCTCACGGGACGCATCGTGTTTGTGCCGAGGCGATCTTTGCCGCTCTCGAGCAGTTACGGGAAGAGGGGCAGCCCCTACCAGAAGTCATGCTCTATCGTGGAGCATGGCAAGAATACGAGCTTCATGAAATTGAAATTGCTGTCCCCTTGAGTCCTGGAGATATGCTTCTAAAGAAAAAGGCAATCTTTATGCATGAAAGCCAAAAAGACGAGGCGCTATTTCCCGGAACCGACCCACGTGAATTCTGGCAGCGAGCCGAAGACCGAAATACCGGCACGAGTGATTTCTACAACAAGGTTGGACTTCCCGAATACTATGCGATCGAAGCATTTGTCCGGTGGCGTGGTGAGCCGATTTAGGTTTGCCAAAAACGAAGAGAACAAGGTAACGGCCCCCTGTTTTTTCGTTAGTCGTTTGACCGCCTTGAAAAGCGTAAAATGTAGTAGAGTAGGGTAAGTACCGATTGCAAAGTCGCCGCGACATAGGTCAATGCGGCAGCCCATAACATTTTGTTAATGGGCCCAATCTCTTGTGGTTTGACAAAGCCGCTCATAATGACAGCCTCTTTGGCCCGCGAGCTTGCATTGAATTCGACAGGTAAATTAACGAGTTGAAAAAAGACGACGCACGAAAAAAGGGCGATGCCAGCCAAAAGCAGAGGCTGGAAGTTCATAAGCAGGCCAAGGACTAATAAAATCATGCCGCCACTACTTCCAAAATTGGCGGCAGGTACAGCGAGGTTTCGAATAACCAAAGGGATATAGCCTTTGGCATCTTGGATCGCGTGACCAGCTTCGTGAAGGGCAATGCCAATAGCGGCCATGTTATGGTTGTGGTAGACCTCTCTGCTAAGACGCAATACTTTTTCCCTGGGATCGTAATGATCGCTCAGGTGTCCTGGAACCTCTTCGATATCGACATGTTGGAGCCCCAAAGAATTCAATACCTGCCGGGCAGCCGTCGCTCCACTGATTCCGACCGGAATTTGTGAAGCAGAAGCGTAGGTCGATTTGACCCACATTTGTGCCAAAAAGCCGAGCAAAAGGGCAGGTGAGATGAAGAGAAGGTAAAGAGGGTCAAAAAGGAACATTTCTGGTACCTAAAAGTTGCAGTAAAGGAGTTAAGTCGCGTAATTCAAGGGAAGTTGGTCTTGGAGTTAAGTATCAGGCAGGATATCTGGAGGGGAAATACTTTGTGAAGATAGGTAAAGTTTAAATTGAGTTTTTTGGTTTGTTGTCTATACTGTCTATACGAATAACAGTTGTCTTTTAGCGATTGCTAAGGGCGCTTTTTGTTAAAAAATCAACCAATTCAGGCCAACTGATAGTCCATAATGACGAAAATAGCAACCCGAGCCTTGGCGACTTCAACGATCCCACCCTCTTTTTTCATAAAAAGTTTGGCGATTTGTCTCTCTGTATTGTTACCAACCCTTTATGGCTGTCAACCGCAATCGACAGAAGCTCCACAGTCTGAAGGGGACTCTGTTATCACAACTGACCCCTCCAAAGAAGATTTGATGGTCGCAAAGCCGCCCAAGGTGGAAGCCCCCGAGGTCGAAGACACTGTCTTGCGAGACAGGATCGATAGTGTTCTAGAGTTTACCGCTCAAAAGAGGCACCTTAGCCTCCACGAACATGCCGCTTGGCAAATTTTGCACGGTGTTTTAGCCTTTGGACGAGATTTTCCTCTAACTGACGCAAATGGACGGAAAATGAAAGCCGTCGATCACCTGTTGGCGGGAGGTCAGATGAGAGGTTGGCACATGCAGTCAGGCTATCTTCTTAACAGTGAAGAGGCAAAAAATGGGGCAAAAAAACGGTATGGTCTTCTTGCCTCAATGGAAGGTGAAAGTCAGGCTGCCCAAGGGCACAATGATCAATGGCTCGCCGTCCTTTCGCAGTGCGACTTACCAATAGACCAAGAAATCGTTGTTCATGGAGAGACTTATACGATTGCCGACTGGGTAGAGCAAATAAAAAAAGACATTCCCAGAAATGTCGAATTCAGTTGGACCTTAATCTGTCTCTCAAAATACCTCTCCTCTGAGGAGAGCTGGACTGATGTTTACGGACAACCGTGGAGCCTTGAGAAGATTGTTCAGAAAGAAATAGAGGCCGATCTCCATGCCAATGCGTGTGGTGGAACCCATATAACGATAGGTGTCGCTATGGCTCTCGAACGCCATCGTGAAAGAGGTGGCAAATCGACTGGTCAGTGGGCGCGTGCCAGACAATATCTTGATGAACAAGTTCTGGCCGTAAAGAGAAATCAAAATGAGGATGGCACTTTTTCAACCGACTATTTTCGTGATAAGGTCAACTCACCAGGACTCGACCTTCACCTGAATGCTTCGGGCCATACGCTCGAATTTTTAGCCCTTCATTTGCCTAAAGAAGAACTAGAGAAGAAATGGGTGCAAAAAGGGGTTCATCGTTTGTGCCGCCTTTTTGAAATGACCAAGAGATATGATCTTGAATGTGGGGCCCTTTACCATGCGGCCCACGGGTTGGTCCTCTATCGTGAGAAGGTTTATGGTGAGCGGACTTACCTCCTGGAAGAGGCTAACGGGACACAATAGCTTGGTGAATCCCAAACAGAACTTGTATACAGGCTTACCTTAGCGGTTATGTTTCTGTTGCATACGTCGACTGTAGTCGTTGAGAATTTTCTCTTCTTCTTTAGTAAGACTCTCTTTACCATGAGCTGCTAATTTTTCTAAAACTTTGTCGGCTTTTGCATCTCTTAGTTGCATTTCTTGTTCGCCCTCTTCGCCGGAGAAGATTTTGAAGTTCTTTTGGGCACGGGCCTCCTTACGGCGTTGCCGATAATATTCCAGATTATCATGAAGGCTAAGTCGTTGAAAATTCCATTGCAGGTAGAAGTAGGCGGCTGCAAAAAGGGCCCCATACAGGTGAACGTCGTACGCGATGTTATCGTCTTTGGTGCCAGCTCCGATAACATTTAATCCGATGACAAGACCCCCAACAAGCCAGGCTGGCACAGGAAACATCATCATGAAGAGGATTTTTCGATGGGGAAAGTTAAGAATATATAGCAAAATCACTGCTGTAACGGCACCTGAGGCCCCGAGGACAGACGCTTTTTCCGTTCCAAAGAGTATATTCGTCGCCAGCCACAGGGTCGAGCAAAAGAGGATAGATAGAACGTAAAATCGCCAAAACTCGAATTTGCCATAATGGTCTTCGACGACTCTTCCTAGAAAGAAAAGGCCAAACATATTCCCAAGAATATGACCAATACCCGCAGAAGAGTGAGCAAATCCGCACGAAACAAGGTGCCACCAAAACCATGGTCTAGTCAGGTCGGACGAATAGAGAGCGAGGTTTGCAGTGACCCAATTCTCAGCACCACCAACAAACATGTTAAGCAGAAAAAAGAAACCATTCAGGAGGATAATCTGCAGGACTGCCGAGGCACCGAGGAAATGTTGAAAAATGCTCGGTGAACGATCCGAATAGCTATCTTGTTCGTAATGTCGGTCAGAAAACCCCATAGGTTTTATCTTACTTTGTATCCAGAAGAAGGTTTTTTAGCCAGAAAGGTCTTTTTTCAAGCATAGCACATTCTTGTGAGTTGCTAAGAGAGAAAGTCTTGCAAAGGACGTTTAAGGAAGAAAGAGAGCCTACGACAAAAGCCGTCCGGTAATGGACGGCTTTTGTCGTAGAGGATGTCAAACACTAGAGTTTGAAGGTTATAGGAGTCTGCTACTCTTTGATAAGATCGGTTTCCTCATCGATTTTTTTAGCCTGAGCCCGCTGCATGGCGGCATACTGTTTTGCCATATAACTGTTATTATTATAGAGGAGGGCTAGCTCTTGAAGAAGCTCGGCATTTTGGACTTTTACCTCAGCCAACAGCCCTTCAAAGGCGGCTAGTTCTTTTTCGTAGTATTGCTTGTCAGAAAGAAGCTTGTCTTTCTCGTTTTCGCGAGAGCTAATTTGAATTTTCATTTTTTCAATGATATTCGTTAAGCTATCTAGCTTTTGAGTGAGTTGCTCCTTTTTATCACTAATGAGCTGAGTCTGAAGATCCAGCTCACGGTATAAATAGGCGTAGTCCCGTAAAGGCCGCTTGTAGTAATTGTCAATTTTTTTACATATTTGTGCGGCAATGAGCTCGTCAGCCTTTTCGACAGGTAAAAAGATGGTGTCACCTTTTTTGAATTCGGTTGGGCCATTTTGAGCAAGATGAGGCAGGGTCGCTCGCCCCTCAATGTCAAAGGGGATACCGACGGTCAAATCGATAGAGCCGTCAACTTCTTCTTGGTAACTTGTTTCGAATTCGACCAGAACAAGGATATTGTCGGGGTTTTCGTTCGCTTTGGCGACTTTACCATCTTGTTTGAACTCTTGAGCAATTTGCGAAAATGCTTCGTCGGAGAGTCCAAGTGCTTCTTTGCTAAAGTATTTATCAAATTGTTCTTCATCGAATTCTCCCCACAGATTCTCTTCGGTTCGGTTGCCATCATTGAAGATATAGTGGCTGTCTGTAGGAAAGATTTCATAAAGCGACCATGTCATCCCCTGATTGACCAAAGCAATTTGTTGTTCGCTAAGGGGTGTCGACGGGGTTAATACAACAGAACCGGGGGTGCTTCGGACGACCGAAAATTCACCGACATAACTGGCCGGAAGAGCTTTGGCCGGTTCCCCATTTTGACTCTCTTCAGGGGCGATTTCCTGGAATGCAAAAAGGCGCTGATTGTCAACAAAAACAGCCGATGTTGTTTCAGCAACGTCATCTTCACTCGTAGGAAGGTCGACAGTAATTTCGGATATCCCTTGATCTCGTTTAGAAACAAGGGCACTGCATTCTCGCCAAACTCGCCCTCTTTCGATCGCAATTCGTCTTAAAATTCCGTTTTCTCTTTTCAGCGAAGGCTCGTTTTTGGCAGCATTTTCATTGTATGGGTCGCCACTACGGAGTTTTACCACATCATTTTTGAGTTGGCTAATTTGTTGAACAAGCTTGTCGTGCTTACCAATCTGGTCTGTTTGGATTTTAGCAGCCTCTGCGACTAAAAACATTGCAAGAGTGCCAACAAGAAAAACGAGGGGAAAGAGGGTCGCGTCGGGCCATTTGAGGGTTCGAATACCCATTGCCCACACGACAAGGAAAGTAAGAACGAGAAGGCCGAGGCCAATCATTGCGAATAATTCCATAGCTGTTCTCTGGTTTTGTTTGGTTCTACTCGTGAGGAGCGGTGATTCAGTCTCTTAAGGAGAGACCGATAAAAAGCTCGAATCGTCGTCGTTGCTGCTAACGGCTATCAAAGTCCAAGTGCCATTATGGATACATTTTAGGTCAAAATAAAGCTTTTAGAGCGATTAAGGCCAAAGATTACCTTACTTATTTTGGATGATCGACATAATCCTCTGCCTTTTTCTGCGAAAGTGGGATGCCGCAGCAGCCACCACACAGTCGCCCTCTGTTTATGGTATCAACTTACCTATATTAACTGGGGGAGACTCTTTGCGTAAAGCAAAACCTCGCCAAAAAAAGAGATTTTTCTCTATTTTCAGTCGTGGTGCAGTTCAGGTCGCCCTGAATCGACAAAGTTTACCATTTTGGGTGCAGGCAGGGGCCGGACAACCGGTTGGCCGGGTTTATTCCCTAAAGTCGCTAAAGTTGCCGTGACGAGTTTATCCAGAGAGGGTGGCAGGTTCTGTGTACCTGTTGTTTTTGTAGTTACCCGCACTATCGGTTTGATGCCACTTGAAGTAGAACAGACAATCCATGAGAGTTTACTCGACGAGTCTATTCCATCAACGACGATCTGACAATTTCTTTTTATTGCAAAAAGGTTTTTTGGGGGCTTCGGTTCTCGGATTATGCTTTCTTTTGCTATCTACGGTCGGTTGTAGTCGTTCATATTATCGACAACAGGCAGATAACGAGGCTTACGCGCTCGTTGCTGAAAAGACAGCCGATCCCCGCTGGCCTTTGGAAAATTTTTCCATCGAACCTGATTACCGTTCACGAATGTTCGATCCTTTCTCGCTTGACTGCCCGCCGATACCCCTCGATGATCCCGCTTCAGGTGCCTTTATGGATCAGGTTTACTGCATGGACGGTTACGAAGGGTGGTATAGCTTTGGCGAGAGGGATCAAGTCGAAAACTCCGACTGGCAAGCTTATTTACCAAAGAACGAAGAGGGATTAGTCCCTATTGAACTCGACGAATCAGTCCGTTTGGCTCTTATGCACTCAGATACTTACCAGCGTCGTCTGGAAAACCTTTACCTTGCAGCCCTAGATGTTAGCTTTGAACGTTTTCAGTTTGACACACAATTCTTTGGTGGTTTTGACACCGATTATTTTGCAGATGGTCACCTTCGTGGCGGTGGTTCCTCGAGAAGTCAATTGACTGCTGCAACGAGTGGTGTTCGTGGGAGCCATCTCTACGCGACGGGTGGAAACCTTGTCGTCGACTTTGCTAATAGCTTTGTCTGGCAATTTGCCGGAGCAAATACAAATACAACATCGGGTCTTTTGGACTTTACTTTGGTTCAGCCTCTTTTACGTGGTGGTGGACGAGAGAGAGTTTTGGAAAGTTTGACCCAGTCAGAGCGAGATCTTCTCGCCGAAGTTCGTGAAATGGAACGTTTTCGTCGAGGTTTTTATCTTCAGATTGTTACAGGGCGTAGTCCCACGAGCCTTTCGACCCCTGGGTCGGCCAGTGGTTATATGGGGCTGTTACAATCGCAGCAGAGCATTAAAAATCAGGAGGCGAACATCGCCTCGTTACGTAGTAGCCTTTCGCAGCTAGACGCTTTTTTTCGAGCTGGTCGTATCGACTTTTTCCAGGTCGAGCTTGCCCGTCAAGCGCTTCTTAACGGACAAAGCCGGTTATTAACGCTTCAGGCCAATTACCAGAACCGCCTTGACAGTTTTAAACAGACTCTCGGCCTCCCTCCTGAACTGCCAATTCATATTGAAGACCCGTTACTAGAGCCTTTCAATCTTGTCGATTCAAAAACTGTTCCTATTCAGAATAAACTAACCGAATTACAGGAAGTATCAGGTGATCTTATCGTTGAGATTTTAGAGTTGCGCCAAGATCGCGAGGGGGCGAGTGTTTTTCTTTGGGATGAGGGCCTTAGGGAAACGTTGGGCACGCTACAGGAACACATCAAAACAATACAGGACCTTCGGACAACAGTCGTTGAAATCAACCTCCCCCGGGCCGACGAAGATATTAAACGGTTAGAGAGGGCAATCCCCGAGCGAAAAGAGACTCTTGCTCTTCTTCTGTCTTCATTAACCAAACATTCGAGTGTCGGTATAGACCCGAAAGCATTTAGTAGTGAAAGACTTGATCTACTGCCTGAGCAACTCCGCCTTATTTATCTTGACTTGATCGAAGGGTTTTCTGAACTCGAAACAGAGTTGGCAACCCTTGAGGCCGATGTTCGGTTTGCTTTAGAAGAGGGGGAAGGGCTCTCTGCCGAGGCGTTGACGGCACATCTTCAGGAGAAAGTCCTCGCTGAAATTCCGAGTAAAATCACCAAGTCGACTGCTGAAGTACTGGAATTAACGTTGCTTCAGGCCCGTGCCCGCAGTGAAACAATTACCCTTGAGCCGGTCCAGTTAGGTGCCGAAGAAGCTTTGACGATTGCCAGCGAACATCGACGCGACTGGATGAACAGGCGTGCCGAGCTTGTCGATAGTTGGCGACTTATTGAATTCCGTGCCGACGACCTCGAAAGTAGTGTTGATATTGTCTTTAGTGGTGACATTGGAAATCGTGGAAACAATCCGCTGAAGCTCCGTAGTACCAATGGGCGGCTGAGTGTTGGCCTTGAAATCGATGCTCCAATAACCCGTCTTTCTGAAAGAAATTCTTATCGTCGGGCTCAAATTGAATACCAACGAGCACGCCGGTCCTACTACATTTATCGTGATCAAATTGCACAATCTCTACGTGGGACTTTACGAACGGTTGACCTCAACCGGTTAAATTTTGAGCTACAGCGGGCGGCAGTCCAGGTTTCGATCGCTCAGGTTGAGCTTGCCCGTCTTCGCTTGCAACAACCACCCCGTCCAAACGCAGGACGCGAACTCGGGGCAACGACAGCCCGTGACCTTGTCCAGGCATTGACTTCATTGTTGAGTGCCCAAAACGATTTTCTCAGTATTTGGGTTAACTATGAGGCTCTCAGGCGTTCACTGGATTACGATCTTGGCACAATGCAAATTGATGAAGAAGGGCTTTGGGTCGATCCTGGCATGATCGACGAGACGATCGGCTTGAGTGGTGACGAAGGAGAAGATCCCTTGGCCCAGGGATCAAGTGGTTTGCCATTTGGCCAAGTTATGGACGGAGCAACTGTCGAATCACCACCCTCCGTGTTTCAGCTTCCTTAACAATTGTTTAGGCAACTTTTCTTGGTTGCCTACCTGATAGATTATAGATATTGTTGTTTAGAGGTCTCAAAACCTTCCGTTTTGAAGGAGATAAAAGCTAGGTAGCTCATCGGAGAAGTTATAAAAACCTAATTAGTTTCTTCCGTTTTTATTAAGTTATTCATTTTAATTCCTGAAAAGATTATTATAATGGTAAACCTTGACTGTTATGCGGCATCTTCTTGTGTGTGGCATAAATAAATGTCACCTACCCCGAAATCCCGCCTTATGGAACCACTCTTCGGTTCTGGTTATGTGTTAGACTAACGTATACCTTTGTGTTTTTGATACTGTCATGCAACTAGGGTATTTTAGGGCTCAACCGCTACGTCTGTGGCAAATTGGTCTGGTTATCCTCTCCTCCTTGAGCCTCTGTTAAAAGTTTGGTAAACTTAGGATGGTCATCTTTTGGTCATTTTAATGAGAAGAAGTAAGAAACCCAAAGAGAATAAAACCGTAAATAACAAAAGATAGACTGTTTTTTATGTCTTTTTTACGGTGTAATTTTTTACTTCAGAACGGTGTTGTCATTGTAGGAATCGATGATACGGCTCCAAATACGAGAAGGGGCTAAGCTTGTAGAGTCACAAAAAAAGTCGTCACAAGAAATGCCATAAGAGTTTAGTGTCCGGCGAATTGGAGAGTTATGCCACTTTTATGGGTTCCTTCCGGTACAATAGATAGAACTCACTTTACACAGATAGATAAGTAATCGGTATTTGAATTATGAACACAACGAGAGTAAACCGCTCCTTTCCCCACCGATCAATGGCTTCTGTTCGTGGTGGTCGGACTTTTTTGGTTGTTCTTGTCCTTTTAGCAGTGGGAGCGTTAATTGGTGGCTATATCCTTTGGGTAAATCCAGCTAATGAGCAGGGGGATTTGGCAAAATTCAATGTGATTTTATCTGAGGTAACTCAAGAGCCTTTTTTAAAAACAGTTTTGGAAAAAGGGGAACTTGTCAATGCGAATAACACTCAGGTAAAGTCAAAGGTAAAATCTCGTGGCCGAAATGGTGGCATTGAAATCATTGGTGTTCATATTCAAGACGGCGATTTTGTTAAGGAGGGGGATCTACTGATAACTCTGGACTCCTCGCCCCTTGAGGAGGAGCTTGAGCGACAAGTTATTTCGGTTAGTGTGAAAGAGGCTTCGGTGACTCAGGCGAAAAATAATCTTGCCGCAGCTAGAATTTCTAAAGACGAATACTTAAAAGGAGTTTTTACCGAACAGAAAAAGAAAATCGAAAACGAGATTATCCTTGCTAAAGAGAACCTGCGTCGGGCAAAGGAATACGCCAAGTACAGTGAGGGCCTGGCAGCGAAGGGGTATGTTACCGCTCTTCAGCTTGAGGG
>JALCBQ010000091.1 GCA_028066335.1 Pirellulaceae bacterium
ATCAAGGGGCTCATCTCCAGCTTAAACCCTTCAAAAACCTGGCCCATTACAAGATCATACCCTCCTAAATTCCCAAGGCGTGGCTGGACACCCCGAACATAAGTTCTCGGCTGTTTTTGTGAGAGTGTGTGAGTCTGCCCATTATGAATAGCGAGGCTTGGCGAACTATGTTCACGAAAGTCTGTTCGACGACGTAGCGCTGCCAACAACATAGCGGCATCTTCTTTTGAAACAAGCCATGCGTCGACCCCAGGAGTCTGAACGGAAACGGGCGTGAGCTTTGTCTGCCCCATAGCACGCCAATCGGGACTATCAAGAGCAATAAGGCGCAGTCCAAAAACATTCGACTCTTGGGCCCCCTGAGCAAACCGATCGACAATTTCAGCGACGATTTTTTGCATTTCTGGGGTATGGTAAACGAGAATTTTCTCTCGAGTAGCACTCAAAAAACCAAAAGGTTCTCCGAACCAGACTTCGGTACCAGTCTGACGCATAACCCAATCAATAACGGCCTGTTGCGGCTGCTCCACTCCTTGCACCTTTGACGTATATTGGCTGATATCATACTCACGGAAAACTTGGCCAGCACCCCTTGGAAGTGTTCCTGAAGCGACGGCCTTCCCACTCGACACCCCCGTGTCTAAACTCGTCGTGGTACTGGCCACACGATTTCCCTGCCCCTGCCATGAAGTTCCATCCTGAGCTAATACCCAGACAGGACATTCCACCATCATAATACCGACGGCCAATAACACCAAGAAAACCTGCCTCATGATTCCAACTCCTTACCAAGAGAAACTACCTACTTTTTAGTAGGCTCAGCCAAGCAACAAAACACTCCAGGAAAAAGGGTAACCCCACACCCAGAATGAAAATGAGGCGGAAGTATACGAATTCCCAAGATTCTCGGCAAGCTCAATTAAAGAACCAGAAGAAGGGTTGGCAAGAAGCCAAACTTAAGGGAGTTAGAAGGGTTTCGTGGATTACCCCCGACTAACACAAAATAAAAAAGAAGAGATGGAAAAAAGCCGACCAAAGGAGAGCCATTCTAGCCGATCCTGCTCTTATTTATCGTTGTATTTTCCAACAACGACACAAGCGTTATGCCCACCAAAGCCAAAGCTATTACTAATAGCATAATTAATTTCACGATCTTTTGGCGTAATCGGGGTATAGTCGAGATCGCACTCAGAGTCTGGGGTCTCAAGGTTACTTGTCGGCGGAACAACCCCTGTCTCGATTGCCTTACAAGTCGCCAGCAACTCTATACCACCACTGGCACCTAACGTATGACCAATTTGGCTTTTCGTACTGGAAACACTCACACCATAGGCTGCATCGCCGAGGACTGCTTTGATCGCTTTGGTCTCGGCAACATCACCAAGTGGCGTACTTGTGCCATGTGCATTAATGTAGTCGAGCATTTTTGGCTCGACATTCGCATCGGAAAGTGCTGCCTCCATTGCTCGTGCCGCCCCTTTTCCTTCAGGATCGGGCTGGGTAATATGGCCCGCGTCAGCAGTTGCACCACCACCAAGGACTTCAGCATAAATTTTAGCACCACGGGCCTTGGCGTGCTCAAGCTCTTCAAAAACAAGAACTCCGGCCCCTTCACTCAGAACAAACCCGTCTCGGTCGGCATCAAATGGACGACTCGCCCGTGCTGGCTCGTCGTTTCTCCGTGAAAGTGCTCGCATGTTCGCAAAGGCACTGAGACTAATATCAGTCAATGCCGCCTCAAGACCACCGGTCAAAAGAACGTCGGCAAGACCCGACTGAATTGTTGATAAAGAGGAGACAATTGCATTGTTTGCACTCGCACAGGCAGTCGCAACAGTATAGTTCACCCCACGAAAACCGTAACGAATCGAGAGCGAACCCCCACCAGCGTTCATCATCAGACGAGGGATCGTCATTGGAGAGACCTTAGAAGGTCCCTTCGAAATAAGACACCTTGTTTGGACTCCCATTTCACTCAGGCCACCAATACCAGAGCCCACAATAATTCCACAACGATTCAAATCGAGTGAGTCTAAAACCTGATGATTTTCCAGATCAAAAAGCCCCGCGTCGACCATTGCCTCTTCACCGGCGGCGAGGCCAAATTGAGCAAAGCGATCCATCCGCTTGGCATCCCTTGGGGGAATCTCCATATGCTCCGTAAGGTCCCAATCATGGACTTCTCCACCAAAAAAGACCTTATGCCCAGTCGTGTCAAAGAGACGAACCTCATGGACTCCACTTTGGCCCTGAAGAATTCCGTTCCAAAAACTTTCGACTTTGCACGAAAGCGAACTGACAATGCCTAGGCCGGTAACGACAACACGGCGTTTCATCGCGATAGACTTCCCAAAGAAAAAACAGGACCCAAGGTAAAGCCAAACATTAGGCTAAGGAAGCTCTCCTAGCCCTTATTATTTAGCTATTTGACTCGATAAACTCGATTACCTGACTTACTTTTTGAATTTTCTCTGCTGCATCATCAGGAATGTCAATGTCAAATTCTTCTTCCAAATTCATGACAATTTCGACAACATCTAACGAATCTGCCTGAAGGTCGTTCTCGAATGTTGATTCTGGTTTAATCGTGTCTGGATCTCGACCAAGCTGCTCTGCAACAATATTGATTACTCTTTCCTCTAGGGAAGCCATTGCTCCGCTATGCTCCTATAAAAGCTGAATAAATATTAGATTTTACAAATACGGTTGCCCAAGTATACCGAAACTTGAGCGTTACACAATCGACAAAAACCAAAAACAACCAGGCTTCTAAATTTTGTCTAAAAAACCTTAACCGGTTAAACCGCCATCGACGGTCAACACGGTGCCACAAATATACGAGGCGGCTGGACTCGCCAAAAACAAAACGGCATGAGCGACTTCTTCTGCCGATCCGAGACGCTTAGCTGGTATCCTCTTCTTCGCCTCTTCCTGAACAACAGGGCCTAAAGCTGCTGTCATTTCACTCTCAATGAAACCGGGGGCGACTGCATTAATCGTGACTTTTCGACCGGCCAATTCACGGCTAAGACTCCGAGTCATGCCGATCATACCAGCCTTGGAAGCCGAGTAGTTCGTCTGACCAGGGTTCCCGATGATTCCCGAAACACTCGCAATATTAATAATCCGACCATAACGGGCACGCATCATATAACGAGAGGCAGCTCGAGTAAATAAGAAGGTACCCCGAAGATTTGTCTGAATGACAGAATCCCAGTCGTCGTCACTCATTCTCGGCAAAAGACCATCACGGGTAATCCCAGCATTATTCACCAAGATATCGACCTTTTCCCATTTTTCAACAATGTCGTCAACGAGTTGGTCCACACTCTCTCGATCGGTAACGTCACAGCTGATTGCTTCGGCTTGACCACCACTTTCTTCAATTGCTTTGACTGTTTCCTTGAGCTTCTCACCATTTCGAGCAACACAGGCAACTTTTGCGCCTGCCCTTCCAAATGCAAGCGCCATTGCACGACCAAGCCCCTGTGAGGCCCCTGTAACAATAGCAACTTGGCCACTAAGATCAATCTGAAGGTCAGTTTGCTCAGGCATCTTTATCTCTATTTCTTAACGGAACTAAAAGGAGAATTTACTAATTAATTTTAAGAGCTTTTTAACAACAACAGCAAGCCAGTGAGGTCAAAAGCTACATTGCCTCACGTAAGGCCAAGCTAAGCCATCGTCAGGTGACATGGAATTTTGCGATCAATCCGTCGCAAAAGGCCACGCAAAACCTTACCAGGTCCAACTTCGAAAAACTCATTCATTCCTTGCCCAATCATATAGTGGAGAGAGTCTTCCCACTGAACGGGCGAAACGACCTGTCGAATCAATAGCTCTCGAATTTTATCGGGGTCCAAATGTGGCCGTGCATCTACATTCGAGACGACCGGGATTTCGGGGGTCTTTACCGTAATTCTAGAGAGAGCCGTCGCCAAATTTTCAACCGCCGACTCCATAACAGGTGTATGAAAAGCCCCTGCTACAGCTAGTGGGATCGCCTTCATTGCCCCATCTTTGACAGCATACTCAGCAGCCAACTCACAACCACCTCGACTCCCAGAGACAACAATATTCCCAGGACACAGGAGATTAGCAACGCGGAGCAACTCTCCCGATTCTGATACTTTCTCACAAACCGAGTCGACCTGCTCTCGGCTCAAACCCAAAAGGCTAACCATGCCACTCGGTGTTGCATCTGCAGCCGCCTGCATCGATTCACCACGAATCTTGACTACCCCAAGAGCTTCTTCAAAATCGATCGCACCCGCAAATACCATTGCGGTGTATTCACCCAAGCTAAGGCCTGCCGCCATTTCACAAGAAAGAACAATCTCTGGTGACTCAATTCGTAACTTTTCCAGTACTGCCAAGCTCGTTACAAAGAGAGCTGGCTGGCTAATGACAGTCGAATCGAGTTTTTCCTCAGGACCGTTAAGACAACAATCGAGAAGATCATAACCCAAAATAGCGTTGGCTTTTTCAAAAAGAGTTAATGCCTGAGGATACTCCTCAACTAACTCTTTTCCCATACCAACGACCTGAGCCCCTTGGCCCGGAAACAGGAAAGCTAGTTTACTCAAGTGTCGATCCCCTTACGGCAAAATGGCCCAGCGAGCTTTGGCTAAAAGCACTATGGTAAAGGCTCCACAACAACAAAAAGGAAGAGCCCCTTTTCTAAATCAAGAGGTTTATACCCAAGGATCTATTCTTCGTCTTCACGCATGACATTTCTGCCCATATAGTAACCACAATTAGGGCAAACAACATGGGTAGGGATTTCTTCGCCACATTGAGGGCACATGGTCAGTTGATGGGCGACCTTAAAATGGTGAGAACGACGTTTTCCACTTCGGGAATTCGAGTGTTTTCGTTTTGGTACCGCCATTTTGGAATTTCCTGAAAATCAAATATCTATATTATCACAAAAATCAATTACCGACGGGCCATAAGCACACCCCACAACCCCCGAAATAAATTCATTCGGGCAAAGGCAATCGACCATAAAAAGACGAAATCGAAAACGGACAATGTTAAGGAATAAAGGCGAAAACTGTCAACTAGCATTTCTCCGAAAACTCCCTATTTTCCGGCGAATCACTCCCTTTTTAGAACTTTTTAAAAGCTAACACCTCACCTCGGCAAGAACCACGGCTATTTTCTCACACGAAAAAGATTTCTTCTACCCCTAATCTTCCGACGGCTTTGATTGTACTCAGAACTGCCCCAAGTACCTCTGCCTAATGAGTCACTCTATTTCACAAATGCCCAAAGGGGCAGTCGCCAAACCTACTGTATATATTTTACAAAAGCTTCCCAAAGAATCCCTTGACACTTTGCCAACAATACCTAAAAATGCAACTTATCTATTGAAACACATTCTCATTAGACAAACACCCCCCTCTAGACTACGTCATGAAAAATAGCGTAACATATTATGGCAACTTTATTTACAACTGATACTGACGAAAAAAACGGACGTATCCAACTGACCCACTGTCACGAGAATAATGGCGAATCAATGCTGCGGATTGAGCAACAATCGTGGGCTCAAGAGATCGGTTGGTTCACGCAAAAATCGATTGATCTTGACCCGTCACAACTAAAACAAATACGCAACTTCTTGCAAACAAATGACTTAGAGGCCATCAATCAAAACAGGCCAACCCTCACTTTCTCACCCAAAAAGACAAAAAAAACTGCCGAAGACCAGGCCTATATCATCCCGTTTCCGACCATTGCAACGGCCTAAAAGACGCCTCGTAACATCAAAAAGACCTTCTGCCAGCTTCACGGCAGAAGGTCTTTTTGTTTAATCACTCACTTCAGAGAACCAGCGTAACCTCTTCTATATGTAAGGGTTATGCTAACCAGCTTGGGTAGTACCACAACTACTTGCCGACGTACAGCACTCGCCACCCAAAATCTTTTGGATCTCTTCAACGCCCTCTTGTTCTTCAAGAAGAAGGTCTTCTAGAAAAATTGTCAAAGGATAGTCACCCTTTGCAAGTTCCAAAGCCTCTTGATAGACCTTGACAGCATCTTTTTCGAACTGGCAAGAAAGCTCTAACATTTCTTGTAAGTCCTTTGTCTGCTGGACGTTATTACGATCGACCGCAGGGGTTCCACCTAGGGCGACGATTTTATCGCCAACCTTTCGAGCGTGGTCAAAACATTCTTTCGAATTATCTTTGAAAAAATCTTCGTAAACTTCTCTCATTAAACCACTTACGACAAATGAGAACTGGGCGTACTGCGCCAGGCCGGTCCATTCATGCCGTAAAGCCTCATTTAGTTTGTTAATAATTGCTTGAGAACTCATTGAAACACCTCACTTAATTATTTGTAACTACAAGAATAACAACACTTTACAATAAAACAACAAACCATCATCAGCTAGCGAGCCATTCAACTCGACAAACAATTCATTGTCCCTTAAAAATGTGTTACCGTCCACCATAGATTCGGCCCCTGTATAACCTTTCCGATAAACAGCGACACATCTCGTTACTGCATAATACACATTTTTCTTACCAAGTCCATAGCGATGTAACCCCTTTTCCACAAATAACTTAAGAATACACCCTATCGAAATTCAATCTCAACTTCGCTTTGAATTTTCCCTTTTAATATGAGATTCATTGTCAAAAAGATACATTTTTACTCCACGTTTATACGGGAGCCTTCGGCTCACAAATCGACTACTTTAGAACAACCCTAATGACGACCTTTCACAAAGAGACACCCCCCCCGATATCACTAGAAAAAGGGGCCGATTTTTCGCAAAAAGTGTCTCATTTTTCCCCATAATTCACCAAAAAAACGATGATCCATTACCCAAAGGGGGCCAAAACTGGCCTCAAGGAAACTCGCCTCTAAAAATCGCTTTCAGGTCAACGAACCAAAAACATCAAACCTTTCTTGCGTTAAATCTGCATTATCTCTACAGTGAAAAAACTGCCGGCTATCTTTCAATAACTCCAATAAATAAAAGGGTGCCCTTCGATGAATCAGTTTATCCCAACGCCTTTCCTGCCAGCCAGTCATTTTAACAAAAGACATATCTTCTCGTTCTTGGCAACACTTTTCTGTTTGCTTGGCTGCTTCGTAAACTCTAGCCTCCTTCTATATGCTCAAAATCCACGTCCAGAAGAGGCTCGAAAAAGAATTGCCGCCGCAAGAAAAACAAACGCGACAGCTCTAGACTTAGGCTATTGTTACCTCGAAAAGTTACCCCCAGAACTCTTCACTTTGAAAAACCTCCGTTCGCTCGATATTGGTGCTAATTGGCTGTCCGAATTCCCTCCTGAGATTGAAAAGCTAACCAACTTAAAAAGACTTAGCTTCGCTGAAAATAGTCGGATCTTTTACGCCGATTCACTCTCTTCACTTGAAACGTTGAAAAAACTAGAACATTTAGAATATCTTGATCTTTCCGGTTGTTGCCTTCCAGAAGTCCCTGATTCGGTCTACGAATTATCCAAGCTTAAAACCCTAAATTTAAACCGTAATTTTCTCAAACAAATACCCAATGATCTTTCTAATTTGAAAAACCTAGTCAAATTAGAGTTAAGTGGAAACAGTAAGCTAAAACAACTCCCCAATGTTCTCTTGAAACTTAAAAGTCTAAAACATCTTAATCTTGATCGAACTGGCCTTAAGGAACTCCCAGAAAACATCAGTGAGTTACAAAATATTGAAGAGCTTAGCCTCAATTACAATCAGCTAAAAACATTACCAGATTCCTTTGCAGAACTTCACAACTTAAAAACGCTCCAGCTAGAAATTAATGGTCTTTCAGAAATTCCTTCGCCGATTTTCAAGCTTAAAAATCTTGAAAAATTATCGATTGGCAATATGCCTCAATTCATTCCAAATGGCCCTCTTAGGGACGAGCCTTACGACGGCCCAGGGAAAAATACAATCTCAAGTATCCCCAAGGAAGTTTCATTGATGTCATCTCTTAAGCTTCTGGCCATCGAAGATTTACCTCTGATCGAGGCCCAAAAAAACCTTATCGCTCGAGAGTATCGGGCCGATAATTTCTTTCAACAACCGTATTGTATTGACCTAAAAAAGCTGCAAGCTTACTGGAACGATCAACAAAAGAAGTAAGACTGCCACCCCTGAGCACTGACTATTGACGGTCAAAAAAATAACAGGCGGCGAAAGTTTTAAAAAGAAGAGTTTTTAAAATGTTCATAACACTTTGCCGTTGCAACACGACCACGGGGGGTTCGTACAACGAGCTCACTCCTGAGCAGGAATGGCTCGACCTCATCAGACAAGGTATCGACGACTGCATTCATCGTATGGGCAATTGCCTCGACACCGGCCGGCCCACCACCAAAGACCCGCATAAGAGTCTCTAAATATTTTCGGTCTTGAGAATCAAGCCCTTTACCATCGACACCCGACATTTTGAGCGCTTGCCTTGCAATTTCTCGGTCGATTCTGCTATCGGCCTTACTCGTTGCGTAATCTCGAACCCAACGCAAATGATTATTTGCAATTCGAGGGGTTCCACGACTTCTTACGGCAATCTCTTGCGCTGCCTCGTCATCAATACCAACTTTAAGTTTTTCGGCATTGATGCCAACGATTTTTTGCAGTTCATCGATCTGATAAAAATCGAGATGCTCACGAATTTGAAATCGGTCGCGCAGTGGTGCCGACAAAAGGCCTGTCCGAGTCGTCGCCCCAATAAGGGTAAATGGCTTGAGCCAAAGATTATGGGTCCTTGCGTTGACCCCTTCACCAATAACAAGATCGACCCGAAAATCTTCCATTGCGGTATAAAGATACTCTTCGACCGTCTTTGGCAGTCGGTGAATCTCGTCGATGAAAAGGACCGACCCTTCCTGGGCATTTGTCAAATAAGGAACAAGATCTTTGGGAGCCTTGAGAACGGGGCCACTGGTGAGCTGAATTGGCGCCCCTAACTCTCGTGGTATACAGGTTGCAAAGGTCGTCTTTCCGAGTCCAGGTGGCCCATCAAACAAAACATGGCCGAGTGGTTCGCCTCTTTTTCGAGCTGCATCAACGGCGATCATTAACCGTGCATAGACCTCCTTCTGGCCGATCATCTCGTTCATTCGCTGTGGGCGCAGAAGCCGATCTTCTTCGGTAGAAGGTGTTGCCGATTGACTCTCGCCTTTAACGATGGCCTGACGGGTCATCTTTCCATCCTTGAGTTGAGAAGGCTTACAAATGGTGGAACAACATATCCAAGAAAAGACCCCGACAGTGAACAACTGTCAACGTCTTTGGGTAAGTATAGCAAATTCCGAACTGAAGACCAGCCCCAAAACGTTCCCAAACATCCCAACTTCGCAAAGCCAAGGTACCAAAGAAGTGAGCAAGAGGAGGGCTAGGGCACTTTCCGCAACACGACATTGAGAGGAAGCCTAGCGAGACTGCGCCTCGGGCTGCGTCCCTTTGCCATGCTTAATTTTTTCCCAGTAGGCCTCAAAGGCGTTCGGCTTATGAAAATCAGGGCTATTGTCTAGGTCGTGGCAAGAAAGACACGTCTGACGTGCCTCACTAATACCAACGACCATTTCAGCACGGATTGCAAAGAGCTCTTCATCGGTCGCCTCAATTTCACCCAGCTCCATGGCAACGTGTAAATCTCCTGGACCATGGCAATTTTCACAACCATTTTGAAAGAGATCGGGGCTTTCTCCAAGGCTTAGGTACCCCGATTCGTACGGAAAATACCCTTGAGGATCCCACCCTGTTACATGGCAGCTAAGACATTCAGGATCGAAATGTCGTGGTATTTCAGAACGTTCCCCTGGATTGACGAGCGAATCGAGAGCGTGGGAATGGGGGGTTTTTGACCAGATGTCATACTCGGTCACGTGGCAGTCGCCACATGCTTCGGATCCAATAAATTTTCGACCACTTGGATGTGGTAATGGTTTAATACCAAGCCCCTCTAAACCGAGCTGCTGAAGTTGATTTTGATAATCCTTGAGGTTTGCCAACATTTCTGGAGAATCGACAAAGCGGGCATCCAGCGGCACTTTCTGAAAACGAATCGGTTCCCTTTCGTCGTCAAAAATCCCCACAACACCGACGTACATCCCTTTGGCACCGACCTGAACAAGACGGGTGTTGGTCCCTTCGACGATCTCGGCCAAATGTGAAGGCTCGCCATGACCACCTGCATTAACAATGATGGAAAACTGTGGGTTGGCTCTTGCTAACTTTTTGGAATCCTCGACAGTTGTATGGGCCAACAGAACAAGCTGATCACATTTTTCGGCGAGTAATTTGGGCAGAACCCGATCAATCGCCTTTTGAGGGTCGGTTTTAACAATTTCGTCATATTGGAGGGCGTCGTGGTACTGCTCACCCAAAATAGCAGTAATGCCAATCTTTTTCCCACCAGAAGTAACGATTCGGTACTGGGGGACGAGCTCAAAAAGATCAAGATCGGCACTAACGAGGTTGTTATTTTCTTCAGCGGCTAAGGCCAAAATTTCACCAATTGATGAAGTCAAGTCGTTTGGTCCAAAGGCAATAGCGGCGTAATCCATTTTTCGCAGGGCCTCAAAGGTCATTTGCGATTTAATATCGGCCTGTCGACCGACCCGCTTGACCTGATTGCCAACATCGATCGCTAATGGATCCCACCCCTTTTCTTTTAGCTCATTGTAGAACGTAAAACGACGAGAGAGCCCCCCTTTTTGATTGGCTAAGCCAGTACAGCCACATGGCTCGATGTATCCTTTTTGACGTCCCGAGATAAAGAGGGTTACTTCTGGTTTGGGCCATCCGACAAAGAGAGGTGAATAGGTAACCTCGCCCTTTGGCAGATATTTGGACTCTCTTTTTTGAGCCCTCTCCTGCTCTTCTTCGGTAAGTCTAACACCACTAAGATAATCTCCGGAGCTCGTTGTGAGCCCTTTGGCGACGGCGACCATCCCTAGGGTTATAACAACGACCAACATCGATCGTAAAACAAAACGCATTCTTTTCCCCAATACTCTCTCTGAGAAGACAAAAGCTGCCACTATTTCGACTGATCTTATGGAGCAACTGGCCAACTGCTTCATAACTTATCGGTCTATTTTCAACAAAATAATCGGCTTAATCGGTCTATTTTCAACCTATTTTGCTGTTTTCTCTTCTAAACATCAAGTCGACCCTCTTTGGCTTCCACCCCATTTTCCCACAAAAGGCGATTCACCTTAGTCATTTTTCAGGAGCTATTCACCCGGCAAAACCTGAAGATGAACCTTAATTTCGATCTCTTTTGCGTACGGGTGGTTTGTTTTGAAAACGATTCTTCCCGCCTCCGATTGAGAATTGCCAAGCCGTTTAACATAGGGAGCTCCGGGTGGAACCTCGATAACGAGTGAATACATGTCGATGTCACCACTTCTCTTTCGATCTTCAATCGCTACTGAAAGCGCCTCTTTGGGGTCAATCGTTGTCGCTTCGAATTGGATCTGATCGCGATACTCACCGCGAACTAGAAAAATCAGTTTGACCTTAGCCCCTTTGCTGGCCGAAACCCCCAAGAGACTAAGTGTGTTGTAATCGTCATCAAAGCGGCCACCGCCACCAGAGATCTGAATATCAGAGACAACCTTACCAAGAACGGATATTTGTCTTGTGGGTTCATTGAGGTCATCATAGCTTG
>JALCBQ010000092.1 GCA_028066335.1 Pirellulaceae bacterium
AAGTATAGGTTTATGGGAATGTGTTGGTTGCCAAAACCAGACGTTAGGCCCAATCAAGTTCGGTGACATTTTTTGTTCGCGCTTCGAAGTCACCAAGAAGGCCGCCGATAACATCCCACTGATCTTTTCGGCGAACTTCGATATCTCCTTGTTGATTAATACGGACAATTGTCTCCGGGACGACGCCACTTTCTTTGAGCTCATCCATGCTTAGTTCGTCGTCTACGATTATTTTGGCAAGAGAATCGCCTGTCATTTCAATGAATTTCATCTCTTTGGCTACTTCCTTTGGTTTCGATTCATATTAAAGGGGAGTTCGATTCTCCCACCACTTATATTAGTCGAAGTATAGAAAAATTTGGAGCAAAAAAGTGGAAAAGGGGGCAGTAAAAGGGGCTAGAGTTTAAAGTCGGGCGCGACAGCGATCGCCCCCTCGCAAAGAGCAATAAACTCACCTACATTCAGTTCTTCGGCACGACAGTTCCCCGCAAGCCCTTGAGACTCCATCAGGTTGTCGACCTCGCTTTTCGTTAAAATCCCTTTGAACGCACCCAAGAGGTTGGCTCGCAGGAATTTTCGTCGGTGGAAAAAGAGGGCACGAACCAATTGATGGAAATATCTTAAGTTCGGTATTTGTGCCCGTTTCTTCGGGTCAGGCTGAATTCGAAGAATCGCGGAGTCCACTTTTGGGGCGGGCCAGAATACCGAAGGGGGCATAAATCGGATAATTTCACAATTGCAAAGAGCTTGCATCCAAATGCTCAGCGCGTTGTATTGGCTCGTCGTCGGTTTGGCGACAATCTTTTGAGCGAGTTCTTTTTGTATCGTTACCGACATTAAATCTGGGACGATTTCTGTCGTGAGGAGGTTAGAAATAATAGGTGTTGCTACATTATAGGGAAGGTTGGCAACGAGTTTAAACCTTAGATTCGGCTCGCTATTGTAAGCTTTCTTGACTGCCGCCATAACGTTTGGATGAAGTCTGTTTTTATTATGGAGAGCATCTTGTTTGAGCATCGTAACGTTTGAATGCTCTTTCATTTCTTCACGTGCCATTTGGTAAAGATAGGGGTCGATCTCAACGGTAACGACATGTTTTGCCTTCTGGGCTAGTTCTGCAGTAATTGCACCTGTTCCTGTGCCAACTTCTAAAACGATATCTTTTTCATCAACGTTGGCAGAGCTCAAGATAAGATCTTGAAGGTTGAGATCAATAAGAAAATTTTGCCCATATTTAGTAACAGGGGCCAAGCCTGCCTGTTCAAAACGGGAACGCAAAAAAGAGACAGTGTGTCGCATGCAGTTGAAACCGGCAAAGTGAAGAAGGGGCCCTGTAACAAAGAGGAGAAACGATTTATAGGTTTGGTCGTCTCTCAAGAGCCAACGACGCCATTATATTTCCCCAAACCATTTTCAGTAATGCACGAAACGGCGGAAAGAGGGAAATTTCTATTTTGGGTTATCTTTTTGCCAGATCGACCAAGTTCGCCAGCCGTCGTTTTCTGGTCTTGGCTAACTTTGTCGATTTTTGTGTGAAACCTGCTGACTTACATACTTTGCCAGTATATCGGTCTCGATATTGACAGAGGAACCTTTTTCAAGGGAGCCAAGAGTCGTCATTTCTAATGTGTGGGGTATAAGAGCAACGCTAAAGGTCTCTTCAGTGACGTCAACTAGAGTAAGGCTCACACCATCAACGGTAACGGAACCTTTAGAAGCCATTTGGGTCGTGAGGGCAGGGGGGACCGAGAAGGTAAGGGTCGACCACTTTTCATCGGGTTCAATACGGACTAACTTCCCTAGAGCATCGACGTGTCCAGAGACAAAATGCCCTCCCATACGGTCACCAACCTTCAGTGAGCGTTCCAGGTTCACTCGACTACCGAGTTCCAACTGCCCCAGATTTGTGCGACTCAGGGTCTCGCTGCCCGCTTCAAAGGCAAAGTTTTGTTCATCAATAGAGACCACAGTGAGACAACACCCATTCACAGCAATGCTGTCACCTAGTCTGGTATCACTAAAGGGAAGAATAGGCTTGACTGTTAGCCGCATCCCTGGCCCTTCAGGTATAAGAGAGACGACTTTTCCCAGCGTTTCAACGAGTCCGGTGAACATAAAACCTTCCCAGTGGTAAAAAGTCAAAAAATATCTAGAAGAAAAAGTATAAACGATCTCAAAAGACTCGCTATAGGCCAGGACGGAAAAGGCCGGCGAAGGTCAGGCTCCCATAACCAAAGATGTTGCACGGGAGCCAAAAGTCGCTGAGATCGTGTTTCGGTTTCCTTGCCGGATCAATTCATGAATTGCAGTTCATAGATTTAGTGGTAGGGAGTTTACATTCATTAAAAACTTTGAGTATTGCCAGAACTGACCCTCTTCCCGCAGTGGACAAACAAAGAGAGCCTTGGCACAATAACAAAAATTGAGCCGCCTCTTCAATTTTTCTAAGGTAGACTTAGAAGCGTTTTATGGTGTTGGTCTGTAAAAGATCGAAATTAGCCCACTTTTTCTATAGGAATTTAGGCTGTTTGCCTAGAACATGGACCATGTCAAAAATAGCTTCTCTGTATGGTAGAATGATCCTCGATTCTCGTGGAAACCCGACCGTTGAGGTTGATGTCTTACTCGAAGATGGCTCTATGGGACGAGCCGCTGTACCCAGTGGAGCGAGTACCGGTGTTCACGAAGCGTGGGAATTAAGAGACGACGACCCCGATTTTTACGGAGGTAGGGGGGTCCTTAAAGCGGTTGAGAACGTCAATACATCGATCTTGTCAAAGTTGGCAGGAGTCCATGCTTCAGAACAAGGTGAAGTCGACCAAATTCTCATTGACCTTGACGGGACAGAGAACAAAAAAAACCTAGGGGCCAACGCGATGCTTGGTGTCTCTCTAGCCGTTTCTAAAGCGGCTGCTGAATCGGCAGGTCTGCCCCTTTACCGTTATTTAGGTGGTATCGGTAGCCGAATTTTGCCTGCACCAATGATGAATATTCTCAACGGTGGTGCTCACGCCAACAACTCGGTCGATGTCCAGGAATTTATGGTTATGCCTCTCGGCTTTAAGACTTTCAGTCAATCCCTCCACTGTGGCGTAACAATTTTTCACCGTCTAAAAAAAGTCCTCCACGAAAAGGGCTACAACACTGCCGTCGGTGACGAAGGAGGTTTTGCACCAAACCTTGGAAGCAATCAGGAAGCATTAGAGTTAATCATGCAGGCAATCGACCAAGCCGGATACAAAGCGGGTGAGGAGGTTTTTATCGCTTTGGACGTCGCCGCGACAGAAATTTATAATCCCGAAAAAAAGACATACTCTATGGACGGGAGAGAACGATCTTCGGCAGAGATGGTCGAGTTTCTTGCTGATTGGGCAGACAAATTTCCTATCTGCTCAATAGAAGATGGTTGTGCCGAAGACGATTGGTCTACGTGGAAAGAGCTAACCAACCGGCTTGGATCAACGCTTCAACTTGTTGGTGACGACCTCTTTGTTACGAACACCCAACGATTGAGTAAAGGAATTGAAGAAGGAATTGCCAATAGTATCTTAATTAAGGTCAACCAAATCGGGACGTTAACCGAAACGATCGAAGCGATCCAGCTTGCCCAACAAAACGGTTATACGTCAGTCATTAGTCATCGAAGTGGTGAGACCAGCGACAATACGATTGCCGACTTGGCGGTCGCCTTTAATACGGGGCAAATTAAAACGGGCTCAGCCTCACGCAGTGACCGTATGGCAAAATATAACCAGCTTCTTCGTATTGAAGACGATCTCGGAGAAAAGGCTGTTTTGGGTGGGCTTCTCTTTTAAACAAGGTCTCTGATAACCTCTTTGAAAGAGAAGAGGTGCCGCGGAACTATTCTCTTTACGCAGAGACAAGATCTTCCTCTCATGGGAGGGGGGGCTTTTTTGCTCGCTGTTTGAGGTATAACGACCATAAGAATTACCACGAATTTTGGAAAGATTTTACTTCCAGATCGATTTTATTCTTGTTATGATGCTTAGAGAAGTGGGAGAAGATAGGTCGATTTTTATCCGAGATAACGATCTTTCTGTTGCTAGTCGCGGGCATGTTGGCGCTGGCCCCTTCCTTCCAATCTAAAAAGTGTTCTCCTTCCTCAAGTTTCTCGCCTTATTATTTCAGGAGTTTTTACAGTGAGAAGAGTACTATCTTCGCTGGCCTGCCTTCTTTTCGTGGCAGTCTCTTTGCTTACTCCGCAGCAAGTCTCTGCTCAAAGAGAAGGTAACTTGCCGCAGAGCTGGGCCGATTCGATCCACTGGCGTTCAATCGGACCTGCTTCGATGGGTGGTCGTGTTACACGTATTGCCGTTTCACCTGCGAATTACGATACAGTCTGGTACAGTACTGCCGGAGGTGGTGCTTACAAAAGTACCGATGGCGGACAGACCTTTGAACCTAGGTTCCAACACCAGCCGGTCGCCTCTATCGGGGAAATCGCCTTGGCAGACACAAACGAAAACATTGTCTGGGTCGGCACCGGTGAGCATAACCCCGTCCGTTCTGGCTCTTATGGAAACGGTGTCTACAAGTCGACCGATGGTGGTAAAACTTGGGCACATATGGGCTTGGAAAAAGGGTACCATATCGGGCGAATCGTTATTCATCCTAAAAATCCCGATATCGTCTATGTCGGTGTCGTTGGCCGTCTATATGGGCCAAGTAACGAACGTGGGCTTTATAAAACGACCGACGGTGGTAAAAACTGGGAGCGAATTCACTATGTCAGCGATCAAGCTGGTGTTCTTGAAGTCCAGATGCATCCAAACGATCCAGAAACGTTGTTAATTACTTCTTATGAGCTTCAACGAAGCATTTACGAAGTCAGTAGTCCTGTTATTCGATCGGGTGAAGGAAGTGGGCTTTGGAAAACGACCGACGGTGGCAAAAACTTTCGTCGTATTACAAAAGGATTGCCTGAAGGCCCAATGGGCCGAATTGGGATCGATATTTGTCAATCGAACCCAGATGTCGTTTATATGCAGACCGGTTATGGCGGTGCTCCCGCTGAAAGTAAAGGACTCTTTCGTTCTAACGATGGTGGGGAAAGTTGGACCAAGCTAAACTCAATCGCTTCGGGAACAGCTTATTACTACGCTCAGTGTCGTGTCGATCCGAACAATCCTGAAAAGGTTTTTACCCTTGCAACTTCGTTGAGTGCCTCAGAAGATGGCGGAAAAACGCTTAAGCGTGCTGGCAATGGGGTTCATGTTGACCATCATGCTCTTTGGATCGATCCTCGCGATAGCAACCGTGTTTTGAATGGAAACGATGGTGGCTTTGCGGTGAGTTCCGATGGTGGATACACCATGACAGCTGTCCATGATGCGGCGATCGGTACTTTCTACGATGTCGAAGTCGACAACCGACGGGATTATGCCGTTTCGGGTGGGCTTCAAGATAATGGTACCTGGTACGGTTTACATTTTAAGCGGGGTAAATATGGCCCTGTAAACAGTGATTTTCGTAGTATTGGCGGTGGAGATGGTTTTGTTGTCCGAATTGACCCGACAAACCATAATTACGTCTATTATGAGAGTCAAAATGGCGCTCTCAACCGGAGAGACCTTAGTGCCGCGCAGGGAACGCGTCGTCGTGGACCTGGCGGAGCCGGTGGGGGTCGTGGTGGTGCAGCCCGTCAACGTGGCGGTGGTCAACGTGGCGGTGGCCAACGTGGTGGTGGCCAACGTGGCGGCCAGCGTGGTGGTCAAGTTCAGCGCCTTTCTGAAGAAGAACTCCTTACGCGTTACGATAAAGATAAAGATGGCAACCTTGATGTCGAGGAGCTTAACGCTCTCATGGCCGAACTTCGCGAAAATCGTGCCGCTGGAAATGCGAATGCACAGCAAGGCCGAGGTGCAGGAGCTGGTGGAGCCGGTGGAGGTCGTGGTGGCGCAGCCCGTCAACGTGGTGGTCAAGGTGGAGGTCGCCGAGGAGGTGGTGCCCAACAGGGGGCTGCCGGAACCAACACTGCTTCTGGGCCGACCTACTCTGGTTTCAGAAGTGGGCCGATCCGATTCTCGGGAGAAACCTCAGATGGCGGTCGTAACCGGTTCAACTGGAAGACGCCATTTATCCTTTCTCCACACAACCCACGTATTTATTACACCGCCGGAACCTATGTTTTTAAATCATCAGATTACGGTAACGACCTGCGCTGTATCTCGCCAAGGATTACTTTAACCCAAGAGGGTAACGGGGCAACAGCACTCGCTGTTTCGCCTTTGAATCCTGATGTTCTTTACGTTGGTACAGAAGATGGTGCCGTTTGGGTAACCCGAGATGGTGGTGCCAACTGGAAAGAGATCCATGACAAACTAGGCATGGATTATGTCGGATACATTGGCTCGCTTGAAGCTTCACGTTACGCAGAAGGGCGTTGTTACATTTCGGTTGATACTCATCGTAGTGATAAAGATGTCCCTCATGTTTATGTTACAGAAGATTTCGGTGAAACGTGGAAACCACTGATGAATGAGAGTGGAATTGACTCCTTTGGGAATTCTCGTTGCCTTCGAGAAGATACCCAAAACCCAAATCTTCTTTTCCTTGGTACCGAATTTGCAGCTTATGCTTCGATTGATCGGGGAAAGAGTTGGACCAAAATCAATGGTGACTTGCCAACGGTAGCGATCCACGACTTTGCTATTAGTGATAAAGCGGCAGAGTTGGTCGCTGGTACGCACGGCCGTAGCTTATGGATTATGGATATTGCGTGGTTGCGTCAGCTTAATCCTCGTATGTTAGCAAACGGATCTCACCTTTTCCGTCCTCATCCCGCTGTTTTGTGGAATGAGCCAGAAGGGGAACAAGTCGCTCCCAAAGCGGGTGAGTTCGTTGGCGAAAACCCAACCTTTGGTGCCTCGATCTATTACTGTCTTACCGACAAAGATGTTGAGTCGGTCGAAATCGAAGTTCTTAGCACTTCAGGAAAAACTTTGTACACTTCTAGTGGACCGAGCGAAGCTGGCTTGCACAAAGTCGTTTGGAATCTGCAAGACCAATCGAATGATTCGGAAGCTCGAGTAAGACCTGGGAATTACGTGGTTCGCATGGTCTTGGTAACGAGTGCGGGCGAGCAGACCGTTTTTCGCAAACAACTTGTTGTCCAAGATGATCCTGAGAATTTACGAAATCAAACCGATCGCCGACGTGTCGTCGTTGATTTGAAAGAGTAATTCGGGACCTGACAATTAGTAGATAATTAAAGTCCTTTGAGCGAAGATTCTCTTCGCTCAAAGGGCTTTTTCTTATAGGAGGTAGGCATGAAAGACCAGAAACAAAGGGTGTAAACCTACGGAACCAGTAGTTTTTGCTCCAGGGTTGAATGTACATTTGCAAAAAGAGATGGAGAATGAGCTGCCATCAGAAAGTTAGCAAGGGCTGATTTCTAAGGCTGTGTGGGCTGGGACCTGGGGGAGGGTTCGTGAGAGATTTCTCTGTGAAGCTTAGATAGAGAGCCTACAGTTCCACTCGGCAATGTGGCCATTTCGGAAAAGGGGCGAAAAAGGTCGAGCCTTTTAGGAAACAGAGGTATTTAGAAGACCTAACGTACAAAGTTTAAGGTACAAACTTTGTGGCCCAGTCCTACTGGTATTGGATTCTCGTTAGCCGTTGTCAATTATCTTGGTCAATTATCTTGGTCAATTATCTTGGTCAATTACCTTAATGCGACTACTGAAAAGAAAACTCAGGTGAGCGATTTTACTTACAAGAGCTTTGAGGGGGGGGGCGGTTAGCAGGAAAACAAATAAGTCTCAAGAAAGCTTTATTTGTTTTTCATTTTGGCGCCACCTTGGCGGACTTTAAAACGTGGATTGCTTTTACAGATAACGTAAATTCGCCCTTTTCGTCGTACAACCTGGCAATCTGGGTGTCGACGTTTTAGGGTTCCAATTGAGGAGACAACTTTCATTTGCCTGACCTTTGTCTATGTATTTTTTGAAGTGAGTTTTTAGGGGTATGTTAAGGGAACGATTATATCGGGTTAACCGATATTTGAAAACATCTTAATAGGAGAAAAAGGGAGAAAATTGGCTCTTTTTACCCTCTTGCCAAAGATTTTTAACAGAGATTTTAAACCTCCTTAAATGGAGTCCGACGGAGGAGATTATCTGGTAATGACGATTTTCTTACCGTCGAGGTGAAACCTGAGGCCGACAGGAGATAAGGTTTCTCGAAGTAATCTATCCAGATTTGCCTTCTCGGCAGAAAAAGAAATGTGGGTTTGAAGTAATGGTTGTAGTTTTGGAGCGATAGTATAGGTGTAGTCTGTCTGCGAGGTGATCGCACCCAAGACGGCTAATGCAGGCTGATTTTTTACAGTGATGGTATAGGTTTTGCGGGCGGTTTCATTTGACGAACTATTCTGCTGAGTGATTTTGCCGTTTTCTTGTTTGGCAAGGTCACTGAGGTGGGCACCGACTTTGTCCAGGGTGTATAAAGTCGACGTCACCCTGATTTTCTTGCCATTAAGCTCAATTGTCGCAAGAGGATAAGTTTCTTTAAGAAAAGAGGCGATTTCCTGCGGGGAGTTTTTTTGCCGGAGAGAGAAAGTTTTTGTGAGAGTGAGGGGTGAAGGGATCGGCTTTAGAGTGATCGATTTTTGAGCTGGATTGAGTTGATAGGTTAGGTCAAATCCGGCCAATAGGAGTGAGAATTTTTCTGTGAAATCGAGAGGAGGAAGGTCTGTTTCAGGATAAAGATCATGTGGAACCAAGTCGAGATTGGTCACTGTGAACCCCTGTTTTTTAGCGATTCTTTCCAAAATAGCTTGAGGAGTTGAGAGGATTGGCCACGATTCTTTTTCCCGCCGCCTGAGGCTGTTTTTTTGTTGGATGGAAAGAGAGGTAAGTGGTTCCTTGGAGATCTCTTGCTTACGTAAAAAGATCAGGGTCGAGATTTTGTGGGCCATCTCTTTGGGGCCAATGTAGACAAGACCGTGCAAGGGGGCACTTTCACCGGAGATTGTATGAGCAAGGGCCGAAATGCCCTCTTCGAGAGAACCACCAGAATACTCCAAGTTTATTGTAGCACGAGGGTTGAGACGTCGGTCAATAAAGAAGTAGACTTGCCATTCTTTGGAGGAGGTCATTGCAGCGTGGCGAAAAGACTGGTTTCTCCAGTAGTAGCTGATAGGAATTTTCAGCCTTTGTACGAGCTTCTCTCCCTGAAGGTAATCGTCTTGGCCTGAGGTTGCAAGGTGGCGTTGCCCACGAGGCTGAGCTCTATTACTACAAGCAATATTTGGGTCTTTGTAATCGTAACTATTTGTACAGTAAAAGGTTAGCTTGTTCGGTTTGCTCGCAAGTAGAGGAGATAGAATCGTCAAGAAAAGTATGGAGCAATAACCCTTGGTTCGGAAGTTTTGAGGGAAGAGGTATTGAAAGAGAGCAGACATCAGAAAGTCACCATAAATAGACTAACCAGTACAAACTTACATAAAACTACACAGTATTTTGGAAAAGTGACTTTTTTGACTCAAGTACAAAATTGTTATTACAGGGTGTTGGATTAGACTGAGGGCTATTGGTTTCCATTTATGTTTTATAAGCTTGTGAGGATGAACGCAAGCATTTTGCCTTGATTAAAACAAACCCGTAACCGAATACGACTTGTTTTGTAGTCTCTGGAGCTATTTGTGTCGCAAAAACCCAATAAGGGGCCACTCCGTGAGCCAGTTTTACACAAGTTATATCAACACTACCTTGTTTCCGAAGAGTCGGCTGATTTTATAAAAAAAGTCGCCGGGTACTACACGGTAGGGGCTCTTGAGCGGTTAGCTCAAGCTGATCATCGGGTTTCACGTCGTGCTGCCCTTTTGGCGATTGGGTTTTTAGGAGATTATCAGTCGAATCAGGTCGTTGGCCGAGCCCTACATGATGATGATCGTGTAGTGAGGCTTATTGCTGAAAACAGTCTAAGGCATCTTTGGGAAAGAGATGGGAATTCCTTACAACAGAAAAAACTACATAAAATTATATCCCTCAATGAAGATCTGAAGTTCAAAGAGGTTTTACCATTAGCCAATTCCCTACTTGAAAGGGCTCCCTGGTTTGCCGAGGCCTGGAATCAGAGAGCTATTGCCTATTACCATTTAAATGAGTTCCAAAAAGCCGTTCACGATTGCCATCAAGCACTCGAGATCAATCCTTATCATTTTCCGGCAGCGGTAGGAATGGCCAATTGTTATCTCGAACTCGAAGACGGCTTTGCAGCTCTTGAATCCTTAAGGCGGGCAAAACGCCTTAATCCTGACATGGACGGTGTTAATGCGCAAATAGATTACCTAGAGAGAACCCTCGAAGGAAAGTAAACCCAGGCAAGCCTGCATAGTCATAAAAGAGCCTCTTAGAAAGAGAGAGCTCTTTTTTTATTGTCGCCATGAAAAATACGTATTTAGGTTGGTAAAGATATCCCCTGATTGAAGTAGTAAAAGAGGCCAAAAGGAAGCCAAAAAAGGCCAAAAGGAAGCTATTTTTAGAAAAAATCGATCGATTTTCGAGCTTCTTGGTGATTTACGACCTCTCTCACTTTAGTACTTTTGGTCGTCTGCGAGATACAATCAAGAGAAGAGATATGGGCTAGGTTCTTCGACATCCAACAAGTTACCGAGTTGTAACCATAGATTGGCAAGGGGAGGAGGGCTCAAACAGATTGAGTAAAATTCGAGGAAACGATCGTTGATTTGTTTCTCAGAAATGTGACTAAGATTCGACCGATGGTCTAACCAGTTTTAGAATTTCTAAAAGAGAGGGGACAAAAACCTTTTCGGTATTTGTCCCCT